>CAZRCN010000038.1:0-18364 GCA_964598575.1 uncultured Victivallales bacterium | reverse complement strand
CCTGTACCTTCAACTCAAGCCACAAGATGTAGTAGTTTACCCACGAAAACACCACAACGCAAACACAGGTGGAGCGTGACCTCCGGGCACGCTGCGGACCGTGAAGGGCGCATGCAAAGACCATAGCGGGCCCTACGGACATTCCATGCACAACACATGCGCACCCCACGGACATAACGCGCCCGGAGGTCGCGTTCCACCTCTCAAGTTTCAGCATGCATCATCTTGGCCGCCCAAGTGCCCTCACTAGCCTGTAACATCACCGATTTCCTTACAAATTGCCACAAGAGATCAAGGCGAAAGATTAAGAAGAAAGATTAGGGGGGCCGAGAACTAACCTTAATCTTTTGCCCTATTCGCCTGCCCGCCGTAGCCTTTGGCAAAGGAGGGTTCGCCCTAATCTCTCCGCCTCCAAGCAACCCAAAAGACAGCTACAAAAGTTTCAACCCAGCATACATATCCCCCTTCCCTGGAGTCGCGGCGCCCTCGCCGCGCTGTCCGTAGGCAGTGCCCGCCAAGACCATAATATGTCCCGAGGGCTTGTGATGAACATTCTATGCGCATGAGAGATCCGGGCATTGCATGGAAATCCTTTGCAGATAAACATGTGCGGCTCGCACCACCGTGTTTCAGGGTTGCCTGCTGGCGCAAAGCGCGTATGATGCGTCGTATGCAAAGAAAGCTGCAACAATATGTGACCCTCTCGCTATTGCCCCTGCGGGAGGTGCTGCGCACACCGGTTGTGCTGCTGCTTGCAGGAGCGGCCGTATGTAGCACCCTGCTTGTGCCGCTTGCACTTGCCTTTCAGTTTGGCGACACCGGCCAGCGGCTCGTGCGCGACGGGGGGCTCGCCCTCCAACTGGGTCTCGGCATCATTCTCTGTGCGTATGCCGCCTGTGCCATCCTGCGTACCGATCAGCAATCCGGCGTAGCAGCCATGCTGCTGACAAAACCGGTTACGCGTCCGCAATACCTACTGTCACGGTTTGGCGCGATTGCGCTGCTGGCCCTGCTGTTCAGCGCCATAACCACGCCTGCAACCCTGCTGGCGCACCGCGCGGTCGAAACCCTCGATCCCCAGTATGGATATGTAACCGACGTACGCGCCGCACTGGCCGGCTTACTTTGCATCCCCCTCGCCTGTGCCGTCGCGGCCTGGCAGAACTGGCGTAAACAACAATCCTTTCATGCTACCGCATTGGGCGCATTGCCCGCCCTGCTCTGGGCTACCTGCGGGCTGATGGGCTTTATATCCCGAACCGGCGTGTTTTCCCTGACATATCATCCCCATATGGACCCCGGTATCATCCTCGCCGCACTCCCCTTGCTTGTCGCACTCTGGGTTTTTGCAGCCCTCGCCCTGACGCTCGGCATACGTTTGCCGCCTGTAACGACTATGGCGCTTTGCCTGCTGACCCTGTTCGGCGGCCTTCTAGCCGGCGCACGGATCGCGCATGCCCCTACCCCAAACACCCTGCTGGCCTGGATACCCAACTGGAACCTATTCTGGCCTGCCACCCAACTGGATCAGTCGCCTGCCGCCATCATCCAGTATCTGCCCTGGCCCTTGCTCTATGGCTGTTTGCTGATTCTTGGCATCCTGACTGTAGGCGTTCAATGGACACACCGACTGGAGATTCAACAATGATTGCCGCCCAAACCGATTCCCTTTGCAAAACCTTTCGTGATTTCTGGCACCGCCCCAAGGTGACTGCCGTACAGCAGGTTTCCCTCTCGGTCCCAGCAGGCTGTTTATTCGGACTCCTCGGCCCCAATGGCTCCGGCAAAAGCACCACCCTCAAACTCCTGCTCGGCCTGCTACGGCCGACACACGGCTCCGTGTCCATTCTCGGTGGATCCCCGCACGACACACAGATCCAGCACCAAATCGGCTACCTGCCGGAAATGTCAACCATGTACCGCTACCTGACCGCAACCGAAACCCTCTTGTTCTACGGTTCGCTCTTCAATCTGCCAGCAAAAAAACGCGTGCAGCGGGCAGCGGAATTGCTGGCACTGACCGGCTTATCAGCCGCTGCCAACCGCCCCATCGGCGAGTTCTCTCGGGGAATGAACCGTCGTCTCGGGCTGGCACAGGCCTTGCTGAACAATCCCCGCCTGCTGATCCTGGACGAGCCCACAGCCGGACTGGATCCCATCGGCTGCCACCATGTCAAGCAACTGCTCCAGCGACTCACCCAGACCGGTAAAACCATCATCATTGCCTCCCACTTGCTGGCCGACATCCAGGACATCTGCCAGCATGCCTGTATCATGCATCATGGCCGTATTCTGGCACAAGGCCCACTCGATACGCTTCTGGCAAACCAGGACGCGGGCACATCCATCCAGACGGCGGCACCACTCGATCCTCGACAGCAGCAGAAGCTTTCCAAGCTTCTCAACAAAATGACAGGAACCCCGCCCACGATCGAAGCGTCGCGCAATTCCCTCGAAACATTTTTTGTGGAAAGTGTGTACCGGGCCGGACAACCGGAAGATGCGGCATCCACGACAGATGCGGCTACCCTGCAATTGCCCGCCTTTCTGGAGGAGGAAACCGCACCATGATCCGGGCAAGTCTGGCTATTGCCGCCATCACCATCCGGCAGGCATGCAACACACGTGCGCTTGCCTGGCTCTTCGCTGCAGCCGCTCTACCTGCGGTCCTGTTGCCATTTCATCTTGCCAGCCCAGCCAACCCGGCGGCCACATACACCCTGCTGGCAACGTACGTGCCCCCGCTTATCTTTGCGGTGGTCATCACGGGGGCCATCTGGCTCGGCTGTGCCTCCATTGCATCCGAGCGTAGCCAACAACAGCTTGCCATGCTGCGCACAAAGCCGGTTGGCGGTGGCACCATCTGGTGCGGCAAGTGGCTGGGAGTCAATGGCATCTGTCTATTTTTACTCCTATGTGCGGGTAGCCTCTTTTATCTCGCCACGCAGGTGCGCCTGGCACAACGCGACGTCCCGCCTCCAACGGTCTGGCAACCCTTTCTGCCGGACGAAACCGCATTGCGCGCAACCGCCCGCCAGAACCTCGTCAAATGGCGAAAAGCTGCGCCAGACCCAAGCCTGGTACCATCCCTGCAACAGGAAAGCAACCGCTTGCGCCAGCAAAACTACCAGACGCGTGCCGGAAGCCCTGTTACCTGGACCATCCCGGTGGAAGCATCTGCCGACAAAACCCGCTGGGCCCTCCAGTTCCAGTTCCGGGTGCATCCGATGCAGCGACAGCCGATTGCCGGTACGTGGTTGCTGGATCATCCCGATGCCGGGACAACGCTGGGTACCTTCCCGGTCGAAAACCTGCTGGATGGATTGCACCAGATCCCCTTGCAAGATCTTACCCTACCGCCCCACACAAAGTCAGTCCAACTGCAATTCATACCAGAGGCCCCACAACCCACCATCTTCTTTGATGCGCAATCACCGGTGCGGTTACTCCGGCAAGCAGCCTCCCTCCCGGCCAATCTGGCACGGGCAGGCATCCTGCTCCTGGCATGCGTCGCAGCCCTATCCGCCATTGCCATCCTGCTCAGTAGTTGCCTTTCCTTCCCCGTCGCCCTGTTCAGCGCTTATGCCAGTCTGGTGGCGCTCGTGATTGCCTCGGTGGCTCGTGCACTGGATGTCTCATACAGCCATGCCCACAGTCACGGGACGCCACGCTTTGGGGACAGCCTCCTGGCACTCTCCCATCGGATCCTGTCTGCCGTGCAATCCGCCGCATCCGCCCTGCAGGATCTCCTGCCCTTTGATGCCCTGGCAAATGCCTATCTCGTCCCCATTGCCCCCGCAACCAAGTCCCTGCTGCTCTTCTTGCTCGTCATACCCGCACTGTCGGCCCTACTCACGGCTTGGCGCATGTCCCGCCAGGAGGTTTCAACATGAACCGGATGTTGGCTGTTGTACTCGCTCTCGCTTGTTTCTTTTCTGCGGCGCTGCTGAACCTCGCCTGGACCCAGCGCGCAGCAAAGACAGCTACGGCGGAGTGGGCCATTCCCGATGCTCCATCCACGCCAGCTATCAACTTGTTGCTGGGAGGATTCCGCGGCATCGTGACCGACTGGCTCTGGTTGCGCGTGATGTTCCTGCAGGAACAAGGACGCTACCTCGAACTGGCACAGCTTGCCGAATGGATTACTGCCCTCCAACCGCAATTCCCCGACATCTGGATTCTGCAGGCCTGGAACCTAGCCTACAATGTGAGCGTCCTCATGCCCACGGCCGATCAACGTTGGCCCTGGGTCCAACAAGGCCTCGACATCCTACGCCATCAGGCCGGACCCGCCACAGGCTACGATCCCCGTATCTGTGCCGAAACCGCCTGGGTCCTCATGCATAAAATTGGCGGACAATCCGATGACTTTTCCGATGCATACCTTGTCCGATGGATCGATCAGCAAAACGCCCTGCTTCTGGCAGATGGCCACCTGCCACCGCGCCCGCAGCGCGAGCCGGTCGCCAAGGCGTTCGGTCTGCCGGGGGACTTCCTGTCAACCTTCGACGATCAGTTCGGTCCGCTCGACTGGCGACACCCCGTCACCCATGCCGCGGCATGGGCCTATCTTGGTACCTCTATCCACCCCGACCAGAGCGGCACCATCCGCTGCCGACGCCTGTTTGCCCAATCCCTGCGGCATCTGCTGTTCTATGGCAGCATGTCCGTGCACCCGCAAACCCGGGATCTATGGCTAACACCGGATTTTGACCGACTGGATGCTATGCTGGAAGCATTCCACAACAATGCCCAACAGGATGTGCCCTCCGCCATCCCCGAAGCCTACCGCTTGACTCTCGAACACACCATCCGGTTCCTGGCCGCTCATGCGCAGGAAGAGCTGGCGCAAAAGGTTTTCCAGATCCTGCAAAACGCCTTTCCAGACGCCGAGGCGGTCCGTGCTGGTTTCGGGGCATGGACAAACACCGCGCCCGACTATGCCCCGATACGTATTCCCTTGCCGAAAGAAGAATAAGCATGTCCGTTCACCGAAAACAACAGGTAGCGCGCGCAGTCGTACTGCTGCTCATCGTGGCCGCACTGGCACATATCCTGTTCCAGCATCTTCACGAGCACCCATCAACCCCGCCCGAAAAAACCTGGTCGGTCATGGGTACCTTGGCATCCGTCCGTGTCCCGGAGCATGCCAGGGAACAATTGCCCGACATACAAGCGCTGGTTGCCGCCCGGTTTTCCGCCGTCAACGAACATACCAGCGTGTATCTACCGGAAAGCGACATCTCGCGGCTGAATGCAAGCACATCACCCATTCCCCTTGCCCCGCTAACCGAAACCCTGCTGAAACGTAGTGCCCGGATGACACGCCGCACGGATGGCCTCTTCGATCCGACCCTGCTTCCCCTGATTCAGCTCTGGGGCTTCAGTGGCGGCTCAACCCCCACAGCGGTGCCACCCCCCGAAGCCATTGCCGCTGCGCAGCGCCGCATGGGGCACGATCACATCATCGTGGATAATGGCAGTGCATGGCGCAACCACCCCGACGTCACATATGATTCCGGTGGTATTGCCAAAGGCTTTGCCGTCGATCTCGCTTATGACGCCATCACCCATCACTACCCGCAAACATCCGTCCTGATCAACCTCGGCGGGGAAATACGCGTACACGGACAAGCCACCCCCGACCGCCCCTGGCGTATCGGCGTGCAGCATCCGTTCGAACCCGGCCAAACCGTGGGGATCCTTTCGCTCGAAAGCGGACAGGCCGTTGCCACATCCGGCCATTATGAGCGATTCTTCGTACTGGATGGTATCCGCTACGCCCATATCATCGATCCAACCACCGGATATCCCGCAACCGGTACCGCCGGTGTCACCGTACTCTGTCAGAATGCAACCGAAGCCGATGTCCTCTCTACCGCAGCATTTGTCGGCGGCATCGAAAAAGCCACGGCCCTCCTGTCCCGGTTCCCCGATGCACATATCCTCATCATACCGGACGCGAAACCACTCCAGATCTACCTCTCCGACAAAATGCGTTCCCGCTTTGCCCCTGCGCCACCGTTTCGCAATAGCCTGCATCCTTTCCCGAACGCAACCGTCTCCACCCCCTACATGAAGAAAGACGCACGCACTCACACCCCGCAATAGGCCGTGCCTGCAATAGGCGCGATATGCTTGTTATGTGCCGGATTCCTGCTATCGTAGCATACGTGAAAGGCGAGGCCGTCATATAGACCAAACCCGAATATGGCAAAAACCGTGACTCTGACTACCATGCGACTCGGAGGGGACACAAATATGCGCAAACATAGAATTCGAAATATCTGTCTGATCCTTATCGGTATGCTTATCATCGCACTGGTGATTGTCCGCATCAGCCTGGCGCCCATTGTCCACCGTATCGTTGGACCCGCTGCTGCCAAACGGTTGGCCGTGGACGTATCCCTGCAAGGGTTCCGTGCCGGTCTCTTGCGCGGCAAGGCCGGTATGCAGTCGATATCCATCGGACAACCCGCAGGCTTCCAACAACATCCACCTTTTTTCCAGATACAGGGCCTTTCGATGAACCTGGCGACCACGGCCCTCGTACGGAAACATATCCGTATCCAGGATGCCACCATCGATACTCTCGCTCTGCATCTGGTGCGAGACCAGGCGGGCCAACTCAATGTCAAACAGCTCGGGGGGGCCGAACCCACCAAGCCGGAACAGGAACCAGTCCCCGAAGAACCGGACAAAGAGCCCGGCTCTGCTGCCCCACCCCCGCGCATAACGGTGGATCGACTGCTCATCCGGGATGCTGTCATCTCCTTCTCGGACTATAGTACCGACCCACCCATTCAGCTCGCATGCACAAACATGAATCTACAACTCACCAACCTTGTGGTCGATTCCCAACGCGCTACTACCTCCACCAATCTGCCAGGGGCGTTTCTACTGACAACGACCATCCTGCAACCGGGGCGCACCAATGGGTTTGCCGGTATCTCGGCCGCCATCGGTGTCCTCGGCACCAATGTGCCGCCCGCGCATGCCGCACTCCGCATCGTTGGCTTTGATATCAGAACGCTTTCCGGCCTCTTGCCCACCGGCATGGCAACCGCCCTTGGCGGGGATCGTATCGACCTGATCGTGGATGCTTCTGTAGCCCCCGACATGCTCCTGGTCCAGACCCGCCTCGATACCGCCGGTAATTCGTTGCGGCTGAACATCGGTGGCACGCCCGACAAGCCCGTCATCGCAAAAGACACCGCCCTCTTGAATCTCCTGATGCGCCCTGGGGCCTTTATTGCAAACCGCGTGGGCGATGCTGCGGATGCCGGGGTAGAGGCCGGAAAAACCGTTTTTTCCACAGCCGAAAAAGCTGGCAGCGGCATTCTGGGGGGCATTGCCAATGTAGGACGTAGCGCCGCCAACACCGTTACCAGCGCGGCTCAGGGCGATACCGCCGGCATCGCAGAGGGCCTGAAGGGCATCACGATTGGAACCGTCACCGGGGCCGTAGACACAGTCTCCGCAACAACCCGCACCGCAACCGAGGGCATCGGGCAATCCTTTTCTACCGCCCGGGGAAAAAGCAAAGCCGAAGGATGGCAGGCAGACACCCGGCAACGCTGGACCAACTATTGGCACGAAGCCCGCCAGTTCACCACCCACGGGAGTGCGTTGTATTTATGTAAGTGATTTTTATTACATGGTTTGCATGTGACTCACTCCTCGATCTTCAATGTCCAATATCCAACAAGGAATGTCCAATATCCAAGTACAATACAGTGGAACAGCCTGAATTTGTCCCTTTCCGACCCTTGTTCGGTTGGATATTCCGTGTTGGATATTGGATATTCTTTCCAACTCCCTGTCAGTCAGTTACAAGTGAGAAACGCACACCCGTGGTTCACCACCACGGCACCCTTTCCAGGGATTGACACGCGCTAGGCCCTCAGCCATAATGGAAGGTAGGAGTTTCCATTATGACCGCCCACAATCGCTTTTTTCTACCTGCTGGGATCGTAACCCTGCTGGTCGTGCTGCTGGCACTGATCGGCTGGCTAGCCTTTCACTTTTTTGGGTTGGTCGCCCAACAGGTCATACCGATCGAGCCCAAGGTTCTGGTCAGTACCTCTGGCGTAGAGCGGATCATGCAACCCGCCCCGGTGTCCCAGGAGGAAATCCTTTTCCCGGAACAGCAAACCGAGTCGGAATCTGGGCAAGCGCGTAACCAGCAACCAGAACCAGTAGCGCGCCACGCGCAGGTCCCGACGCACACCCCGCTTGTTTGTGCCGGCTATGGACCGGACATTCGCAACCGGGACGCATGGCCCCAACCCTTGCGATTCACAACATCCATCAGTCCTACCCGTGTTGTGATTACGATTCAGCCGCCCTTGGAGGAAAATCCATGAGAACATACCGATCCGGTACGATCAGGCCCACCGCCATCCTCCGGATGACCGCCGTGCTCGCATGTCTGGCCATCACCTCCTCCATGGCGGAAGAGGGCGCGCCGCAGTCCACCTACGCACCTGTTACCCTTACCTTAGTGCAGGCCAACCCGAATGCACCTGCTCTCGACGCCGATGCCGCGCAGCCCCCCCCGGAAAGCTTGTTCCTCTCCCGCGCAAGACATGATTTCCACGACCAACAAGGTATTTCGGGGTATCAAGAAGCTGGATCATTCGATCAAGTCTACCCCGGCATATCCCTGACGCATTATCTTGATGATCATCACATCGAGTTTGCCTTCACCTTGCGCGCGGGGGCAGATCCCTCCCTTATTCGGATTCGCGTGGATGGTGCCTCGTATCTTGCAACCACACCGGATGGCCATTTGATCTATCAGGCACCCGGCTACGAAATCTACCAGCACGCCCCGGTCGTCCGGTATGCATCGCCGGATACCGCGTCCATGCCAGCCCCCGCACGAAACGGGAACTACTTTCGCCTCGGCGGAACCGAAACCCGTGTCCAGGCAAGTACGGCCCTGGACCAGCAGCGTGCATCCCTTAACTTCAGTTCCTTTAACCTCGTAACCGCCGAAGCGGGCGATGCCGGTCCCGATTATGACTTCTACATGGCAAAATTCGAGCTCACCAATCGACAGTGGATTCGCTTCCTGAACGATGCCCAGATGAATCCGAACAATGCGCGTGGTGCCAATATGTTCTTTGGTGATGACGGCAATGTCTGGATCAACCCGGAACAGGAGCCCGGCCGAGATGAACTGTTCCAGATAGACACCGACCGAATGGCATACAATCCCGCCCAAGCGCCAGGTGACCGCTATCGGCTCGTAACCAATGAAGAGGGGCGCCCGTTGCATGCTGATTTTCCCGCCACGGGCATTTCCTGGTACGGGGCGGTCAAATACTGCAACTGGCTGACGCTGTCGGCCGGACGCCCCCTGAACCAACGCGCCTACCGGGAAGGAACCAATACCTTGGACTGGGCTCCCGTCACAGCAACCAACTGGGCCCATGGTGTTTTTTCCTTCCAGGAGCGACAGGCATGGCTTGCCTTCCAAGGCTTTCGCCTCCCCATGTTCAAGCTCTATGGTGCCCCCGCATCCACCCCTACCAACGCCTTTAATGAATTCGTCAAGGCCGGCTCCTGGAACGGAAGCACCAATACGACATTCGGCTATGGACGCAACGATTTCCAGACCAATGATGCCAGCGTTCTGGATGCCTCGTTGCGACTCGGTACCGACATGATGCCCGTAGGCTTTTTCGACGGCATCAATCGTTTGCCCACGGGGCGCACCGTACCCAATGAGAATGGGTTTGGTATCTATGACTTGACCGGCAACGTCCATGAGTGGCTAAATGACCCCCCCCGCGATAATATGCCCGATGCGCGCCTCCTCGCCGGTGGATCCTATACCTCTCCCCTGCGCCCGCTCGACAACACCCTGCTGGTACCCACACATGCCAGCGATAGCGCAACCGGCTTCCGGCCCGTCACCACCTACATGCCCGAATCCGACACCCATGTAAACATTCTCTTCTGCTTCCACACAACCAACCAGATCCCACGACAGCAACAGGAGTCTTTTGGGCTAACCCCCGATCCGGATGCCGATGTCCCCACCGACCAACCCCAGACTACAACGGAAGAGGCCCCCGAAGACCTTCTTGTTGCAGACAGGGAACCAGAACCCGATCCCGGGATCGACCCGGATATCCCCGGCATCCTACTGCGTGACGAGCCTACCGAAGAACCGGACGAACCCACACCATCCACCCCGGGCGACCCTGGTGAGGACCTGGAAGGCGGTCCCGGTGGCGGTCCCGGCGTACCTCCGACCCCGACGCTCTTCCGCCTGGATCTCCTATCGCAAACCCCCTCTCGTGACGTACCCATCTCGGTTTCTGCCCCGGATGCCTTTGGATATACGGACGGCACTACCGCGTTTACGCGCTTCTATCCGCCCGGCCAAAGCGTAACGGTTACGACCCCACCCAGCATCGGGGATGCTGTATTCCAGTATTGGGCACGTAACGGACAGCCCTTTTCGCCCGCAAATACGCTGACAGTGGAAATGCTGTCGGATCTCTCCCTGACCGCTGTATACCTGGCCCCGAATCCACCACCGCAACATGTGCTACAGGTTTCTTCTACCCCCTTCGCAGATGTGCCGATGCTTGTCAGCGAAAACGATAACAACGGGGATCGCAATGGGAGCACGGCGTTCTCCCGCATCTATGACGATGGGCAGGCGGTAACCGTGACCGCCCCACCTTCCGCCAATGGCGAACCTTTCCAGCGCTGGCTGCGCAATGGCCAACCGTTTTCATCTGATCCCTCTGTCACCGTCACCCTCTTCCAGGATACGGCCTTGACCGCGGAATACGGACAAGGTATCCAGACGGATGAAAGAAATTTGACAATCAACTCTTTCAACCCGGACCAGGATGTGCCCATCGCCATTTCCCTGCCCGATAACAATGGTCTCCAGGATGGCAGCACATCCCTATCCCGCCTGTATGACTTCAACACAACCGTATCCGCAACCGCACCCCTGGTTGCAGAAGGGAATACCTTTGCCGGCTGGTTTCGCGATGGGGCTTTGGTCTCGACCAACCAAACCATCCATGTGGATATGATCACGGATATCATCCTGACGGCCCGCTATGAATCGCCACCGCCGGATATTACCCTGACCGTCAGCTCGGATCGCCCTGACAGCGGGGTAGCCATCGATGTATCAACACCGGATACCGCTGGATTGACCAACGGGGACACCCGTTTTGAGAGAACCTACCTCGAGGGCACCCAAACCACCGTAGTCGCACCACCGACAGCACCCAATGGCAATACCTTCCGGCGCTGGCTCCTGAATGGATCACCACTGACAACCAATACAACCGCATCCATCACCATGCTGGCCGATTCCGAATTGACCGCCGTATACCGCCAGCCGGATCCCCCGCCTACGATCTATCAGCTTTCCGTTTTGTCCGAAAACCCGGACCAGGATGTGCCCATTACTGTGACCACGCCAGACATCAACAACGCAACCGATGGCACAACCGCCTTCAACCGGGCCTATCTCGAAAACACGGAAACAACGCTGGAGGCACCTCCAACAGCACCCGACGGCAATGTATTTGTACGCTGGGACGTCGACGGCAGCCCTTTTTCCAGTGATCGCGATATATCGATCATCATGGACGGAAATCGCACCGTCACAGCGGTCTATGAGGAACCGGTTCCGCCCAACCAGTATACCCTGAACGTCGAGTCCCGGGACCCCGATAGTCTGGTCGTGGTCACCGTTTCCCCACAGGACGTGAACGGAGATGCCAATGGTGCAACGAGCTTCTCCCGGCTCTATAACGAGGGCGAACTCGTCACCCTGACCGCCCGCAATCCGGCTTTTTCCGGCAGCACGATCTTCCTCCAGCAGTGGTTACTGGACGGGGTGCCATTTTCCACGAATGCCACCATCCAAGTCAACATGCTGCAGGATCATACTGTGACGGCCATCTACGGCACCCCATTGACCCCAACCAACCAGATCCTTTCGGTCGAATCCATCAATCCCGATAGCAATGTACCCATCACCATCTCCCAGCCCGACATCAATGGCCAGAGCAATGGCCAAACCGCGTTCGACCGCGCATATCCATTCGGATCGGACGTGACCGTAACGGCTCCCGGCCAAGCACCCAACGGAAACCGCTTTCTGCACTGGCTCTACAATGGCATTCTCTTTTCCACCAATCTTTCCGAAACCGTATCCATGATTGATGCCGTAAACCTGACCGCCGTATATGAGGATCTGCCTCCCATCCGCACATTAACGGTCGACTCCGAAAATCCCGGCAGCGGTGTCAATGTAACCGTTAGCGATCCAGACCTGCATGGTGACCAGGACGGTGCCACAACCTTCCAGCGTGAGTATCTGGATGGGGAAACCGTCACCCTGACGACGACCCCGCTCGCACCCAACGGACGGGAAGTCTTTTCACGGTGGGAACGCAACGGTGTTCCTGTCACCACCAACACCACCGTCAATGTCACCCTGTTTGAAGATACGACCATGACCGCCATCTACGAGCCTCCGCCTACCGTTAACCTGACCGTACGTTCGCAGAATCCTGATGAAGACGTCACCATTGCCGTATCCACACCGGACGTCCAAAGCCGCACGGATGGAGATACGACCTTCACGCGCACCTATAACCAGGGAACCCTGGTAACCCTCACAGCCCCTGCAACTGCCCCCAACAATGCGCCCTTTGTGCAGTGGCTTCTCAATGGTGTGCCTTTCTCTCTCGATAACCAGATCGCCATAGAGATGCTGAGCGACCAGGAACTCACCGCCGTGTATGGGGACCCCCCACCACCCCGCCGTTCCCTTGTTGTGCGTTCCGTCAACCCCGATAGCGATGTACCCATTGCCGTATCGCCCCATGACGTTACCAATCTTGGCAATGGGAGTACCGCCTTCCAACGTATCTATGATGATGGGGAAAGCGTCACGGTCAGCGCCCCGGCAACCGCAGGAACCAACTCGTTCCGGCAATGGATTCTCAATGGGGACCCGTTAACAACCAATCTCACAACCGACGTGCTTATGTCCCAGGACCACGAATTGATCGCAGTGTACGGCCCGCCCGTTGAGCCGCAGCAGCGCGTCCTCACGGTCGATTCCCGCAACCCCAACAGCACCGTCCCGATCGAGGTGTCCGAACCAGATATCAGCGGTGACACCGACGGCAATACCGTCTTTGTCCGCATCTATGACTACGGGGAGACCACAACCCTGAGCGCCCCCGAATTTGCCGGCACCAATAATCATGCTTTTTTATACTGGGAGCGTGACGGTGAGCAATTCTCGACTGACCGCGACGTCACACTAGAGATGCTCACGGATACGCGCATGACAGCCGTCTACGGACCTGTCGTGGAGGATGTCACGCTGACCGTCAACTCGCAGAACCCGGACAGTGGTGTCACCATTACCGTTGCACCGGAAGACCTGAATGCTGAAACAACGGGTACAACCGAATTCCAGCGCATCTACGAACAGGACCAGAATGTCGCCCTCAGCGCACCGGAAGATATCGACGGGCAGCCATTCCTGCACTGGCTGTTTAATGGCAATCCTCTCACGACCAACCCGGTTGCCAACATCACCATGTACAGCGACACAACCATGACCGCCGTCTACGGCGACCCCGTTCCTCAGGAGGATCTACAACTAACCGTCCGTTCCGAAGGGCCGGATGGCGAGATTGGCACGCAGCTACTCTTCGTCACACCCGACAATAATGGCGACACGATAGGAACAACCATCATCCAGCGCATCTACGATCAGTACGAATCCGTCGTCATTACCGCGCCCGCCACCAGCAACGGCTTGAACTTCAGCCACTGGGAACTAAACAATGGCATATTGACCAGTGATCAGACGGTGACGCTAGACATGCTGGCAGACACGGTCATCACAGCCGTCTATGTGGAACCACCTCCATCGGTGGGTGGACTCTGATATGCTGATCGTGTGGAATGTACTCCTTGTCTTTATCCTTCTTGGCTTTCCTCCTCTGCTTCTGGCCCTATGCTGCTCGTATACTTCACAAATGCGCATCCTCTTAGCCGCTCTCCTGGCACCTGCCTGTCCGCTGGTTGTTGCGCTGCTGCTTCACATCAGCAACCTACCCATCACGCGACCCTCCCTACTTATGGCGCATGGAGCCCTACTCCTTGTTGCGGTCCTATGTTTCGCCTTCCGGCATGTCCGGCCGGGCTGGCCTTCGCTTCCTCCGATACGGATCGGGATAAGCCTGTTGTTCCTGCTCGTTCTGCTGTTCCCCTGGACCAACCTGACGGGCATCGACACCTATAAGTGGCAAGATCTGGCAACCGCAATCCGGATGGAGCAATCCATTCCGTGGCTCGTGCATCCCATCTCCCTGTTGGGCTTTGGCCCACGGGCCTATCCCCCGCTACAGCCCGTTCTCCTGGCCTCTATCCAGATCATCGGAGATTTCGGCGTAGACGGCGGATTCCGCATCCTGTCTGTTATGAACGTGATACTGGGCTTTACTACCGCAACCCTTGCCTTTCGCCGCTTTGCCCCGCCCGGAATCCACCATTGGGCCGCCTTGCTCTATGTGGCATCGCCGGTCTTCGTCCGCTTCACGCACTGGGCAACCGGACGCGGCCTCTTCCTGGCCCTGCTGCCCGTATGCCTATATGCCCTTGCGCCGCAATACACGCAACCCCGTGCCTCGCAGCAACAGGCGAACCGGATCTGGACCCTATTTGCACATAGCGGGCTATTCCTGCTGGCCGCCATGCTCTTGCTTACCTCCCACAAAGTTGCCCTCGTGGCCATCCCCCTGCTCCTTGCCACGCGCCTGTGCGCAGTGCCACTGCCGAAGGCCCCCTGGCTGCGGATCATGCTCCTCATTCCCTTTGCCGTCCTTGTCGTCTTGATGTCTACCCCCATCGGAGGCGCAACCCTGCAAGGGGTTGTTGCCAAATGCGTATGGACCGGCATCTCCCGCTTCAGTTGGTTTCTGCCGCTTGCCACCATTGCCTGGATCTGGCCACCCACGCACACAAGCTCACAGGCAACCGCCTATCTCCAGCGCTTGTTCCTCGTCTCTCTCCCCCTTGCCTTCGACCCGCATATGTATGGCGCCCTGATTGCCCTACCGGCCATCTGCCTGCTTGCCACGCATGCCGCCTATCGGGTTTGGAACAACACACCCCCCAGAAAATCATTCGCCCTGATTGGGATTACCTTCATCCTGACCGCTCTCGTACCCCTGGCGATTATCCTCCACCACTCGCGCCTTGCTACCCCGCAAGAGATCAAGAACGCAGCCATGTTCCTGCAACAACATGATCCTGCCGGCCCCTACCAGATACAAGCCCCGGACCCCATCCGTACCCGCATCCAAGCCTATGTTTCCGGTTGCCCGCGCTTTACCATATCGACAGCCGACAACCCAACACTCTCCCTTGCAGCCATTGCCTCTCCGCCTCGCTTGCTTCCCATTTCAGGCAAAACGTTCTCCGAATGGAGCGCATGGCTTCGCCAAGGCATCCGGATACAAGGGCTGCAGGTTGCCTGGTACGGAGACCCACTGCGCGAATATATCATCTGCACCGACAAGCAGGTGCCACCAAACGCCGATCTCATCTACACCAATCCATCGGTCCGGATCTACCAACGCAACCTCGCCGCACGCCCGCAGCAACCATAAAAAAAAGCCGCCCCTCCCCGAAGGAAAGGACGGCCCCATGGTGGGCTTGGTTTAGTATAAGAACAGCATCTCTGCATAGGATGGCAGCGGCCACAGATCGTCCGGCAACATCCCCTCCAACGCATCGGCTGCCGTGCGCAAGGTCTCGAGCTTTGCGAGCGTATCCAGCGGCTTGCCTTCCTCGCAGGCAGCCAACACCTTGATGGCAGCCATCAATGCCGACGTTTCCTTTTGCACATCGCCAAGCAGGGCCGACAGATCCTTCGTCTCTGCCCCAACCGCTTTAAGCGACTGGATCGTATCCGCTAGATCCGACTGATACGTAATGGCTGCCGGCAGGATCTGGGTTTGCGCGATTGTGACGGCACAGCCAGCCTCAATCGTGATCGCCTCTTCATGCGCACCCTTGTAGATCGCATAGCGCGACTGCAACTCCGCTTCCGTCAGCACATTGTACGTACCAAACAACTTGATGGCCTTCGCGCTGATAATCGCCTCCAGGGCCTCCGGCGTTTTGCGGAAATTCGGCAAGCCGCGCTTTTCGGCCTCCTGTACCCACTCATCCGTATAATTATCACCATTGTACAAGATGCGCTTGTGCTTTTTAATCATGCTCTGCAACAAAGCCTGCAAGGCACTATTGAAATCGGTTCCTGCCGCAATCGCTTCGTCCAGTTGCGTGCAGATTTCGTCCAGCGCCTCCGTCACAATCGTGTTTAGTACCACATTCGGCCCGGCACAGCTCTGATTCGAGCCAACCGCCCGGAACTCAAACTTATTCCCCGTAAAGGCGAAAGGTGACGTACGGTTACGATCTGTCGCATCCCGCGGCAAGGTCGGCAGACTGCTGACCCCTACCTTGATTTCACCGCCCGCCTTGCAATGATCGGCTGTTCCAGCCTCAAGCTGCTCAATCACATCCGACAACTGCTCGCCGAGAAAGATCGACAAAATGGCTGGGGGTGCCTCGTTGGCGCCCAACCGATGATCATTCCCGGCCGATGCCACCGATGCACGCAACAGATCCGCGTGCGTATCCACCGCCTTCATCAACGCAACAATCATGGTCAGGAACTTGGCATTCTCGTGCGGGTTATCCCCTGGCGTCAGCCAGTTCTTGCCGTCCGGACCACAAACCGACCAGTTGTTATGCTTGCCGGAGCCGTTTACGCCCGCAAAGGGTTTTTCATGCAGCAAACAGACAAATCCATGCTCCTCTGCCACGACACGCAAGGTTTCCATCATCACCATGTTATGATCGACAGCCAGATTCAGGTTCTCGAACATGGGCGCAATTTCAAACTGTGCCGGACATACCTCGTTATGACGTGTGCGCGCTGGTATACCCAGACGCCAGAGCTCGCGATCCAATTCCGCCATGAACCCAATCACACGTGTCTTGATGGCACCAAAATAATGGTCTTCCATCTGCTGGTGCTTGGCAGGTGCCTTGCCAAACAGCGTACGCCCCGTCTGTGCCAGATCCAGCCTCGCCGCATAGTATTCCTGGTCTACCAGGAAATATTCCTGCTCTGGTCCCAGGGTTGCCCAGGCACGCTTGCCCGGCTCTTCTATGCCGAAATATTTTCCCAAACGGCACACTTGCTTGCTCAAGGCATCCATGGAGCGCAGCAGGGGGGTCTTTTTATCCAGTGCTTCCCCATGATAACCACAGAACACGGTCGGGATGCATAGCGTTGCAACATCCGGGCCTTCCTTGATGAATGCCGGACTCGTTGGATCCCAGCCCGTGTAGCCCCGAGCCTCAAATGTTGCCCGCAGTCCCCCCGATGGAAAACTCGAGGCATCCGGTTCCCCTTGGATCAGCTCCTTGCCAGAGAATTTCAGAAGTACCCCGCCCTCGGTATCAGGCGTCAAGAACGAGTCGTGCTTCTCGGCCGTTGCCCCGGTCAGCGGTTGGAACCAATGCGTGAAATGCGTGGCACCATGCTCCAAGGCCCACGTCTTCATCGCATCCGCTACCTCATCCGCAATGCTCGCATCCAGCGCACTGCCCTCCGATATCGTTTTCATCAAGGATGCATACGCATTCTCAGACAGGTAATTGCGCATCATTTTCGGACTGAATACGTTCTCACCATAGATCTCAACCAACTCATGCTCTTTCATCATCGCCTTCTTGTCCTTTCTCTCTGGTCGTCATATGCATGACGACCGGTACTCTCCACCATGTTTGAAACATCACGTGCATTTACAGCAATATGCGTGCCAAATCCTCAAAGCATCACGTTTGCCGCATCCAACGCCCCCCTGGTACCGTCATATGCGCCGCATACCGCGCCATCATCGGATTGTTGCCATACTATGACCATGGTCTCCCGCATGCAGGTCTTCCCCATGGCTCCCATGTAATGTGACATATTTGTTTGATTCGCCCAAGCAGGCACGACAATTTTGTAGCCCAAGCAGGCATGCACAAAAAAAGGGCGACGATTGGCAATGCCAATCGCCGCCCGGGTGCACCGGACAAATGTCCGGCTGGGGCTGCACCAAATATCCTTGTGTACCATTCGTTCTGTATACGTATCCCTTACATGCCACCGTTTTTATTACTGCCATAATTTCTCTGACATTACACGAATCCGCTATTACACATGCATTTCAGGAGTTTCCGCAGTAAAAAAATCAAAAATATCAGCGTATATTTGACGTCGAAA
>CAZRCN010000037.1:0-19005 GCA_964598575.1 uncultured Victivallales bacterium | reverse complement strand
GCCTGCCGCGCGTGCACCCGAAGCGACGGAGGGCAAGGGCGAAGCGTCACCTGCAACACCGAAACCATCGGCCGCCCCCAAACCTGCTGTACGGAGTGAAGCAGCCGCCAGCGGGAGCAAGGAAGCGGAAAAGCCGTCAGCACCAAAGCCTGCTGCAGCCGCCGAAGCAGCCACAGATACTGGCAAGGCAGAAGCAAAACCAGCAGCAGCGGAAGAAACGACGGCAGCGACAGGCGGGAAGCAAGCGGGAGACACGGAGTCGACGGCGCCCAAACGTCCGGTATTGCGTCCTGTCGGATCGAGTGCACCTACGATGAAAAAGCCGAAGCCCATACAAGGTGGAGGCAAAGAGGCCGAAGCGGGACCGGAAGCTTCAACGAAGAAAGCAACCTCGCGCATCACGCTTCCATCTGCCACCGAAAAATCTACCACAGGGGCAATCAAGACCATTAAGATTGCCCCGCGCTCAGCATCAGCGAAGGCCAAAGATGAAAAGACAGCGGACGACGGCAAGATGCAGGCGGCCGCGGCCGACCCTAAGCGGCAGACGTCGCGTATTTCGCTGGAATCTGTGCTGAGTGGTGAATCGGCCGCCGAGCCCGGAACCATCAAGATAAAGCGCAAGCCGGCAGGCGGAGGAACAGCGGGTTCTGCGGTAAAGTCAGAGACGGGGCAGCAGGCCGCAGCAGAGACGCCAGGCAGCGAAGCGGAGGCAAAACCGGAATCGCAGAAGCAGACCCTGAAAGTCAAGCGTCCTGCCGTGGCGGCAGGCAGTCAGGGGGCTCCAGCAGCGTCTCCCATGTTTATGCCGCCGGTGCCGGCCGCCCCTGCCGAACCGGAACCACATGTGATATTTTCTCTCGTGGCGATTGCGGCCCTGCTCGTTGCAGCGGTGCTCAATTATGTGCTAGCAACACAAGCATTTGAGCCAGACCTTGCCGACCGACCTACGGCTGAAGAAAAATTGCCGTGGCCGGGACGAATCGAACCATAAAGGACACAAAACCCCATAACCATAAGGATGAGATATGGCTGCCGAGAACATTGTACAAATTGAAGCAGGGAATTGGGACAGCGAGGTTGTGCAAAGCACAACGCCGGTTCTCGTGGATTTCTGGGCTGAGTGGTGCGGCCCCTGCCGCGCGATTGCGCCAGTTCTTGATGAGATTGCCGGCGAGCTTGGCGAAAAGCTGAAGATTGCGAAGGTAGATGTGGACAAGAACGCGCAGATTGCCCAGCAATTCGGTGTGCGTTCGATACCTACGCTGCTGATCCTGCAAGGGGGTGACGTAAAGGAACAAATGGTCGGTGCGCTCTCGAAAAACGACTTGATGGCCAAGATTCAGCCGCACCTTGGCTAAGGTCCGGGGTACCCGATTGTTTGGGCCGCGACGGCCCATTTGTAGGCTGGCAAGTCCAGCGACACAATGGCTTGCTTCGTATCGAGAACGGCATTGTTTGCAATACCCAGCCCTTCCGATGCACAGAACAGTTGTATGTTCTGGGTGATGTGGCCTACGTGTAGAGCCGAGAGCCTGCGCTTATCCGTTTCGGTCAGGGACGTTCCCCTTGCGGGTAGTACGGTTGGATCTGCCACGTATAAAAGGCTGAGCGGGGCTTTTTGCACATGGGGCTCCTTGCCGGCCAAAGCCCGGTAGTCCCCGGGTTGTATTGGTTCGAGACGATGTGCCTCGGCATCATATCGCCATACCCCAGCCTCTGCCAAAAGATAGACCTCGACCTCATGGGCACGCTTGTAAGCAGGCGCTGTACGTATGCCTGTTTGCCGGCGCGTTATACCATATCCAGCCCAGAGCAGATTGCCGACGATGTCCCAGGGAATCTTCCGTGCTGCAAAAACCTGTGTGCTGTGGCGACGCTGCAGCGCCGAAAACAACGGCATACCCCCGGATCTGTGGGCAGCAGGGAACACCACCTCACCCTGCCCGAGGCTTGCCAAAGGCAGGAACACACACAGACTCATCTGTAGCCCTAGGCGTGCTTTACGCATCCTGTTCGCCGCTAGGGGACGCATTCTCGTTGTCATGCAAAGCCTCCCTCAATAAGGTCCGTAACCGATCAAGACGATAGGGCTTTTTGAGAAAATAGGTGTCTTTTCCCGATGCGGGCAGCTCTAGTTCTTCTTTCTGGTTGTATCCACTGGATAAGATAATGGGAATGTTTTTGTTCCGTGCGCGGATCAGGTGACACGCATCGACACCATCGAGTTCCGGCATGGTGAGGTCGAGTATGACGGCCCGAAACACTTCCAATTGCTGCTCGATGGCCTTTACAGCTTCGCGTCCATTTCCGACGCTTACCACGGAGAAACCGAGCGTCTCCAGCATCATGCTTGCCACGCTCCGGACCATTTCCTCGTCATCTGCCAGCAGAATGGTCCCGGATCCCATCCAGTTGGAATCGGCTTCCAGTGCTTTTGGTTTTGCGGGGATATCCTTGTCGGTTGTCGGCACGTACACCGTGAAGCTAGAACCTTTGCCTTCCTTGCTATCAATTTCGATGGCACCACCATGGCTGCGGACAATGCCCAGCACAGCAGCCAACCCTAGCCCATGGCCCGTCTTTTTGGTTGTGAAAAAGGGGTCAAAAATCTTTTCGCGGGTTTCGACGGGCATGCCGATACCGGTATCTGAGATACGCACAAACGCGTATTCACCCGGTGGCAGCTCGCGCTGCCCTGGCAAACGTCCTTGCGCTTCCTTTCCGGATTCATCCCATGTCGTACTCCCTGTTTGGATGGAAATCGTGCCCGGGCGCCCCTCCAGCGCATCGGAAGCATTTACAATCAAGTTCATGATCACTTGCCGGATTTGCGTGACATCCCCTTCGATGGGGAGTGTTTTCTCGGACAGATCAAAGTACAAAACAGCCTTCTTGGAAACGGAGACCTTGAGAAGGCCGCTC
Organism: uncultured Victivallales bacterium; assembly: GCA_964598575.1. Lineage (GTDB taxonomy): Bacteria > Verrucomicrobiota > Kiritimatiellia > UBA8416 > UBA8416 > T3Sed10-140. Next base: position 16,080 of record CAZRCN010000037.1, on the reverse strand, counting down.
AACTCAGAAACCACATCCGACAGATTCACGATTTCGAGCGCAACACGTCCATGCCCCGAATAGGCCAGAAGCTGGTTTGCTAATTCGGTTGCGCGATGGCAGGAGCGGATCACCGCGTCAATCAGTTTATGTTCCTCGTTTTGCTCCGGGATTTTTTGTAATGCAAGGTCGGCATGGCCGAGCATGCCCATCAGCAGGTTGTTGAAATCGTGGGCAATCCCACCAGCCATCATGCCTAGACTTTCCAGTTTCTGCGCTTGCAGCATCTGCCGTTCCATTTTGTCTTTTTCACGTTCGGCGGCTTCCTGTTCCGATATATCCAGAGAAAGTCCCGCAATCATGGTGCCATCGGTGTCGCCATTCACGGCGGGCAGGGGAAACTTTACGGTGAGCAGGGCTTTTTCGTGCCCATCAGGCTCGATGCTTCGCGTCACATAGCGGACAACCCGGTTCTGCGCCAGCACCGTAGCGTCGGTTTCACGATACTGCTGCGCAAGATCCTGCCGGTATAGTTCCTTGTCGGTTTGCCCCAGGCAGGCTTCAATGTCCCATCCACGCTCGCGGGTATGGGCCTCATTGAGATAGATGCGATGTCCGTCAGCGTCCTTGATAAAGGCAAAACCGGGAAAATGGCGCATAAACTGTTCAAAGCGCATTTCGCTTTGCCGTAAGGCTTCCTCCATACGGCATCGTTCGGTGATATCGCGCATCAGAATAACGGCACCCTGCTGGTATCGAATCGTACCGGTGATGACTTCCAGCGGAAATGTCGATCCATTGCGGCGTTTGCCCGTTGCATACCCCACATGGAACCCGAATTGTTCCAGCCGGGATGCAATTTCGCCCTTTTGTCCGTGTATCCGCCGATCATAATATAAAAGATCTGTTTTTTGTCCGATCAGATCTTTTTCGCGCAAGCCGAACATGGCTTCTACCTGCCCGGAGCACATCGTGATTTCGCGGTCACGATTGATGACGATCAGCGAGTCGGGACTGATGCTCATCAGGACCTTCTCCAAATCCTGTTCGGCAAGAATCGATTCCCGCCAGCGGCGATAGGCAATCCACAACAGCAGCAACAGCCACAAAAAGACACCGTTCAGCATGAACACGGCAACCGGAAATTCTGTGTATGCGGCAAAAAAGGAGTCAACACTGGGGCGAATTTCAATCAGAAGCCGGTACAAGGATAAGACGATGATGATGGCAGAGGCAATGGTGAGTTGGATGCGCTCCCGGCGGGATCGATTCAAGCTCAAGGAAGAATCATCAGATGTTGTCTTGATCCTGCGCATACTCGCATTCCCTTGTCTTTTTTGGTCCTCTGGCTAGTGGAAAACCTTAACTATGCGCAATAAGTGGATTCGTGTCAACTGTCTGATGCAAGGAAAGCTTTTCGTTGTTCTTGGTGTTGGACATCTCGCGGGGAGCCAGAACGTGGGATTAGTCATCGAACCAGCGGTTGGGGCGATCTTCTCCGGTAGTGGGCCAGAACCCACCTGGGGTTGTGGCATCCCATTGGTCGTCGTCGGGTATGCGTTCCTGGCTCTGTGCCGGCGGTTGCAGTACTTCATCCGCAAGCCAGCCCCAGCCGGATGGTTCGGTAGCTGGTTCCATGTCTGGAAACAGGCCATTGGGCCGGCTTGCTCGATCGGGTGTGGGCATGGGCGGTGGTGGTAGCGGTGTGATGCCGCTGCCAGCATCCGGCTGCTGTAGGGATCGACGCAAACCGAGCAGCGCTTCGTCCTGCTCGGTTTGGGTGCCTTCCGCCTGTAATGCCATGCCGCCCGCCATAATACGGGCACGCCGGATAGTAGCGGCATCGGATGGCCGTTTAACCTGGATTTGGCTGCCTTGGTAGGCATTCTGGGGCGGCGGGGCAACCTTCGGTCGCCCCGTTCCAGCCAGCAGCGCCAGAACAGCAATCCCACTAACGCCCAGCCACACCCATACGCGCGCTTTTCCTCGTATCATGGGTACACGCATCAGGGGTCCTCCTTTGTGACACCATTATCCGCAGGTACATTCTCATCGCGGGTAAACTGTGGGTGGTTTCCGGCAATCACAATGGTTGCCTCGCCTTTGACGTTTCTCTCTGCAAACAGGGGTACCAGTTCGCCGAGTCCGCCGCGGTGCACCCGCTCATGCAGCTTAGTCAGCTCGAGGCACACGGCGGCTTCCCGGTTGCCTAGTTCGGCATAGGCCGCCGCCAGGCATTTGCCAATCCGATAGGGTGATTCAAATAGGACGAGCGTATGTACAGCCTCACTCTCTTCCCGGAAAAAACGTGCCATAGCCCCGGCTTTGCGGGGAGGAAACCCTTTGAAAAGAAAGCGCGCTGCCGGCAAACCGGACACCTGTAGGGCGGCGATGATTGCACTAGCACCGGGAATTGCTTCCATCGGATGGTCGTTCTGTGCCGCTAGACGGGCGATGCGGTATCCGGGGTCACTGATACCGGGAGCGCCGCCGTCGGAGCAAACAGCAACCTGTAACCCTGCTTCCAGTTTTTGCATCAGGTATTGTGCGGTGCGGGCTTCATGGGGATCCCGGTAGGAAACCAGTTCGGGCGGATGCGGAATGTTGAAATGCGTCAAGAGTTTGCGGGTTCTCCGCGTATCCTCGCAGGCGACCACATCGGCCTCTTGCAACGTGCGAATGGCGCGCGGTGTCATATCCTCGAGATTGCCGATCGGTGTCGAAACAAACCGTAGCATGGCGTTCTTCTCCTCATGATTCGCTGTTCGGTGACCCTTCCCAGGGCTCCGGTGTCCGCGGTGCAGGAGCCAGATAGGCGCCGGCATCCTCTAACTGTTCGCGCAAGTGTGTTTTGAGGCGTGCCAGGCCTGCTCCCGTCCGGGCACTAATGCTTATGGCAGGGATTTCCGTGTTTTGCAAGGTTCTCCGTTCTGGCTCCGTCAATCGATCTATTTTGTTATACACCCGAAGGACGGGAACGTTGTCTGCGCCGATATCGTGCAGGGTACGTCGGACAATCGTTTCCTGCTCCTGCATGCGGGGATCACTGGCATCGAGCACGAGCACCAGCATATGCGATTCTACCGCAACATCAAGTGTAGATCGGAACGATGCTACCAGATTGTGCGGCAGATGGCGGATAAAACCCACGGTATCGCTGAGTAGGGCACGGCGATTTTCAGCGAGGAAGATGTGGCGTGTCTTGACATCAAGCGTTGCAAACAGCCGATCATCCACATATGCATCAGACCGGCATAATGCATTCAGGAGCGTGCTTTTGCCTGCATTCGTATAGCCGACCAGGCTCACGAGAGGCCAGGGGCGGCGTTCACGGGTTCGTTGGCGTTGTTGTTGCAGCCGACCGAGGATCTTTTTGAGTTCCTTGATCCGTCGGCGCATCGGGGCATTACGCAACTGTAAGGGGCTTTCGCCCGGTCCCCGCATGCCAATGCCGCCTTGGAATCGTTGTTGCTTGCGCGAGACCGGAATGCGCGAAACGAGATACTCTAGCTGTGCCAGCTCGACTTGTGCCTGTGCCGTGGCGGAGGATGCTCGTCGGGCAAAGATTTGCAGGATAAGCTCGGTCCGGTCAATGACGCGAATACCAAGGGACAGATCCAGATTGTTCACCTGTTTGGGAGAGAGGGTATTGTCGACGATGATCAGATCAGCCTCGGCTTGCCGACAGGCTAATTGCACATCCTGCAGTTTGCCGGAACCAACGAGAAATTGTGGGGTGGGGCGTTGGCGGCGCTGGGTGATTTCACCGACAACGGCCACGCCGGCCGTATCCGCGAGTCGGGCAAGTTCCGCGAGCGAATCGGCGGCCTGTGCGACCGTCTGGTGCGGGGTAATGACTTGCAGCAGGATCGCCCGCTCTTCTGCCACCAGGGCAGGGACATGTGCCTTCACAGCAATCCCCTTTCGCGGAGCCAGCCGGCACCTTCCCCTCCCCGTTGGGTTGGCCGCCTGCGATGCTCCTCCTGGCGCAAGCGTCGGCGGCTTTTTATGGACGGTTGTTTGCACCACAGCTCAAAAGCCGCCAGGACTTGTTCGTCCGAGCGTCGGCGGCAGGTCTTGCCATGACGCCACTGTCCGCGCGGGTACTGGAACACCCAGCAAGCGTCTCCCATATTCATGGGGCACCCATGGCATTTGCGTGCGGGCTTATGGTGATCCTTCAATGCGGATTCCTTTTCTTGCGTCGTGTTCAGGCTTGCTCTTCGGCATGATCGTCCCGTTTCTATTGGAAAACAGCCCTTGGCTACTGTCAACGCTTATTCTGCACATGTACTTCTTGTTTGCGACAGCCAGACGCACATGGTGCAGAGTGTGTAGCAAGTAAGATGAGGTACCACGGATGGCAGGGCCGACCCGCGGATGGGGGAGGATAAGATTGTGTTGCGGCGTGCATGATTTGTTTGAACGTGGCAGGGGGGCTTGCTAGGCTTTGGGTGTTTTGGTTGCTTGGCGCAATGGGGTATTGGAAGGCAGGGAGGATGATACGTTGGCAAAACAAGATGTGCTGGAACGCTGGAGTGTCAAGAAGTCAGAGGAACTGTATGGGGTTCGTGACTGGGGGGCGGGATATTTCAACCTAAATAGTAAAGGGGAGGTTGTCGTTTGTGCGGGGACGCCGGGCAAGCAAGTTTCGGTGAGTCTGATGGATGTGATCTCGGGCATACGGGAGCGCGGTATGGGGCTGCCAGTGTTGCTGCGGATCGAGAATCTGCTGGATAGCCAGATCAGCTTGTTGCATGAGCGGTTTGACCGGGCAATGCAGAGTTTCGGGTACAAGGGGCGCTATCAGGGTGTCTTTCCGATCAAGGTCAACCAGCAGGCGCAGGTAATAGAGGAGGTGACGCGCTTCGGGGCACGGCATGACCATGGGTTGGAGGCGGGGAGCAAGGCGGAACTCATGGTTGCGCTTTCGATGATCCCGTCGCCGGACAGCCTGATTGTCTGCAACGGCTACAAGGATGCGGAATTTGTGGATCTGGGCCTGTATGCGGTACAGATGGGCTATAAGTGCTTTTTTGTGGTGGAAACGGTGCCCGAGCTTGATCTGATCTTATCCCGCAGTGCGGTGCTGGGCGTGGATCCATTGCTCGGGGTGCGGCTGAAGTTATCGAGCCGGGCGAGCGGTCACTGGCAGGATAGTGGCGGGGAGGCTTCGATGTTCGGGCTTACCACGAATCAGTTGGTGGATGTGGTGGATGCGCTACGTCGGGCGGAACGGTTAGATTGCCTGCAGTTATTGCACTATCATCTTGGTAGTCAGATTCCCAATATTCGTGACATTCGTTCGGCGGTACGGGAGACGGTGCGGTTTTATGCCGGATTGGTCCGGGAAGGCGCTCCGATGGGGTATCTGGATCTGGGCGGTGGCTTGGCTGTGGACTATGATGGTAGCCAGACGAATTTTGTGCACTCGCGCAACTACAACCTGGATGAGTATTGCACGGATGTGGTCGAGGTTATCGTTGAGGTATTGAATGAACAGGCGGTTGCACATCCGACCCTGATTACGGAGAGTGGCCGTGCAACGGTGGCCTATGCCTCGGTGTTGCTCTTTGATGTTCTGGATACAAACCGGTTTGAGGCCGGCCCGATACCGTGCGAGCTGCCGGCAGACAGTCCGGAGATGCTGGCTAACCTGTGGCACGTCCACAAGACGCTTACGCTGAAGAACATGCAGGAGTGCTACAATGATGCCATCTATTACCGTGAAGAGCTGCGGGAGCAGTTCAAGCTGGGCGGCATCACGCTGCGGCAGCGCGCATTGGCCGACAACATTTTCATTGCGATCATTCAGCAGATTGCGCGCTCGACGAGCGGGCTAAAGCGTGTGCCACGGGCCTTGCAGGGACTGGATGAGGGACTGCACGATATTTACTATGCCAACATGTCGGTATTCCAGAGCCTGCCGGATGCTTGGGCGATTGATCAGATTTTTCCAGTTATGCCGATACACCGGTTAGATCAGGAGCCGGACCGTCGCGCCATCTTTGCGGATATCACGTGTGACAGTGATGGCAAGATTGATCGATTTCCGGATGTGCATGATGTACGCAACTGCCTGCCGGTGCATCAACTGCAGGAAGGCGAAGAGTATTACGTGGGGGTCTTTCTGGTGGGAGCCTATCAGGAAACCCTGGGGGATTTGCACAACCTACTGGGGGATACGAATGTAGTGGGTATTCGTATCAATCGTAAGGGGGGGATTGATTTTGTGCGTGAGATCGAGGGGGATTCGGTATGGGATGTCCTGACGTATGTGGAGTACGAGCCCAAGAATCTTGTGTCCCGTTTTCGGGATAAGGCCGAGCAGGCGGTGCAGGCCGGAACGATCAGTGTAGCGCAGCGTCGCCAGGTCATGAAGGCATTCGAGGAGAGCATTCACGGATACACGTATTTTGAGCGATAGAACGGGGGGGGGGACAGCAAGATGGCGCAAAAGGTCATGATAATCGGGGCAGGTGGGGTTGGGCAGGTGGTGGCGCACAAATGTGCCCAGGTGCCGGATGTGTTTGGCGATATTGTGCTGGCAAGCCGGACGGGTGAGAAATGTCGTCGGATTGCAGAGGGGGTTCGTGCGCGGCAGGGGCGCGAGATCCGGACGGCGGAAGTGGATGCAGATGATACCGCGCAACTGGTGAAGCTATTGCAAAAAGAGCGCCCGGCACTGGTGATACATGTGGCGTTGCCGTATCAGGATCTGGCGATCATGGATGCCTGTCTGGAGGCGGGGGTGCATTACGTGGATACAGCCAACTATGAGCCGCGGGACACGGCCCGTTTTGCCTATGGCTGGCAGTGGGCGTATCAGGAACGGTTTCAGAAGGCGGGTTTGATGGCCTTGCTGGGTAGTGGGTTTGATCCGGGGGTCACAAATGTGTTTAGTGCCTATCTGGCGCAGCAGGTGTTTGACCGGGTAGAGACGCTTGACATTGTGGATGTGAATGGCGGGAGTCACGGACAGCCCTTTGCCACCAATTTCAATCCGGAAATCAATATCCGTGAAGTGACGGCAGCTTGCCGGCACTGGGAGGATGGTGCGTTTGTCGAGACGCCGGCTCTCTCGGCACGCCGGACGTTTACGTGTCCGGAAGAAGTTGGGACGTATGATATCTACCGGATGTATCATGAGGAACTGGAAAGCATTGTGGCACACATACCCGGTATCCGGCGTGCCCAGTTCTGGATGAGCTTTTCTGATACGTATCTCAAGCATCTGGACGTGCTGCAGAACGTAGGCATGACGCGGATCGATCCGGTTTCGTACAACGGGGTGGATATTGTGCCGTTGCAGTTTTTGAAAGCGGTGTTACCGGAGCCAGCGAGCCTAGGCCCCCTGACGAAGGGCAAGACGTGCATTGGGGTGATTGCATCCGGCGAAAAGGACGGCCACAAGAAGCGTGCATACTTGTACAACATTTGCCGGCATGAGGCGGCCTATGCGGAAGTGGGGAGTCAAGCGATCAGCTACACGACGGGTGTTCCGGCCATGATCGGGGCTAAATTGGTGCTGGAAGGGGTCTGGATGCGGGCCGGTGTCTGGAATCTGGAGCAGTTGCCGCCCGAGCCGTTTTTGGCGAATCTGAACGAATATGGTTTGCCTTGGACCTTGCAGGATCCGGCCCAGGTGGCGGTATGAGGTTGCGCGGTACGCAGCATCCGGCGGGATGGTTGCAGCAGGCCTTGCCTACCGCGCGTCCTTTTTTTCGTGGGTTCGATCCGGGTGCGGTGCCCACACCGTGCTTTGTGGTGGACCGGGCCGCCCTGCGCTACAATCTGGCGGTGCTGCGGCAAACGGCAGATGCAGGCGGGTTCCGTGTGCTGGCAGCACTCAAGGCATTTTCGTGTGGTCCCGTCTTTGATTTGCTGCGGGATGCGCTGGACGGGGGATGTGCGAGTGGTTTGTACGAAGCGCGTCTGGCACGCGAGGAGCTGGGTCGAGAGGTACATGTTTTTTCGCCCGCCTACCGGGCGGAAGATTTGGATGCATTGCTCGAGACGGCAGACCATCTGGTTTTTAATCATCTGACGCAATGGCGGCGCTTCCAGTCGCGTTGTTTGCAGGCGGCACATGATCAGGCCGCTGCGCGAGCGGCCTCCGGGCGGCCTCCGCTTCGGTTCGGCATCCGGATCAATCCGGCGCACAGTGAGGGAACAACGCCGATCTATGATCCATGCGCGCCGCTGTCGCGGTTGGGGGTTACGCGGTCCCGGTGGCATGCTGAAATACAGGAAGCGGGGGCGGCGGGTTGTTCCGAGGCGGAGTTGTTAGAGGGCTTAAGTGGACTACATTTTCATACATTATGTGAGCAGGGGGCGGAACCGTTGCAGCGTACGGTGCAGGCGGTTGAGGCGCAATGGGGGGAAGTGTTGGAACGTGATACTTTTACGTGGCTGAATCTTGGTGGCGGGCACCATATTACGAAGCCGGACTATAACCGGACGCTTTTGACGCACGAGACGCTACGGCTGAAAGAGCGTTATGGGGTGACGGTGTATCTCGAACCGGGTGAAGCGGTAGCCATCCATAGTGGTGTGCTTGTGGCTCGGGTACTGGATGTGCACGAGAATACGATTCCGCAGGTGATTCTGGATACATCGGCTACGTGTCATATGCCGGACACATTGGAGATGCCCTACACGCCGGAGATCTGGGGCGCAGAGTCCGGTGTTGCGCCGGGCGTTGCCGCACCGGGAGACGCGGGGTGGACGGCCCGGCTGGGGGGGCAGAGCTGTCTGGCAGGGGATGTGATAGGAACCTATCGCTTTGCAAAGCCATTGCAGCTCGGGGATCACATCGTGTTTGATGACATGGCGCACTATACGATGGTCAAGACCACCACGTTCAACGGAATTCCCTTGCCGTCGATTGCCGTGTATGACAGCGATACGGGCGAATGTGCCGTTGTCCGCACGTTTGGCTATGAGGATTTTCGCAGCCGTCTCGGTTGAAGGCCAGCGCACGTGATATTAGGCCGATGGGGCTGCCGTTTTTCGCAGCATGAGGTAGGTCACCTGGACTTCTTTGTTGAGCGGGATGATGATGTCACGGTAGATCTGCATGATGGTTTCCGGTGCGGGCACGGGTTGGCCGGGAATCTGGCTGAGCTCGCGGGTGTAGCGCGCAGCTTTCTGGCGAACCCGATCCAGTACGTCCTGCTCGACGGCGGTGTCTGTAATGGCTGCCATGATGGTCCCGGAATCCGGGTTTTGGGGCGATAGGGCTTCCTGCAGGGCGGGTGATCCCGTGCGGAACTTGCTTTCGGCCACGAAGGTACCGTAATGGATGCGTTTGGAAAGTGCCTGGAGGCAGGCGACGTCGCAGACGGCACTTGACCCATACTGTTCATCGTCGCCGGGTGGGGTTATGCGATCCAGGATTGTGGTTTCGTACAGCGTGCGGATTTGCGGGTTGATGTTGATGGTATTGGGAATGAGGGGGCTGTGCTTGTAGCCCAGGGCTGGTAACAAGGGATCCGGCAGGTTTTGAAAGAAGGGGTGTTCATCGGGGCTGGTGTAGCGCCGGACTTTGGCATGGCTGCGTTCGCACTCCAGCAACAGGAATCCGCAGAGACTTTCGCCTTCGAGGCAATCCCCGAAGAAGCCGGGTTGATACACGGGCGGGTTACGGTGAAATTGGGCGCGCTCGATGAGGGCAAAGAGGATGGTTTCCTCCTGGCGGATCAAGGCTTGCCGGACATGTTGAATCTGGAGTTGTTGGCGCATGCCGCCATCCTAACCTAGATGCGGACCTCAACGCACGCAAATTCACAAAAACAAGGTGGTAATAGGGATGTGCGTGTGTGAATATATGCGCACAAACCATGCGTATGTAATGAAAGGAGAGGCACGAATATGCGGGCAGCACAATTGACAGGGATTCGGCAGATCCAGGTGGTGGATGTGGACGGTCCGGGTGATCCGGGTCCGGGCGAGGTTATGGTTGCGGTACAGGCCGTTGGCATTTGTGGTTCGGATGTGCACAACTATCAGCACGGTGGGCTGGGGGAACGCAAGGTGGCCTATCCGTTTATTCCGGGGCATGAGGCCGCCGGAACCGTAGAACGGCTGGGAGCAGGTGTGACCGGTTTGCAAGAGGGTCAACTGGTTATGATTGAGCCGGCCATGCATTGCGGGGATTGCGATCAGTGCCGCGCGGGACGGTTCCATACGTGCCGGAATATCCAGTTTCTGAGTTCGGCGGGCGAGTTGCAGGGATGCATGTGCGAGCGGGTTGTGATACCAGCCGGGAATTGCCTGCCCGTGCCGGGTGACGTGACTGCCGAGCAGGTTGCGGTGGCGGAGCCGCTTTCGGTGGCAATACATTCGGTGCGCCATTCGATTCCGATGCAGCCGGATGTCCCGATTGCGATATTGGGGGCAGGTCCGATCGGCTTATGTACGCTTTTGGCGGCGCGTCACGAGGGGGCACACAGCGTGTACATGACAGATCCGATTAAACCGCGACTGGCCTGTGCCCAGGCGATGGGTGCGAGTTGGACCGGTGCCCCGGAGGCATTAACCGATAAGCAGGAGCCGTTAGGCATGGCAGCGGTGTTCGAGTGCGCTGGGCAACCGGAGGCACTGGAGCAGGCGGTGCAGTTGTTGCGGCCCGGCGGTACGCTCATCATTACAGGCATTCCGGAAGGAAACCGGGTATCTCTTCCGATCAGCCAGATGCGGCGTAAGGAACTTTCGGTTTTTCTGGTGCGCCGTCAGAATGGATGTGCTGAACTAGCGGTGGCATGGATTGCCTCGGGCGCCGTGGATGTGCGCCCGCTCCTGACGCATACATTCGATCTGGACGGCACAGGCGATGCGTTTGATCTGGTTTCGCGCTATGCGGACGGCGTCATTAAAGCGGTTGTGCGCTGTAATGGGGCAGGATAAAGTCTGCGCCCCGCGGCATGACAGGGGCACCCAGTACGGCTGCCAGGGATTGGGCGATATCATAGAATCCTTGGCGTAGGCCCAGGTTGGCGGGCTGGATACCTTCTCCGTAGAGGAGCAGGGGGACATATTCACGGGTATGATCGGTACCGGAATGGGTTGGGTCGTTGCCGTGATCGGCCGTAAGGATGAGAAGGTCGTCGTTCCGCAGGAGGGACCGGAACCGGGCAAGAAACTGATCGGTATCTTCCAGGGCCTTACCATAGCCGAGCGGATCGCGTCGGTGCCCATAGCGCATGTCGAAGTCAATCAGGTTGGCAAAGATCAAGGTATCAGTGGAGTGGCGGGGCCGTCGCGCGACGTCGAGCAGGGCCTTCATGGCATCGGGGTTGTTTTCGGAATGCAGGGACTCGTGTACTTGACTATCGGGGAAGACATCGTCGAGCTTTCCGACCGTGATGATGCGGCAACCTTGTTGTGCGAGGCGAACGAGAATGGAAGGCTCGGGTAGGGGCAGCGAGAAATCGCGTCGGTTGTCGGTACGGGTAAAGGCACCGGGGGTTCCGATGAAGGGGCGCGCAATGACACGGCCGACAGCAAGCTCGTTGCAGCGAGCCCGAATGAACTTGCAGGCATCATAGAGTTCAGGAAGTGGTACGACATCTTCGTGTGCCGCGAGTTGGAAGACGGAATCTGCACTGGTATATACGATCCAGGCGCCTGTTTCGATGTGCTTGGCACCGAGTTCCTCGATAATAGCGGTTCCACTGGCGGCTTTGTTGCCAAGAATCCCGCGGCCGGTATGTTGCTGGAGGGCGTCCAGCAAATCTGCCGGGAAAGACGGGGGTCCCGGGGGAAAGAGCGCTAATCCCTGCGCAAGGTGCAGGCCGGCAATTTCCCAGTGGCCGGTTGTGGTATCCTTGCCGCGCGAAACTTCTTGCATGGCACCGTATGCCGCCGTTGGCCTTTTGACGGGTGCAACGCCCTGAATGGGCTTTTTATCGGTCAGAGGCGGGATGTTTCCGAGTCCCATTTCCTCGAGGGTGGGTAGGCGCAGTCCACCCATGGCGGCTGCTGTATGCGCCAATGTGCTCGTGCCGGTATCGCCGTACGCATCCGCATCGGGAGCGGCCCCGATACCCACAGAATCTAAAACGACCAAAAAAACTCTCATAAGGGAAAACACTAGCATGGGCACTATGGAAAAGAAAGCAAAAAGGGAAATGGAAAGGGATTTGACGAGATTAGGGGCGTGCTGCATCGGTGTTGATTTCGATGGTGACGGGCCCGTCGTTCACGAGTTCGACCTGCATGTTGTGGCGGAATCGGCCGGTTTGCACGTTGGTGTTGCCGATGATGTCGGCAAGCGCTTGTACGAAGTGGTGATAGCGTGCCTCAGCCGGTGCGGGGGCAGCCGCCGCAGTAAAGCTAGGTCGTGCGCCCTTGCGGGTATCAGCGTACAGGGTGAATTGCGAAATCACGAGGGCTTGTCCGCCGATATCCCGCAGGGATAGGTGCATGCGGTCCTGCTCGTCGGGAAAGACACGAAGCTGCGCGGTCTTACGGGCCAGGGTTTCGGCATCGGCATCGGTATCTGCCTGCCGTACGCCCAGAAATACGACCAGACCGCGGCTGATGTTGCCGTGGACGGAACCTTGTATCGACACATGAGCCCGGGAGACACGTTGGATAAGCACCTTCATGCACTCAAGGTAGCAAGAGTCGGGCTGTGGGCAAGCGCAGAATTTACACTGGACGGCAGGTGTCTGGGGGCCGTAGAGTGAAGGGCTATGGATCGATTAGAAAAAGGGATAACAGCAGAGACGCGGATTCGTGTGACGGTGGCAGACTGTACAATGGCGGCCAAGGCTTTGGAGGCGCGGCATTTGAGTGGGCCGGTTGCGGCGCAAGCGCTGGCAGAAGGGTTAGTCGGGGTTGCCTTGCTTTCGGCGGATGCGGCAACGGATGACGAGGCCTGGATGTTGCGGGTGCATGCGAAGGGACCCTTGGAAGGGTTGCTGGTCGAGGCGACGGGTGCTGGGCATTTGCGCGGGTTTACGAACCGCAAGATCCTGCCGGGGCTGGATGAGCGTGAACCCGTGGATACGGAAGAGGCATGGGGTCCGTCGGGTAGTGTGCAGATCGTCAGCACCCGACCGGGGCGCATTCTGAATCAGGCTGTTTTGCAGGTGAATCCTCCGCATATCCATACGGTGCTGGCCCGCTATTTCACCTCGTCCATGCAGATTCCCACGGGTTGTGCCATCGTCGTCCGGGCTGATGACGGCGGAGTGCTTTCCGCGCGTGGGCTGCTGGCCCAGAAGATGCCGGACTCGGATACGGATGCGTTCATTGAGGTTCTCGAGGCCATGGAAGAGAAGCGGGTGGAAGCTTGCCTGGCAACCCGGAGTGTGCCGGAGAACCTGGAACCGGTTTTGGCGGTACTGCCGGGCATGGCAGGTTGGAAGGTCCGCGAGCAGCGACCGCTTGCGTTCCGATGCCGCTGCACCAAGGAGCGGGTACTGCGGGTGCTGACTACGCTCGAGGATGCAGAACTTGAAGAGATGATCGGTCAGCAGAAGGTGCAGGATGTGACGTGCCACATGTGCGGGGAGAACTATCGGGCGCATGTGGAGGACTTGAAGGCGGTGTTGGCTGCGAACCGCAAAAGCCGGGCATCGGGATAGATCGACTGTGGCGCGTTAGCACGCGTGGCGTATCCTCGTGGTTTCCGCTGGTGGCCGTTCACCCGAATTGATGCTGGAAGCGTTTCAGCAGGGATGCGGTAATGGGGGCATCGAGACTGTTCGCACGGGCGTGCCGTAGGATGGCGCCATTGATCTCGTTGATTTCGGTGGGGCGTCCGGCCTCGACATCGCACAGCATGGAAGACCGGTTGTGTGCGGTTTGCTCGCAGAGGGCAACCAGACGCTTCCGTAAGTTGGTATCCTCGTCGAGGGCAATCCCCGTGTGGCGTGCAATGTGGCTGGATTCACGCAAAAGATCCTGGGCTAGATCTGCCGCTTCCGGGTGCGTCAGTAGCTCGCCATTCGGGATGCCGTAGAGGGCGGTTACGGGATTGATGGCCGCATTCAGGACGAGCTTGCTCCAGAGCATACGGTCCGTATCCGGTGCAAGGCGCAGCCGGAAGCGGGCGCTGTCTAGGGTATCTGCCCATTGTTGTGCAAGGGGGTTGCCCGCTTGTCCGGCCAGCTCGATCAGGTTACCGCCGGTGGTGCAAACACGGGTGGGGGAAAGGCGGAGAACGCCGGCATGCAGAACGGCTGCACGCACGTCCCGGCAGGGTAGCGCCTGCAGCACCGACAGATTTCCAAGCCCGTTCTGCAGGGATAGGACAAGGGCTTGCGACGACACATATGGCCGGATTTGTTGCATGACGGTATGCGTCTGAAAGGCTTTCACGCAGATCACGATATGTCGGGCATGGCGGGCACAACCGGGATCTGCGGATACCGAGAGAGGAACCTGGTGGGTCTCTCCAGGCATGATCAGCTCGATGTTTTGCAGGGTGCGTGCGCGCGCAGGCCGATAATCCAGCAATTGGACGGGTATCCCAGCCATGGCCGCCTTGGCTGCCAGCAAGCAGCCGACGGCACCTGGCCCCACCACCAGCAGTGTGGGATGCGAGCGATCTGGCGCAATAACGGACATCAATACCTTAGTCGAGCCGCCCATCGCGGGAGGCCGTAATGAATTCCATCCCGAAGTCGTCTTTCCCGAGAAGCAGGGCCTTGGCTAGCTGGAAGGGTTCGGCCTGTGGGTCCATCTGGTTGAGGATCTCGATGTTGATCTGCATGGGGTCTACGATCCCGCCGTCCGCCCCGGCTTCGCAGGCTAGCCATGTGTACACTTGGTTGATGAGTTTCCGTTTGGGCATGCCAAAGGAAATATTGCTGAGTCCTGCCACAATGTGTACCTTGGAACCAAAGCGGTCGCGGACGGCCCGGCAGGTGTCCAGGAAGCGGATGCCGTTTTCGCCATCGGTTGAAATCGGGAATACCAGCGGATCAAAGTGGATGTCCTCATCCTGGAAGCCTTCCGCCTGCAGTTTGGCATGGATGCTTGCGAGGTTTGCCAAGCGCTCTTCGACGAGGTTGGGGAGTCCGGCTGCCCCGGCTGCGGATGCGATGACGACGGCACGGCCTGCTTTGGCGGCGGCGATGGCATCCACCCGTTCGAGGGAAACGGAATTAACCATCGGGCGGCCACGATTCGTGTCGCAAGCGGCAAGGCCGGCCTGCAGAATCTCCAGGTTGGAGGAATCAATGCTCATGGGAATGCTTGTGGCAGATTGTGCCACGTCCACGGTCCATTCCATGAGGAATTTGCGCTCGGCAACATCCGTGCTGTATTCATCCACGTTGATGTCCAGGTAGGTGGCACCAGCAGTTTCCTGCAAGCGGGCCAGATTCTGCAAATAGGCTTTGCCGATCTCTTGCTCCTGTGGGGAGCCTTGTGTGCCCAGCCAGATGGCCACGGCACAATGCTTCACTTTGCCGGCGGCCCAATCCGCCCGTTCCTGGAAAGCAGGGGGCACGGGCATCAAGGCTGTTCCTGTGGGTGTGCGATAGGAAATGCTGTAGGCACCATCGGAATCAGGCTTGCAGAATAGACCATCGACCTTGTAGATGCGCGTACAGTGAATGTTTTCGCCGACAGAGATAAACCGATCGATCTTCATAGTGCCTTCCTGCTTGTTGTCATGCGGCTCCCGGGAACCACGTCTCGTTTTATCATTGCTTGGTACAACCTCGCTCGCTGGTTGGAATCAGAGAATCTGCCCCGACCGCATGATGCAGGGTAGGTCCGGGCATCAGGGGTGTCAAGTGACCAGTAGCCCGGGCGGCTAGGCAGGACTGATTCTTTTGTCGATTTAAATGGTTAATACACAACAGCAAAGGCGTATTCTTGTCGTGCTCAATCAACTTCTCGGAGAACGATTAGGGGCGACGATTACGGGTGACGATTGATGGGATTCTCCTCGTAATCCGTAATCGTCGCCCGTAATCGTCAGCCCGGTTCCAGTTACAAAAGAATCAGTCATGGCGGCTAGGCTTGGGTGTGTTTTTTCATTTACGTTTAAACACATATGTCTGTAAGATACGGTTTACCTGTGGGCGTATTGGATATGCGGAAAGTACGGTATACCGTAAAACAAGTGGAGCCAACGCG
>CAZRCN010000036.1:16818-19500 GCA_964598575.1 uncultured Victivallales bacterium | reverse complement strand
TTATGTGGAGCTCCACATAAGAAATGATTGTCTAAAATAGCATACGTCAGAACCTTTACCCCAGAGAAGCCTTCCACCGCACGCATCAGCTTACGGAAGGTCTCCTTCTCCACAGCGCCCAGCACCATCTGGCGGTCCACCACACGACTCATCACATGGTAGCAGGCTCGTCTACCCGTCTCTTTCAATCGCGCTACTCGCATTCCCTCTACCCCCCTTCTCCTATTCATCTATATTGCCTTTGCCCATCGTTACAGTCAATATATAAATGGTGTGTCCCTTATTTGAGAGGGGTACATTACATGAAATCCCCACACTGTTGTAGGTTACTGGATTTCGGATTTATGTTGCGGTCCGCCGGTATTTCCTTGTAAGAAACCCTGCGGAAATGAAAGGGAAAGACGGAGGGATACCCGCGCATGATAGCAGTCATAGATTATCGGGCCGGCAACTTGACCAGCGTCCGGCTGGCATTTGAGTCGATTGGTGCGCCCGTATGCATCACATCTGACCGCACAGAGATCCTGGCCGCGGAACGGGTCGTGTTTCCGGGGGTTGGGGCGGCCGGGGCCGCGATGCAAAACGTGGCCGAACTCGGGCTCAGCGATACCATCCGGGCCGTCGTCGAGCGCCAAACCCCCTTTCTGGGCATCTGCCTTGGTACGCAGATTATCCTGGAACACTCCGAGGAGGATGGTGGCGTGGATACCCTCGGTCTCATCCCGGGCAACGTGCTACGTTTTGCCCCGCAGGATCCTTTCGACAAAGTGCCCCATATGGGCTGGAATCGGGTTGAATGGACCGCACCCCACCCGGTATTCCAAAATCTGCCGCCGGGCAGCGAATTCTACTTTGTCCACAGTTATTATCCGGCCCCGACCCAATCAAGGCACTGTCTGGCCCAGACCACCTATGCCGGCACCACCTTTGCCGCTGCCCTTGGGGACGGTAACATCGTCGCCACCCAGTTCCACCCTGAAAAGTCCGGCCGCATCGGACTGCGATTGCTGGAGAATTTTGTCAAATGGACCCCGAGCCCGGATGGTACATCATGTTGACCCGTCGCATCATACCGTGTCTGGACATCCATAACCGCAAGGTTACCAAAGGTGTCCGTTTCCAGAACAACGTCGAACTCGGCGATCCCGTCGAGATGGCTACCCGTTACTACGAAGACGGCTGTGATGAACTCGTATTCTACGACATTACCGCATCCGCGGAGCGTCGTCCCATTGATATCGACATGGTCCGCGAGGTAGCCCATGCTGTCCGCATTCCGTTTGCCGTCGGCGGCGGCATCTCCGGACTCCCCGACATGGAGCACGTCCTGCTCGCCGGGGCCGAAAAAGTTTCGGTCAACTCGCTGGCGGTGCGGAAGCCGGAGATCATTGCGACCGGAGCGCGTGCGTTCGGATCCCAGTGCATCGTGCTGGGAATGGATCCCCTGGCCGTACCGGATGACCCCCGCTTTCCGAGTGGCTACGAGATCACGATTCGCGGCTTCCGTGAGCATACCGGCATGGATGCCCTCGATTGGGCCCGGCAGGCCGTCGATCTCGGCATCGGCGAGATCGTCGTAAACTCCGTCGATGCCGACGGCACCCGCAGTGGGTTTGCCATACCCTTGACCCGCATGATTGCTGAAGCCGTCCCCGTCCCGGTTGTTGCCTCGGGTGGTGCCGGTAACGCCCAGCACCTTGTCGATGTATTCCGCGAGGCACACGCCGATGCCGCCATCATTGCCGGCATGCTCCATACCGGGGACACCACCATCCCCGCCCTTAAACAGGAACTCACAGCAGCCGGTATTCCTATCCGGCAGAACTGGTAACAAGCAGGCACATGGCATGAAGCAAACAGGCAGCCCGACACAACAACCCTACCGCATCGCCGTGCTCGGCTCCGGTAATGGCACCAACTGCCAGTCGATCCTGGATGCTATCCAGGCGGGAACCCTCCATGCAACCGTTGTCGGCATCATCTCCGATGTCCAGGATGCCGGCATTCTGGCGCGGGCACGTACGCATAACATCCCAGCCGTCTGGATGCCCGTGCCCGACTCCAAAACCCGCTTCGATGGTGAGGCCGAGCAAGCCTGTATCCGTCAACTACACGATTGGAATGCCGATGTGGTTGTCCTGGCCGGCTTTATGCGCATTATCAAGGCGGCGCTACTGCAAGCCTTTCCGCAACGCATTCTCAACATTCATCCTTCGCTGCTGCCGGCCTTTCCCGGCATTGCCGCCTGGAAGCAGGCACTGGAATACGGCGTAAAGCTTACGGGCTGCACGGTGCATATTGTCGATGCCGGGACCGACACCGGCCCCATTCTGGCCCAGCGTGCCGTTCCCGTGCTGGACGACGACACCCCGGAATCCCTGCACGCCCGCATCCAGGAGCAGGAGCACATCATCTATCCCGAAGCCCTGCAGCTCATGGTAGGCGGTAACCTCCATGTGCAAGGAAGACGCCTTGTCCTGGATCCGGGGGCAACGGCTGCCGACACAAAAACGCCTTAACCCTTAGCCACAAGGATACCCGTATGCGTGCAAAATCCTGGATTCATTCGATTCCCATGTATGAGCCCGGACGCCCCCTCGAAGAGGTGGCCCGGGATCTGGGCTTAGCCGATGTTACCGCCTTGATCAAGACGGCCTCCAATGAAAACGAGCTGGGCCCCTC
>CAZRCN010000036.1:0-16718 GCA_964598575.1 uncultured Victivallales bacterium | reverse complement strand
ACCCGCATCGCGGTCGTCTGCAACCCCAATAACCCCACCGGCACCTCAGTTGCCCCCGAACGCCTGCATGCCTGGCTCGACAACATGCCGCAGGACGTATTGCTGGTCATGGACGAAGCCTACTACGAGCTCATGCCTACCCACCTGCAGCCCGATGTACTCCAGCGTATTCGCGACGGACAACCCAACCTCGTGCTGCTGCGTACCTTCTCCAAGGCCTACGGGCTCGCGGGCCTGCGTGTCGGCTATACTGTCGCCCACCCCGATATCATTGAGACCCTGAACCACGTGCGCCAGCCCTTTAATGTCAATACCATGGCCCAGGTTGCTGCCGTCGCTGCTTTAGACGACACCCGCCACCTCGAACAGTCGCGCCAACTCGCTACCGAGGGGGTGGCCTATCTTGAAGCATATCTCACAAAACACGCTATCCCCTTCGTGCCTTCTTCCGCCAATTTCATCCTGATTCGTACCGGCAGCGGACGCAACATCTGCCAGCAACTGCTGCACCAGCATGTAATTGCCAGACCCATGGACGGATACGGCTTGCCCGATTGGATTCGCCTGACAGTTGGTACCCCCAAGCAAAACCAGCATATCGCGCAGGCACTCCTGCGGGTCATCCCACAGTAGGTCCCGGCATCCAGATGCAATGCTTTCGCTAGATGGGCATGCCGAACAGACGGCTGGCGTTGGCGGATGTCAAAGCCGCCATCTGCTCCGGTGTGCTGCCGCGGATCTCAGCCAGGACGCGAGCTACCTCCACGACGAGGGCTGGCTCATTCCGTTTGCCGCGATGCGGCACCGGTGCCAGATACGGGGCATCCGTTTCGATCAGCAGGTGTTCTGCCGGTATTTCGCGTGCCACTTCACGCAACGGATCTGCAGTACGAAATGTCACGATGCCACTGAAGCTAATCATGAATCCCAGTGCAACCAGCTCCGCGGCAAAGTCCTGGTTCCCCGTAAAACAATGCAGAACACCGCGTAGGCCGGGCACATCCCGCAGGACAGCCAGCGTGTCGGCATCTGCTTCCCGGCTGTGGACAATCACCGGTACTTGCAGCTCGGCCGCCAGGGCACATTGCGCACGAAACAAGGCTATCTGCTGCTCACGCGTATCCGGCGTGTAATGGTAGTCCAACCCCGTCTCCCCAATGGCGCAAACCTTGGCCGCAAAACGATGATCGGATGTAGCAATCCGCCGCACACGCCCCACCGCATCGGCAATGGCAGCCGGTGCGGCCATCTCCGCCTTCTGGTCACGGTCAAACCCGATGGCCACCTGGATACGTTCGGGCGCAACCTCAGCCGCCTGCATGGCCGCGGCATTCAGGTCGCACGACCCCCCCACAGCCACCATATGGATAACCCCGGCCGCCTCGGCTCGATCCAACTGCACCTGCAACCCATACCCCGGCTCGTCCGTGCGGCTGAAGTGCACATGACTATCAAAATACGTTTCCAATGGGTCCTCCCTTTTACTCCTGGCCCTCAATGCTGGAAATGGCCTCCCGGGCAACATCGTGCCAGCGCTTATCGTCTTCAGATGCCAGAATATCCTCCAACACCGGCAAGGCAGCTTCCGCCTTGGGACCATAGGTCCCGAGCACTGTAATGGCATGCCCACGCGGGTTTTGCCGCTGCCGCCCCAAGTGCGTTTGGTCTGCGGCGGCCTCGATCAATACGGGGATCAGCTTCTCCCCGCCCGGGTCCAGTGCGGCGGCGGCATCCATCACCTGGTTCACAAGATGGCGCCCGTCTCCTTCCGGTGGATGCCGCAGCAACTGCAACAAAGCCGCCAGTCTGTCCGCATCAGAAATCCCGGCTGTATCAGGATGCTGCTGCAGGATAGCAAAAGCTGCTTTCGGGGCCGGGTAGGCCGAATAGGGAATCTGCAAGGCGGTGATCGCAGCCTGCACGGCTGTTGCCGGGTCAGGATCCAGATGCCGGATCGTCCGAATGGCCTGCAGTCGCACCCACGCATCCGGATCTTCCACCAACCGGATCAGCATCGGCAAGGCGTCGGTTGCCTCGTCATCATACTTGCGTAAGGCGGTGATCGCTTGCACGCGCACCCAGAAGTGTACATCTGCCAACATATCCACCAGCAGGCCCACCTGTGCGTCCAATCGTTTCGCCAGTTCCGGATTTGCTTGTCGATCCTGCCGATACTGCGCAGCTTTCGTGATCACACGGCAGACCGAGCTGCGCACCTTCCAGTCCGGATGATCGTGCAGGGCCAGGGCTGCCGTGACCCCTTCAGCACCCTTTGCAACGAGCGCATTCTCCGCCAAATGCCGGACAAATGCCACCGGCTCCTCCAGCAAGCGCAACAAGACTGCCACCGACTTGGCATCATAGCGTTCCTGCAGCGCTTTCCTCTTTTTGTTGCTGGTTTCACGAACGCGTAACGTATCATCCACCGACTTCCCGACAACCGGAGGTACTGTGGCGACCCGCTCCACTGGTTGATGTGCCTGCTGCGGCACACGCCTCGTAATGTCTAGCCCCACATCCAAACGATTGTTACCCGACCCCTGCGCCGTCGAAACAACGCATAAAAGGTTCGTCCCCTGCCGGAGAATACCCAACGCGCGCGCATCCAAAACAATCTTGGCATACCCGCCACGCTGCCCCCGGACCGCATCCACCACCAGCTCACCATTCAGATACACCTGCGTGTGCGCCGGACGAACCGTCCGAAGCCGCACGCGCAACTGCTCCCCCTGCGGATTTTCCACGACAAAGATACGCCTGGCGGCAACCACGCCATCTGCAGCACCCTGACCTTCCCCTTGCGGCAGGTCGGCAGCCAGGACCGGCGTAGACCCTGCATGCCACCCCACAGCATCAAACCCTTCCTCGAGCCAGCCATCCGGCACATCCGCGATCTGCCCTGCCGACAGGAACGTCCGCCAGGTATCCTCGGCCAAGCCATCGCCGGTCCTGGCTAGTGGCTCCCATACCGGAGGACGGAGAGCCGGAAACCCCTCCAGCAAGCGCCGTGCCCAGCGTCCATGATGGGTCCAACTCATGACAGACACATTCTTGAACTCCGAGAATCCGTTCCAGAACCGCTCGCCCTCCCGCACATTGTAGGCCGTACCACCATCTGCAAAGCGTTCAGCCAATGTCGCAAGCCGCGCATCTCCGGTCTCTCCGATCCGACGCTGAAGGGCCTCGAATTGCTGGCTGGCCAAGTAGGCATGGCCCTCATCCAGATGGCTCTCGATCTCCAGGATCGTACGATCGATCGATGCCCGTAACAGTGCCCGGGCAGCCTGCAACTGGGCATAGCCGCGGCGATCCGCCTCTGTCGGCAGCCCTGCCGGATCCAACGTCTCGAGGGCACGATCAACAGCCTCCCAGTTTCTTGCCAGGTACTCATCCCGTAGGCGTCGGACCCCGTCCGATATCTGCGCTGTAGGGCTAAAGACACTGGAGGGTGCTCCCAGAATCCGCAGGTGCTTGCGTGGCAGGGCAAAGGCCAGCCCCATACCTCCCGTTGTGAAAATGCCCCCAGAAGAGATATAGCTGGACGAGTCAAACCGGGTTAACGCTTCACGGTACGGTAACAGCATGAGATGCCCCTCCCACGTACGGGCCAGATAATAATACCAATCCAGCTCATCCATAAAGGTCCGGAAAGCGCTCTTTTCGGCCAGCGACGCCCCGATCGGTCCCCACATCAGAGACCAGAACCCGCCGGTATGCCCGAGTTCGCGCATCCAGTGGCTCATGGCAACAGAGCGCGCAAAAGCCTGCGCGTCCGCCTCGCGCCCGGCCAAATGCATCAGCACCGCCGCCGATCCGCTCGTACCATTATTGTCAGGTGCCTCCCCCGGCAAATGATCCCCATACGGAATGTTGCCCAGCATCGCAAAGCGCCCGAAAAAATCGAGGGCCTTTGCCAGCGCTGCGGCATCCACCTCCACGCCACATTCCCGTGCAAGAACCAGCGTAATTGCACAAGCAATGGCAGGTTGATTCAGGTTCCCATATCCCGCACCAGGGCTCTTATGCCCCCACGAGCCACTTTTCATCTGCCCCCGGGCCAATTCGGCCGCAATCTCCGAAAGTTTGCCAAGGACGCTATCATCGCCGGTCGCAAGGTAGTACTCAGCCAGCAGCATCCCACCATACCCCATGGCCCAGTTATTCAGACTGGCACCCTTGTAGGTGACCGATGCAGCCTGATAGGCCGCGCGACGCGCCCCATCCAGAAACACGGGGTCTGCCGACGATAGCAACAGCAGCCCCGTAAAATACGTCCCGGCATTTCCATCCGTTACGATCCGGCCATCCGGCAGTTGCTGATCCAGCAACGCGTAGCACGCCTGCCGCAGGATCTGCCCCGAGGCACGGCACCCCGACGGCCATTGCGCGCCAAATGCCCCAGCCCCCGGAAGCGGAACAGCAACCGTTACGGCCTGATCGCCGCGCAACACCTGCAAACGAAGCGGCTTGTCCGCCGCCTCGGCAGCACCGATCGCACGGCCCAGTACAATCCGCGAATCCTGTCCTGGGCCAAAGGTCACCCCGTCAACCCCGGTGATCAAGTCCCCGAGTTCCAACCGTCCATAGGCAGGTGACGCTTGATCCAGCCGCATCACCTGGAAATCATATCCGCGCATCCAGACCGCCGCACCCGTCGGTCCCAGATTCATGTGGCAGCCAAAATGGGCACCATGCGGGGAATACACAACTGCCGGCGCAGCGTCAAGCGGCTCGCCCGCCCCGGTCCTCGAACCACACCATACCAACATCACTGCCACCACGACCCCTGAAACCCTGCATGCCAAACGCATATCTTTCTCCAATTCTCCTACTGGTGTTTTGTCACGCTTCCGAACCACTGCGGCATCATCGCTTGTCCGCTGCCGCCGCCTGCATGCGCTGCTTCACAACCGCATACGCGAGCTTCGGACGACGGTATTCATCCACAATGCCCTTGTTATTCATCGTGCGCGGGCGCCGCATGGCCCAGTTGTCAGTCGTCACCCGGCAATCACAAAACTGCCAGATAAAAGCACCCGCAACAGCCGGATGCTGCAAATACACCCGGAGACTTTCATCCAGCACATCGCACTGGTATTCCTCGCTCCAGTGTGCTGCCTGGCGCTGTCGCACCCCATAAATGGCACCGGCACCAAATTCACTCATGATCACGGGCTTTCCCTTGGCACCACTTGCGGGCGTGTTCAACCACTTGAGCATATCCTCCAAACCGGATGCAATGGCATCGAGGCCAGGTCCATACCATGCATCATATCGATTGATCGACACAATATCCACCAGATCCAGGCAGATATCATTTTTACCACGGTTCGACGCAAATGTAATGGGACGACTCCCATCCCCATCCCGCAGCATCTTCAGCACACGCCGATAGACCCGCCGACCGGCTTTGGTTTCCGACTCGCACTCATTCAGGCAACCCCACATCACAATCGAAGGATGATTATGATGCCATTCCAGCATCTCCCGGGTACTCTGCGCTATTTGCCGACCAAAAGCCGGATGCGCAAAATCCACGGTGCGGGCGTGGGACTCCTCCCATACATAAAATCCCATTTCATCGCACAAATCCAGAAACCGCATATCATTGGGGTAGTGGCATGTGCGCACCGCATTGCAGCCTTGATGCCGCAGCAGTTCGAGGTCCGCGACCATGGCCGCCAAGGGCAGGGCATTTCCGAACTGGGGATGATCCTCGTGGCGGTTGTACCCCCGTAGCCGCAACGGCTTCCCGTTTAGCTGTATCTTGCGCCCCTTAACCGTAACCTCCCGGAATCCGACCCGATCCACCAGATCATCTTCCAGTTCGCCATCCGCCAGCAGTAGTGTCGCCAGCTCGTACAAGTGCGGTGCCTCATGACTCCATTCGTTTACCGTCAACCCGCTGAGCATCCCTTTTACAATCCGTTGCCCCCCAGCCTTGACCGTTACCTGCCCCAGATCCAACTCCTGCGCCCCCAGCAAACAAGTCAGTTGCCGCTTCTGGCTGGTTTCACTCCAGTTCCGGAGCCGCACCTGCACCTCGAGCCCCCAGCCACCACGCTCCCGGCGCGGCGTTGCCCATACCTTATCAATGTATACGGCAGGCACCAACTGCTGCATGACCGGACGCGTGATGCCGCCATAGGAGTAATAGTCATTCGAAATGTGGAGCGCCGCATGTGGGCCAAAGCTGTTATCCACCTCTACGACAAGCTCATGCATACCGGGCTTCAACCCTGGAATCACGACATCCCAAGGCGTAAAGGCGTCCTCATGATGGCCCACCTCGCGCCCATCCACAAACACCGTGCCCGTATGCGAAACCCCGCCAAACACCAGACGCACTGCCGCATCCTCCACAGCCGCAATCTCCGTCCGCAACCAGCTTGTGCCACGATAATTCTCCAGCCCCGGCAACTGTTCCCATGCCGAAGGTACCTGGATCGTGCGGGTATACGCTTTGGGCAGACGCGCCTTGTCCTTGCGGTCACAGCCGGGCACAAAAGCCCACCGCCCATCCAAGCTCTGCTCCCATCGCACATCATGCTCGACAAATGTTCGGATCATACCCATTCCTTTCACACTGCATCCATAAAACTTCTGCTGTCGCCATCCGTTCGGCCAGCCATTGCGTCGTCCCCGGTCTGCACGCTGCGGCAGTCTACCCGCGAAGCGTACCCTATTGCAAGACAACCACGCAAGAATGGGTTCCTGCTTGTCTTTGTGCGTCAAATCCGTTTTGATGGCCACAACCGCATTGCACGGATAGTGAACACACGGATAGGAGGCAACGATGGCAGGAGCAGGCGGATGTTGCATGCCCGGCGGCAAGCGCTGTACATGTCCAGAGCAAGAGGAGCCGGCATTTGCCCGCATCGCAACGGGCGGCACGGATGGCATGGTCCGCTGCGCAAGGGATCTCTCCTAATGCCAAATGTGCTCTCGGCTTTACAGAAGGGGCACCCTTGCGCTACAGTGGCGCGCATGTGCGGGAGAGGATACAGACGCTGGCCTGCATGTACTCACGAAAACAAAGGAATGATGCCCCATGCAGCAAGACCATGAAACCGTAGCAAAAGGACTGGATGTTGCCTATGTCGCCCATCTGGCCCGCTTGCAGCTCTCGCAGGCGGAAATTGACCTGTTTCAACCCCAAATGGAACATATTGTCGGGTATGTGGAAAAAATCAGTGCATTGAACGTGGATGGCATTGAACCGATGGCGCACACCATGGATGCGGCCAATCTATGGCGTCCGGATGAACCGCGGGCGGGATTGCAACAGGACGATGTACTGGCAAATGCGCCTCATACTGCGCAGGATCTCTTTGTCGTGCCGAAAATTGTGGAGTAAACGGGGTCACGGTACCCAAGGATGAGGATATCTGCATGGACAGCAAACACGCAAAGAACCTAGCAAGCCTGAGCCTGCAACAGGCCCGCACAAAACTCGCCGCCGGAGATGTTTCGGCCGAAGACTTGACCCAGGCGCTGCTGCAACGAATCGAGCAGGTGGACGGAGATATTCAGGCCTACCTGACGGTCGACGCGGAAGCGTCCCTGCAGCAAGCCCGACAGGCAGATGCCGCGCGGGCTGCCGGTTCGGACGCCCCGCTGTTGGGCATTCCGATCGGGATCAAGGACCTGTTGAATGTACAAGGCCAACCCTGCACCTGCTCCTCTCATATTCTCAAGGGATACCTGTCCCCCTATGATGCCACCGTGATCGCCCGCCTGCGCCAGGCTGGCGCCGTTTTTGTAGGACGCACCAACATGGATGAGTTTGCCATGGGATCCTCGACCGAGAATTCGGCCTATCAGCTTACACGCAATCCGGTAGACCCGGAACGGGTACCCGGTGGCTCCAGTGGCGGTTCTGCCGCAGCACTGGCAGCAGGTGAGGCCATCGCCACGCTGGGTACCGATACCGGCGGATCCATTCGCCAACCGGCAGCATTCTGTGGATGCGTCGGGCTCAAGCCCACCTACGGACGGGTCTCACGCTACGGACTGACAGCCTTTGCTTCCTCCCTCGACCAGATCGGCCCCATGACCCGCACCGTCGAGGATGCTGCGATCCTGTTGCAGGTCATGGCAGGGCCCGACCCCATGGATGCCACGGCCCTGCCAAAACCCATCCCCGATTACCGGCAAGCCTTGCAAACCGATGTGTGCGGCATGCGCCTCGGCCTGCCCAAGGAGTATTTTGTCGAGGGTATGGATCCTGTCGTCCGGAACGCCATCATGCAGGCGGTTGAAACGTTCCGGGGTCTTGGCGCCGACATTGTAGAGGTATCCTTACCCCATACAGACTATGCCATTGCGGCTTACTATATTATCGCAACGGCTGAAGCATCGGCCAATCTGGCACGCTTCGATGGGGTTCGCTATGGCAAACGTTGTGCAGAAGCACGGGATCCCCTGGACATGTACGGCAAAACCCGGGCCGAAGGCTTCGGTGCCGAGGTGAAACGCCGCATTATCCTCGGTACCTACGTCTTGAGTAGTGGCTACTATGATGCCTACTACCTGCGCGCCCAGAAAGTGCGCCGCCTCATCCTCCAGGATTTCGAACAAGCCTTCCAACACTGCGACGCCCTACTCGCCCCCACAACCCCCACACCGGCTTTTCGTGTCGGGGAAAATACGGATGACCCCCTGAAAATGTACCTGAGTGATGTCTTTACCGCTACGGCTAATCTTGCCGGGATCTGCGCCATGTCTATCCCGGCTGCTCCGGCTCCGGACGGTTTGCCGATCGGGTTGCAAATCCTGGGACCAGCTTTCGGCGAGCCGGCTATCCTGCGGGTGGGGCATGCTTTCGAACAATCTCAAGCCAGCAGGGAGAACGTATGACCTACAACACCACGATCGGGCTGGAAGTGCATGTCCAACTTAAAACCCGAACCAAAATGTTTTGTGGCTGCCACACAAGCTATGGCGCCAAACCGAACGCCAATGTATGCCCCGTGTGTCTGGGCTATCCCGGTGCCATGCCCGTCATGAATGCCGAAGCCATTCGCCTGACGGTCATCAGTGGCCTCATGCTGGATTGCACAATCTGCCCCTGGAGTAAGTTCGACCGCAAAAGCTATTTTTATCCCGATATGCCCAAGAACTACCAGATCTCGCAGTACGACAAACCGCTCTGCCTGGGAGGCACTGTCACCATCGACCTGGCAAACGGCCAGGAAAAAGCGATCGGGTTAACGCGTATCCACCTCGAGGAGGATGTTGGCAAAAGCACCCACTTTGCCGCCAGCAGCGGTGTTGACTTTAATCGCGCGGGCACGCCCCTGATGGAAATTGTCACCGAGCCCGACATCAACGCCCCGGAAGAAGCCTATGCCTTCCTGCTGGCCCTCAAGCAGATCCTCCTGTATGCAGGTGTGAGTGACTGCAATCTGGAGGAAGGGAATATGCGTTGCGATGTGAACGTCAGCATCCGGCCCGAGGGGCAGGATGCGCTTGGCACCAAGGTCGAACTTAAGAATCTGAATACCTTCAAGGGCGTGTATCACGCGCTGCAGTACGAGGAAAAACGGCAGGCGGCCCTGCTGGATCGCGGCGAGCGCACCGTGCAGGAAACCCGGCGATGGGACCCCGATCGCGAGCAAACCGCCACCATGCGCACCAAGGAGGATGCGCATGATTACCGCTATTTCCCGGAGCCCGACCTGCTGCCTGTTGTGCTGACCGATGCGCAGATCAACGAATGGAGACAGGATTTGCCTGAGGCACCGCGCATCCGGCGCACACGCCTGATGGATACGTACGGACTGCCGGCCTATGATGCCGGTGTGCTGGTTGCCGAACAGACGGTTGCCGACTTCTTCGAGGAAGCCTGTCAGTATGGCTCCGCTAAAGCCGTCTCCAATTGGGTCATGACCGAACTCCTGCGTATCCGGACCGAGCAAAACAAGCCCCTCGCGGAAATTCCCCTCACCCCACAAGCTCTGGGCGAATTAACTGCGCTCGTGGAAAAAGGCGCTGTCAATATGCCCGGTGCCAAACAAATCTTTGCCGCGCTCATCCAAAACGGGGGGCATCCGGCAGATCTGCTGGACGAACTGGGTTTGGCACAAGTGAGCGATACGGATGCGTTGGATCAATTTGTGCAGGAAGCCATTGCCTCCAATCCGCAATCTGTGGCAGACTACTTGAGTGGAAAGAAAGCAGCGGCCCAATTCCTGATGGGCCAGGTCATGCGGTTAAGCAAGGGCAAGGCCAATCCACCTAAGGTTTTGGCCCTGCTGAAGGAAAAGCTGGAAAAGGAAACCTGATGTGTCGTATCTTCCGGTACGGCAAGGGAACAACCGGATAAGCACCCCGGAAAGGACAAGCGTTTGACTTCCAACGACGAATATGTACTCGAGATTCTCAGCGAGAACGGCCTGCTGACGGACGAGCAGATCGAGGAGGCGCGCAACGGGGCATCCGGCGCCGAGCAAACCCCGCTGGATCTCCTTGTGCAAAACGAGGTGATCAGTGAGGATGAAGTTCTCGGCACGCTCGCCAATGTGTTTGGCATGGAGTTTGTTTCTTTGCAGGACTTCGACATTCCATCTGAGATCCGTGACATGCTGCAGCCCGAGACAGCCCGACGCTATCGGGTTGTTCCCGTTTATAAGACAGGTGATGGACTCACCGTGGCCATGGCCGACCCGCTTGATTTCGATACGCTCGACACGCTGCGTTACCTGCTCAAGATCCAGGTGGAGGGCGTCGTCGCCCGGCGGAGCGAACTGCAAGCCCTGCTGGAGCGCTACTACCCGGCCGAGGCCGACGTCGAGAACATGCTCAACCAAATCACGGATGGAACCGTAGATGTCGAGAGTGCTCCCGATGAGCTGCTCGATACCAGCGATGCCAGCGAAACCGATGCCCCCATCATTAAACTCGTCAGCCTCATTATCCTCGAAGCCTACCGCAATCGTGCATCCGATATCCATCTCGAACCGCTCGATAAACGCTTCCGCATCCGCTACCGCATCGATGGCGTTCTCCATGAGGTCGATGGCCCTCCCAAACGATTGCAATCCGCCATCATTTCCCGCGTCAAGATCATGGCCGGCATGAAAATTTCCGAAAAACGCATTCCGCAGGATGGGCGGATCCAGGTCAATATCACCGGGCGCGAATTGGACTTGCGTGTATCCACCGTCCCATCCAATAACGGCGAAAGCATCGTCATGCGTATTCTTGACAAACAGAATCTGGCGCTCGGCCTTCCGAAACTGGGCTTCTTTTCCGACGACCAGCAACTCTTCGAGCGCTTAATCGCGCTGCCGGACGGCATTCTCCTGGTAACCGGCCCGACCGGATCCGGTAAAACCACGACCTTATACGCCTGCTTGAACCATATCAACCGGCCTGACCGCAAAATCATCACGGTCGAGGATCCGGTCGAATACCAAATGTCCGGTATTAACCAGGTCCAGGTCAACAACACCGTTGGCATGACCTTCCCCCTCGCATTGCGTTCCATTCTGCGCCAGGCCCCCAATATCGTGATGATCGGTGAGATCCGCGACAAGCAAACCGCCCAAATTGCCACCGAAGCAGCTCTGACCGGCCACTTGGTCTTCAGCACGTTGCACACCAACGATGCCCCCAGCGCCATTACCCGCCTGCTGGATATCGGCGTCAAACCCTTTCTGGTGGCATCTTCCGTGCGTGCTGTTATGGCACAGCGCCTCGTACGCTCCATCTGCGAACATTGCAAAGAGGAGTACCAACCCGACGATGATGCCCTGGCCAACCTGGGGGACGCAGCCGAATCGCTCCGCGGCCGCATGCTCTACCGCGGCCACGGCTGCAACAAGTGTAACCTCACCGGCTACTCCGGCCGTATCGGCCTCTTCGAAATCTTCTTGATCGATGATGCCATCCAACACATGATTTTTGATAAGCTGTCCGTAAGCGACATGCGCCAGCATGCCCGCGAACTCGGTATGCGTACCTTGCGCGAAGATGGCCTGCGTAAGGTGGGGGCGGGCGTAACCACCCTAGAGGAAGTCATGCGTGTAACCATGGGAGATGTAGACTAATGAGCGCTGAAAACACAGAACTATTGCCGGCTGATCAGATAGACATGGATGCGTTGCTACAACTCACGGTTGACGAGGGTGCCTCCGATCTGCACCTGACCGTTGGACTGCCCCCCGTCATGCGCCTGCATGGCCACCTCGAGGCCATCGACTCAGAACCACTGCGTCCCGAAGATACAGACCGGCTCATGAAAAGCATCACCTCGGCCGGAGACCAGCAAAAACTCCGCGAACAGGGCGGCACCGACTTCGGCTTCGGCTTCGGCGACAAGGCCCGATTTCGCGTCAGCGTCTTCAAACAGAAGGGCGTGACAGGGATCGTCTTACGCCAAATTCCGAATGATTTACTGACACTCGAACAAATCGGGCTCCCGCCCCAGTTCAAGGAATTGCTTTTCCGCCCGCGTGGTCTCATTCTCGTAACGGGTCCGACTGGATCTGGCAAAACCACCACCCTGGCCAGCATGATTAATGTCATCAACCAGGAACGCGATTGCCACGTCATCACGATTGAGGATCCGGTCGAGTACTATCACGAGCACAAAAAGTCCGTGATTACGCAGCGGGAAGTCGGCGTCGATGTACCATCTTTTGAGGAAGCGCTGCGGCGCGCACTGCGCCAGGACCCGGATGTCATCCTCGTGGGCGAAATGCGCGACCTCGAAACCATGGCGGCTGCCATCTCCGCAGCCGAGACCGGTCATCTCGTGTTTGCCACCCTGCATACGACGGGGGCCGCCAGTACCGTCGACCGCATCGTCGATGCCTTCCCCACTGACCAGCAGGAACAGGTACGCACGCAGTTGGCGGCCGGACTTGTCGCGGTCGTCTCCCAGGCACTGCTGGTACGGCAGGATCGGCCTGGGCGCGTCGCCGCGTTCGAGCTCATGATCACGACCTCCTCCATCCGCTCCCTGATCCGCGACGGCAAAACCTACCGGATTACTTCGGATATCCAAACCGGGGCCAAATACGGTATGGTTACGCTCGACACGTACCTCATGGCGCTATACCAGGCAGGACAGATCAGTTACGAGGACCTGATTACCAAGGCCCAGGATGCCGAAGCCATCAAACAGAAATTACAGGATAACGCGAACTAGAAGCTGGCGTGCCAACTGCCGGCAGGAACAGAACCATGAGCGAAACTGATATACAGGATCCATTGCTGACGATACTGGTCGAACAGGGCGTGCTGACGGACCAGCAGGTACAGGACGTCTATGCCGAGCACCAGGAATCCGGCAAAATGATACGCAACATTATCGTCGATCTGGGACTTCTCCCGGAAGACGATCTACTCGACATCATGGCCAGCTATCTGGGGACCCGGGTCGTAAATCTGCCGGCACTGGATATCCCGGTCGATGTCATTAAACGGATCCCGGCCGGCGTCGCCCGCATGTACAACGTTGTCCCCATTTCGGTCACCGACACATCTGCTGAGCTTGCAACCTTCGATCTCATCGACCCTCTGGTCATGGATGAACTGATGTTTGTTCTCACGTGCGATGTCTCATTCGCCTTGGCGCGCGCCGACGATGTGCGTGCCTGCATCAACCAGTTCTATGGCGATGACAGTGCCGCCGTCAATGATATGCTTTCCACCCTCGAAGGCGATATCGAGGAGGCCGGCGAGCTGCAGCTTGGCGATGATCCCGACGAGAAGGGCCTCGAAGAGGCGGCCGGCTCCACTCCCGTTATCCGATTTGTCAATCTGGTCCTGTACCAGGCGGTCAACGACCGGGCCTCCGATATCCATTTCGAACCATTCGAGAAGGAATTTCGCATCCGCTACCGGGTCGACGGCGCACTCTACGAGATGGCCCCCCCCCCACGGCGCCTCGCCTTGCCCCTGATCTCCCGTATCAAAGTCATGTCCGGACTGAACATTGCCGAACGACGCCTACCACAAGATGGCCGGATCCAACTGACCGTTGGCGGTCGCTCCATTGACCTGCGCGTATCGACCCTGCCCACCCAGTTCGGCGAAAGTGTCGTGCTGCGTGTGCTCGACCAAAGCAATGTCTCGCTAACCGTCGAAAACCTCGGTATGCCGGATGACGTCTTCAAGAAATTTACGAGCGACGTGGTCAAACCCAATGGCATTGTTATTGTAACCGGCCCGACCGGGTCCGGCAAAACGACGACGCTGTATTCCGGACTCAAGCGGGTCAACACCATTGATCGCAAATTGCTGACAGCGGAAGAGCCCGTCGAGTATAATATCGAAGGCATTATCCAGGTTCCCGTCAGCGAGGGAACCGGCAATACCTTTGCCAACATTCTGCGTGCCTTCCTCCGGCAAGACCCCGATATCATGATGATCGGCGAAATTCGGGATGTGGAAACCGCACAAATTGCCGTACAAGCCTCGCTTACGGGCCATTTGGTTTTCAGTACGCTACATACGAATGATGCGGCCGGGGCCGTGACACGTCTGGTCGACATGGGCATCGAACCCTTCCTGATTTCATCAACCCTACAGGCCGTACTTGGGCAACGTCTCGTGCGCGTCGTCTGCGACCAATGCAAGACAAAATACGATCCGGAGGACGATGTGCTGGAGCTGCTGGGACTGAGTCGCTCCGATATCGGCGACCGTTCCTTCTATTACGGGGCAGGCTGCTCGTATTGCAACGACACGGGTTACCATGGTCGCAGAGGGCTCTATGAATATTTATCCGTAACTGACGCCATCCGCGAGATGATCAATGAGCGCCAGCCAACCATTGTAATCCGGGACAAGGCAATCTCACAGGGCATGACGACCATGCGGCAGCACGGGATCCAGTGTCTGCTCGATGGTTATACCACGGTTGATGAAGTGCTTAAGTATACATCATGAAGCATGCCCGCCCAGCTGCACAACCAGATTCCCTAGCATGCCAAACCTACCTGCGACTGGTGCGCTATGCCCGTCCCTACTGGCAACGACTCCTGGCCGGCGCAATCTGCGGCGTCTTGTTCGCCGGGTCCACCGTAAGTATCCTACCCGTCCTGCAGGAAATTCTTGGACGTTTCTTCGACACCTCGCAACCGCTGACGCTGCATACCACCCTGCTAATCGGCGGGGCCCTTGTGTTGCTCGTCCTCCTCCGCGGTGTCGGGCAGTTCCTGAACACCTACCTCGTACAGTGGGTCGGCAACCGCGTCGTCATGGACTTGCGTATCCAAACCTTCCGCCACCTGCAGGATCTTTCCGTCGGCTATTTCAATGCCACCCAGACCGGGGAAATGATTTCCCGCACCGTGAATGACTCCATGCTGCTTGAGCGCGCCGTCTCCACGGTCCTCACCGATGTCGTGCGCCAGCCCATCGTGCTGGTCGGCGCAGCAATCTATGCCGTCACCCGTGACTGGCGCTTTGCCCTCTCGGCCCTGCTCGTTTTCCCCCTTTGCATCGTCCCCGTTCTGGTGTTCGGCCGCAAGGTTCGTCGGGCTGCCCGCCAGGGCCAGGAATGGCTCTCCGAGATGGTTTCTATCATGCAGGAATCCATTCGCGGCATCCGGATTGTCAAGGCGTTCTGCATGGAGGGCCGCGAAGAAGCACGCTTCTCGCATGCCTGCCACACCTTTTTCCGACGCACCATGCGCGTGGTTCGTGCCAAGGCCCTGATTGAGCCACTGGTCGTATTCATGTCAGGTATCGGGCTGGTTGCCGCCCTGTTTTATGCCTCGCATCTTAACATGGCCTGGAATGCCTTCATCGTCCTGGCCCTGTCGCTGGTTGTGCTCTATGAGCCCGTCAAGAAACTGAGCAAAATCCACTTGAGTATCGAGCAGAGCTCGGCGGCGGCTGATCGCATCTTTGAAATCCTGGATACCCCCGCCGTGGTGTACGATACCCCCACGGCCACCCCACTGCTCGCGCCAATCAAGCAGATTCACTTCGAGCATGTTTCCTTTTCGTATGGGCCGGAACCGGTGCTGTCAAATATTGATCTGGTTGTGCCGGGCGGCGAACGCATTGCCCTCGTCGGCGGATCGGGTGCCGGCAAGACTACCCTCGTGAACTTGCTGCCACGCTTTTTCGATGTCTCACAAGGCTGCATCCGCATCAATGGTACGGATATCCGCAACTTCACCTTGCGCTCCCTCCGGATGAAAATGGGTATCGTCACCCAGGACACCTTTCTCTTTAACGATACGGTTGCTGCCAACATCGCCTACGGGCTGCCGGATACCCCCAGGGCGCGCATCGAGGATGCCGCCCGCCGCGCCTATGCAGCAGATTTTATTGCCGCCCTCCCCCAAGGCTACGATACCCCCATCGGCGAACTCGGCATGACGCTCTCAGGCGGCCAGCGTCAACGCCTGGCCATTGCACGGGCCATCATCAACGACCCCGAGATTCTGATTCTCGACGAAGCCACCAGCGCACTCGACACCGAAAGCGAACGCATGGTGCAGCAGGCCATTGACGAGCTGGTCGAAGGTCGCACCGTATTTGCCATTGCCCATCGACTCTCAACAGTCATGAATTGCAACCGCATCCTCGTGATGGAGCAAGGCCGCATCCTCGAATCAGGCACCCATAAGGAACTCCTCACCCATAGCGGCATCTATCGCCGGCTGCACGATATGCAATTCACGCCTTGAGGCACCCAGATCCTAAACCTTTCCTCCGCACTTTTTTGTCGACACCACGGCAACTCCCGTTAT
>CAZRCN010000035.1:0-19714 GCA_964598575.1 uncultured Victivallales bacterium | reverse complement strand
GCGTAGCTCAATTGGTTAGAGTACCGGACTGTCGATCCGGTGGTTGCGGGTTCGATCCCCGTCGCTCCCGCCACTTCTGGCGGTCTTCTGATTTATGGATTGTAGGCGACCAACTGCCGTTCCTGGCGTTCCGGCGCTAGTCGCGCCGGGGACGTTGACACGATCTCAATCACCAGGTCATCCTCGCTACCAAGCTCTTCCTCGATCTCTTCCTCTGGCACTTGCTGGAACGTCGGTAGATAGCGATAATAAACCTCTAACATCAAGGTGCATAGCATCGTATCCATAACCTCATCGTTGCCCGCATTGTGCTCCCTTTCAGCAGGTGACGTCCAGAAACCCGTCTCCTGTGGACGGCCCTTGTGGTCCACGTATCCGCTTTCCTCTTTCGACTGGATTTCTTGCTGCTCAACCAACCCATGCGAGAATTGCTTGTTCCAGTTGTCCCACATCTGTCCACCCACCTGGAAGTAGGCTTGCGTGTTGTAATACCAGTAATACACGATACTGCCCCTGGGAGGATCTTCCCAGTTGAATGCATACTTCTCCTCCAGATTCCTGAATCCTTTCCGAATCATCGGATCATTTGGTTTGCCGAGAAACTGCAAGCACAAGATTCCGACCCCGGTGAGACCCTGGCTGCCTCCGCCTCCACGTTTATACCCGAAGACGCCCGATTCCTCGTTGCCCCTGAAATGGCCCTTGATGCCGTCGACGGCTTTCTCCTTGGCCTCCTTGATGCCAGGGACTTCGGACTCCAACCCGGCAATACTGGCCGCCTTGAGCGCCTGCACGCACCAGCCGGCATACGACAAGTCATCGCGGTCGGAGGGCTTCAGGTTGTAGTTGAAGCTGCCCGTCGGGTTCTGTCCCTTGACGACCACTTCAATCGCCTTCACGGCGGCCTCTTTCAGCATCGGCACCCGCGTCATACCATAGGCTTCGGCCAGGGCATAGGCCGCAATCGGCTGCGTGTAGTCATGCCCATCCTTTCCCTTGAAATGGCCATCCGGGGTTTGGGCCTCCACCAGAAATCGTAAGGCTTTCTCAACCGTCGTACCAAACTCTTCCGAAGCCGGCGTGTCGCCATGCGCCAGATAGGCCAGCAGCGCGAGCGACGCCATCGCAGGCTTGTCTTTACCCCAGGAGCCATCCTCGTTTTGGTTCTTCGCCAGCCAGCGTAAGGCACGCAGCACCGACTTGACCGTGTGCCCGCCGCCATACCGTCCCAAGGCGGCCCCCTGGGCACCCGGATTCCGGCTCCCCATGATACCGCGCATCACAACCGGGCTCTTTACTTGCGCAACCGAATCAAATTCGGCCGGTTGTACACTGGCCGCGTCCGCCGTCGGCGCATTCACATCCTCCGACATAGATGGCGCATCCGACACCACTTCCATCTCCATCTCTACCGGCTCCGGCGGCTCCAACTCCTCGATTTCCGGCTCTTCCAGTTCTTCCAGATCCTCCATCGGGGTCGGTTCCACAATCGTCACTTCCGTGGAAGTGTTGGGCTCCGGGTTGAATTGCGCCAGAATCGCAATCAGAAACAGCATCAGTAGCGGTACCAGAACCGCTGCCAATGGCGAGAGCAGCCGTAGCATCTGCAGCCGGGCCCACTTATGCTCGCCGCTCGTGATAGGCTGCTTCAGTCCCGCAAATACGCGCGACCACTTTTGTTTGAACGAAAGCTCGTCAAACTGCTTCATTACGTCGTGCTTATGCAACAGCTCAAACGGATCTTCCTCCGGTGCACCGCTCATGGGTTCTTGCTCTTCCTGCATCTCAGCCTCCTGTGTATATTACCCGCATGCAAACCGCTTCCTACCCTATATACGGTTCAACGGCACCTTTTCTTAGTGTGCCGCTCAACTCTTGTTGTACAGCAAGACGGCAGGATCCTTAGCGCAGAGTGATCGGTGACACATAAGCCTCTACAGGCTGAAGACCGAAATATTCTGCATGTTTTCGCGCGCGAGGATGTTGAGAACCTGAATCAGGTAGCGGTGCGGCGAGGAACCGGTACACTTGATGATCACGCTGGCATCGCGACTAAAGGAGGCCATACGTGTAAGCTGTCGATCCAGCTTTTCGAGCCCCCCCGCCCGCGCCATATAGGGCCGGCCATTCAAGACCCAGCCCTCTTTGCCAACCTGAACCGTTAGCAGATCCACCTTCTCTTGGGGTGGTGTACTCGGATCAGGGGCAGGACGGGAAATATTCAGATTCGACAGTATGTCCTCTTCCTTGAGCGTCACAATAAAGAAAATCAACAACTGGAACACGACGTCAATCATCGGCGTCATTTCCAGCTTGGCCGCTTCGCCCTTGTTCCGCTCTTTGCGCATCTTGCCCATGATTATTACTTCCGTTCCTTGATCGCTGCAAAATCAATTTGCCAGATGCCCACCTCCGTGCAAAGGTCCATGACTTTGCGCACATGCCGGTGCTCCGTTCGGCGGTCAGCCCGGATCATCACCGGAAACATACCGAAAACGCCATACCGCCGCGCTACAATGCTCTTAAGGCGTGAGGGGGTGAGCTGTACATTATTAATCGAAATCCAGCCCCGTTTATCCACCTCGACTACCATCGTGCGTGGGTCCTCCCCCTTATAGGTCGGACCTTGCTTGGCCTCCTCGAGCACGATCTCCTCGTTAACCGTCTCATCCATCTTGATGGTGACGATAAAGAAGATGATCATCTGGAAGACGACGTCAATCATCGGCGTCATATCCAGTTCGCACCCTGCTGATCCGCTTCGACGTTTCATGCCAATATCCCGCTTAGGTTATTCTTCCTCAACGACTTCCACATGCCGCAGATCCTTGATCGAATCCATCGTCAACGCTTCCATGCGCAAGACAATCTTGTTCGCGGCATTCCGGAACACATAATAAAATGCTACGCAAGGCACCGCAATGGTCAAGCCTGCAGCGGTTGTGAACAAGGCCTGCGAGATGTTCTGCGCCAGCAGACCGACATCCGGAGCCCCACCAGCCAACGTACCAAATGCGGCAATCATACCTTGCACCGTGCCCAGCAAACCTAGCATCGGCGCCAGATTCCCGACAACCGAAAGCCACGTGATTTTCTGCATCAGCTTCTCGGTTTCCAGACTAGCCGATGTGGAAATGGCATCCTCAATGACCTCGAAGCCTTCCTCGACGTGACTGAAACCGGCACTCAGGACATTGGCAAGGGGACCGGGTTCATCATCACAGCACTTGAGCGCCTTGAGTACGTCGCCCTCCGCCATCGCCGTCGTAACACTATCAATCAGCGGCTGCGGCATGATCCGTACCGGGCGAACGGTGATAAAGCAATCCACAACAAAATACACGGCGGCACCCGCTGCACCAAATATGGCCAACCACAAGAGCAAGGCCATGGGGCCCGAACCGAAGACCACCGACAGAAAGCCACCGGAGGCTGTGTCTTCGGGCTCCTGGGCTTCCGCACCAGCGGCATCCACAATAGTTCCCGCCGCAGCGCCCGCACCCTCATCCGGTGCCTCATCCTGCGCCCCGACCCTTGCCGGCATCGTTGCCCCTACCACACACATCCCTACCACCAGCACCATCGCTTTCAACATCCTGTTCATGTCCCTGTTTTCCTTTCTTCGTTGTTTTCCGTAATAGAAAATATACCGCGTTTCGCCGCTACTTCAGCCGCTGGGCAAACTCGCTCGTGCCGTAATTCGTCAGTAAACGTTGCCGCCAGCGTTCCGCATAGGTAACTTCGTTTTGTTCCTGATGGGCTTCCATCGCCTTATACAACGCCTCCGGCTGCACGGCACTCACATCACGAAACAGCAACACAACCCGCAAATACCCATCAATCAAAGCTTCACGTGGATTTCCCTCGCGCATGTTTACATCACCGCGGCGAAGCAACGCAACGGCTGCCAAGGAACGGGACCCGGTTTGAATTGCGTCCGATAAAGCGGTTTGCAACGTAGCCATGCGTTCCTCTTCCAACAGCGCCTCCCAATACCCGCCCGCAAAACCCGGATTCTTCTGCAGGTCGGGGTTCATACGCAGCAGCTCCTCGGCTGTTTTCAAGGCATCGCTCGAGCGGTTGGTACGCAGATAGGCCTGCATCAACCCCTGAGCCGCCTCCACATCCGGTCCGAACATGGTGTATTCTTCCACGATCCGGCGCAGCGCAGGAATAGCTTGCTGGTAGCGTCCCTGCTGTACATTGCGCAGGGCCGTCTCCAATTGGGCGGGGGGATCCGCCAGAATCACACGTTCCACGTCGCGCGCCCGCACTTCGCGCGTTACGCCACCGCGGGCAATCTCATAGCTGCGCTTGGACGGCAGATAGCGCACCACCCCCTCTGCACTGCCATCTCCATCTTTTAATATGATTGTAGCCTGATGCCGCCCATAGGCCATTCCCGAAAACATAACGATCCCGATGACCCAAACGCCCAGCCATCGCACTGCGCTTTTCTTGTGTTGCATGTCTTCCTCCATCCTATATTGCCCGGCCACGCCTGCTTGGGCGCTGGTTGCCTATCTCACCTATCCTTCTCCACCGCTCACCCGCGCACGGTTCAGTGCTTGCCGCATTTCCAATGCATAGCGACCATTCGGAAATAATTCCAGATAGTTCGAAGCATCATGCCGTACATCCTCCCAGCGCTCCATTTCCATCATCAGCGGCACAACCCGGCTATACGCCGTCTGCATATGCGTAGCAACCTCAGGCTTGCGGGCGTCCCGGAACATGATAATCGACTGATACGCCGCAACCGCTTCGCTGCGAACGGCCTCAGCCTGCGCTTCCGTACCGAACTGTTTCTCGGCCTGCAACTGCCGCTCCAGCAACCCCGCAACGGTCAAATCCAGTTCCGTGCTCGTAGCATCATCCTGCGCAAATTGCTTGGCACGCTTCATGAGCCGAACGGCCTTGTTAAAGAGCTGGACCCGCTCCTCACGGTCCGCGATTTTGCTGGCAAGCGCCGCATTGGCTGCGCTTGCGGCCTGGCAAATCTCAATCGTGCGGCCCGACTTTGGATAGTCCTCCAGCACGCTGTCCAAGTGCGTGGCGGCCTCCTGGTATTGCTCTAATGCAACCAAAGCACGCCCTTTATCCACCCGGGCCGGCTCCTGCACCCGCCGCTCATCCGACATGGCCAGCACACGATCAAACGCCTGCAGGGCCATTGCCGCCTCGCCTTCCGCCAACAATTCCTGCCCGGCAACCAGAATCTGCGAGGCAGAATACTCCCCATCGCCCGCAAACATTTGCCGGAAATACTCAATAGCCTCGTCCCTTCTTCCCAGCTCCAGCAGGTTGCGCCCAATCATGAATACCGCATTCTGCGCCTGTTTTGAATCCGGGTATTGACGCTGCAACTGCTGCAGCGCTTCTGCGGCTTCATCAGACTGCCCCAGAATTGTGTGCAGCGTACCAATCTGACTCAAGGCCGTGGGCGCAAACGCAGAGTCCGGGAAGCGATGCACCAGTTCTTTCAGCTCCCGGATGGCCTTGGGCTTGTAATGCTTATCAAGAATAACCTGGGACGGAACCTCCCTTTTGGCCTGCCGATTAAAGTACGCCTGTACTTTCTCCGGTACGGTCGTCCGCATGGCATCGGTCACCGCACTGTAAAAGATAGAAGCTTGCAGCAGCATCTCGTTGGCCTCTTGCTCCTCCGGCGTTTCAGCATACGCTGCCGCTTGATCGCCCTCGAGTAGCTTCTGGACGGCCTGGTAGCGCTGCTGGGCCTGATTCGCAAACCTTGGCCCCATCTCCCGCAAAAGCTCGGCCGTCCGGTACATGGCACTAACGCGCAGGTGGCTCTTTATCCCTGCCGCCTGCAGCTCCTTGTTCAGCCGCGCCAACGCCCGCCCCTGCTCTTGCTGGTTTTCCTGCCGCGCATGAATGCGGGCAATCTGGCTCAAGGCATCATAATAGGCCGCGTGCTCCTCGTGCTCATCCACAATCTTCTGGTAATAGGACAACGCTTCCGTGAATGCTTCCCGGCGCATGGCATCCTGCGCAAATCGACGTAGTTCCATCACGGTTCGCGGATGCTTCGTGAAGTACGTAAAGAATACATCGAACGTTTCCTGCCGCTTGTGCGGCAGTTCCTGCCCGGCATACCGATTGGCTATGCGAATCACCTGATTGCCAGCCTCGGTCATCAAATCTTCCTTCTGGTTGAAACGCTCGGCCAAATGCCGGACGGTGGCATCGGCCAGGATGGTATCTTCGGTTTCAAGCCAGCAAGCTGCCAGCTCCCCGAGCGCCCCGACCGAGGTTGGCTTTTCCGGAAACAGCGCCAGGACCTTTACATAGCTGTCAGCCGCTTCTTCAAACCGGCTCTGATTGAAAAGGATCCGGGCTTCACGAAACTGGGCCAG
Organism: uncultured Victivallales bacterium; assembly: GCA_964598575.1. Lineage (GTDB taxonomy): Bacteria > Verrucomicrobiota > Kiritimatiellia > UBA8416 > UBA8416 > T3Sed10-140. The sequence goes on along the minus strand of CAZRCN010000035.1, from coordinate 13,337 downwards.
CTCTACTTCCTTCCACTGCTCTTCGGTCACCGCAATGCGTACTTCCTTGCCGAATTCTTTCGCCAATAGATCCTTCACTTGCTCAAAGCGCGTCCCGGCTTGCGGTGCCCACGATGTATTCGGATACCGGATAAATACATTGGCAAAATGCTGCAAGGCACCGGACCCCCCCGCAGCCTGGCCTCCGATCAGCAAGCCCAATGCCTCACCTTCGCTGCCGCCCTGCTCCAGAATCCGCAGTGCCCGATCATGCATGATCTCCCCCACCAGGTATCGGCACTGCGCCATCGGACTCAGCTTCGTCAGGTCTTCATCCAGTTCCTTGGATTGTTCGGCAAGGGCCTTGTCGATTGCTTTCAGTTGCGGGGTATAATCGAGCACCAGCTTCTGGGCCCCCTCTACATCCCCCTGCATAATGCGCATGTGGGCTAGTATGACAATTGCACGCCCAAACCACAAATCCTGCACCCAGAGAATATCCTCGGCAATCTTCTTGGTTTCCGCCAGCAACGTCTCGCGTTGCTTACCCTCGGCCTCCTCCGCCAGCAGGATGAGCGTCTCGGCCAACTCTCCCTGGATTTGTCGTTTAATGTGTTTCTCCGGCTCGGCCCGCAAGGCCATGCGGTACGCATCTGCCGCCGCTGCGCGACGCCCTGTCAGCAGCATCATCTGTGCATACTTGTAGGCCGAAGAGAGATAAAACGGCTTGATCGCATCTTCCGGCCCATCCGGGAATTGCTTGAAAAATGCCTCATAAAGTTCCTGGGCCTCGTCGTAGCGCCCCCAGGCATACAGTCCATCCGCAAGTGTCAACTTCAAAGTCATGGCCGACTGGCTGGTGCCGGGGTTGGCGTTGACGATCTGGCGGGCTTCCTCGAATTTGCCTCTAGCCGTAAGGCTACGGATACGCCGGATATCCATAATATGATCCGGCAGCTTCAGGCGCTGCAAGACCATCTCGGAGTAATCCGGTAGCCCGGCATCCAATAAGGCGTCTGCATAGTCCAGCTCCCGCTCCTGCTCCGGTGTCAGCCCCGTACCCCCCTCATCCAAGGCGCTTTGGGCTTGCACAGGCATACACGTGAGAGCAGCGGCAAGCAGGCAGCAAACGAAGACGCATACAAAAGGACGACACGTCGCACGGCTGTTGTTTTGCCTATTCATCGTCCCCCTTTATAGGCCAGTGGAAAGCCTAAAGTCAAAGTTTTTTGTTATGCTGCCCTCATTTACCCGCTGTTCGTTTCTCCCGAATCTTCTCGATCAGGGTCTCCACGACCTCCGGGTGCTCTTCCAGGTAGAGGCGGGCAGCATCCGCACCTTGCCCGATCTGCTCCCCTTCATACGAGAGCCAGGAGCCTTTCTTCAACACCAGCCCCTCTGTAAGGGCAGACTCCAGCACCGAGCCCTCCCACGAAATACCTTGTGCATACAGAATATCAAATTCGGCCTCGGTAAACGGCGGTGCCATCTTATTCTTGACCACTTTGACCCGCGTCCGGTTCCCGCGTACCTGCCCATTCGAGTCCTTCAGGGCACCGATCCGCCGAATGTCAAGCCGTACCGAAGAATAAAACTTCAAGGCCCGTCCGCCGGGGGTGGTCTCGGGGCTACCGAACATCACACCAATTTTTTCACGGATCTGGTTGGTAAACAGGCACAAGGTCTTGGTCGTGGATAATGCCCCGGCCAGCTTCCGCATGGCCTGCGACATCAAACGGGCCTGCAAGCCCACATGCGAATCCCCCATTTCGCCATTCATTTCAGCTCGCGGCGTAAGTGCCGCAACCGAATCGACGACAACCACATCTACAGCACCGCTACGAACCAGCGAGTCGGCAATCTGCAGCGCTTCCTCTCCCGAACCCGGCTGCGAAACCAGTAGGTCGTCGAGATTCACACCGATCCGTTTGGCATACCCTGGATCCAAGGCATGTTCCGCATCCACAAAGGCGGCAATACCACCCGCCTTTTGTGCATTGGCAATTACATGCAGCGTCAACGTCGTTTTACCCGATGATTCCGGACCATATACTTCCACAATCCGTCCACGCGGCAACCCTCCAATCCCTAGCGCTGTATCCAGGCAAAACGCGCCGGTGGAAACATGCTCCACCTCCCGTTCAGACGAGGCATCCCCCATCCGCATAATGGCCCCTTCACCAAATTCCTTCCGGATCTGGGCTAATACCTCTTCCAGTGATCCTGCTGCCACTCGTTCTACCGGCTTCTTTGCCATCTTGCGCTCCTTCTTATCCTGTACCTTTACTGTTTTTTCGCTCAGGACCCTATCGTTCGTAATCGTGCTTGCTCATATAGCATATCAAAGGCTGTTTGACCAGCGGCAAACCGAACCGTATGCCGATCCCCCGGAAATTGACAGGCCTGTACTTGCGCGGTAGCACCCCGCGTTGCCACAGCCAGGTACACGAGACCCACCGGCTTCGAGGCGGACCCACCCCCCGGCCCTGCTATCCCGGTTACCGCTACCAGCATATCCACCTGTGGAAATCGTCTCCAGCCACCGGCAATCATGGCCTCGGCCACGGCCGCACTCACCGCCCCCTCACGCGCCAGCAGCTCTCCCGGCACACCCAGCAAGCCTTCCTTGACGGCATTATCATAACAGATGATGCCACCCGTATAATACTGTGAACTGCCGGGCTGCGACGTCAGGGCCATCCCCAGTAGCCCCCCCGTGCAGGACTCCAGCGTAGCCACTCGCAATCCGGTGTTTTGCAGTATATCCACCAGACGCGCCAGCGACTGCGCAAACTCAGACGGGAAACTCATACGTCAGAGCCATATCCATGCGGATGGGCTTGCAGCCACTCCCACGCACTACCGGTGATTTCAAGTAGGTCCCCATGCTTGGCCTGCCAGCCCAGCTCCTGCTGCGCACGCAACGGGGATGCCACCAGACGGGCAGGATCCCCCGGCCGACGCGCCACCACCTTTGCCGGTATCGGGTGGCCCGTCACCTCCCGGCAGGCCCCAATCACGTCCTGCACCGAATGTCCATGCCCCGTTCCGAGGTTAAACGCCCCGCGAACGTCACGCTCAAGCGCCAGAATATGGGCACGGGCCAAATCCACGACATGGATGTAGTCACGCAGGCAGGTACCATCCGGGGTTTCATAGTCATCCCCGAAAATCTGTATGGCCTCTCGTTGTCCGGCGGCAACCTGCAGGACCAGCGGAATCAGATGGGTTTCCGGATCATGGTCCTCCCCATACTTGCGCGTGGCACCACAGGCGTTGAAGTAGCGCAAAAACACGGGGGTCAGATCTTGTAGTGCTTCATACCACAACAGGGCCTTCTCCAGCATCAGCTTGGATTCCCCGTAGGGATTCTGCGGGCGCTGCTCACAGGCCTCCGTAATCGGCACCTGCTCCGGTTGCCCGTAGGTAGCACAAGTCGACGAAAACACAATCTTGGGTACGCCCTGTGCCACCAGGGCCTCCAGCAGATTCAGACCGCCGATCACGTTATTATGGAAATACATCCCCGGCGCTGCCATCGACTCCCCCACCAGCGCGTACGCCGCAAAATGCATCACGGCATCAGGCTGCGTTTCCGTGACAGCCGCCTGGATCGCGGAAGCCTCGCACAGGTCACCTTGCCGGAACGTGGCCCGCGCGTCGATGGCCTCCCGATGGCCTCGACCCAGATTATCAAAAACCGTGACATCATGTCCCGCATCCAGCAGCATTTCCGTTGTAATACTACCAATATACCCAGCGCCACCTGTTACCAATACCTTCATCGCGTGCCTGCATCCTTTCCCATGCCAAGGTGCTGCTCCAGGGCACGCACGCGCTCGCGCAGCGAAGGTAATTGCATCGTGTGGGCATGCAGGCGCGCGGCACGCCGATGCTCCATTGCCGGATACCCCGAAACAAACACACCGGCTGCTACATCCTTCGTCACGCCAGCCTGCGCCCCAATCACCGCGCCGGCACCAATCTCCAAATGTCCGGCCAAACCAGCCTGCCCGCCAATTTGGACGCCTCGCGCAATCCGGGTACTACCCGAAATGCCGACCTGCGATGCCATAACAACATCTTCCCCTACCTGCACGTTATGCGCTATCTGCACCAAATTGTCGATTTTTGTGCCGGCACCAATCCGTGTCTTTCCGAAACGTGCCCGGTCAATCGTCGTATTGGCACCGATTTCCACATCATCTCCGATTTCCACGATGCCAAGTTGCGCAATCTTATGCCAGTGGCCCTGGTCATCATGTGTATAGCCGAAACCATCACTGCCTACGACAGCCCCATTGTGCAGCCGAACCCGGGCACCCACCTGGCAATGTCGCCGGATCGTGACATGCGCATGCAGGACGCTTTCCTCCCCCAGCACGGCACCTTCCTCCACCTGGCAATGACCCACCAGCACACAGCGCGCGCCCACAGCAGCGCCCGAGGCAATGATACAAAACGGCCCGATATGCACGTCCGGCCCCAGCGAAGCGCCCTCCGCAATCACCGCCGTGGGATGAATCCCCGGCGGATAGGTCGGCAAGGAGGGCGACAAAAGCACGGCCGCATCCGCAAAAGCACGATTCGGATCTGCAACCCGGATCAAGGCCGCCCCCTGCGGTCCCGCCCAATCCTCTGCCACAAATACCGCCAGGGCACGGGTTTCCTCTATCTGGTGCTGATAGCGCGCATTCGTTAGAAACGACACCTCATGGGGCTCTGCTTCCAGCAAACTGCCCACCCCGCGTACCTCTGCCGCTCTGTCGCCGCCCTCCAGACGCCCACCAAGCCGCTCAACCAGATCTCCCAGCTTCATTGCCCCACCTCCCTTGGATTACTCATCATCCGAGGCAGACGGCGCACGGATCTGCAACAGCACCTCGTCCGTCACCTCATGTGCATCCTGCGTAAACAGCACCGCCCCATAACCACCCGAGGGGTCTGCGCCACCATCCAGAATCATATCCAATTCCAGCTTCTCCGCCACCGTCTCCAATACCCGCCGGATCTCCGCAATCACACCCGCCCGCAATCGTAACTCCTGCGTGCGCAGTTCCCGCTGGCGCTCGGCAACCATCTCCCGTAACTCGGTTTCCTTCCGGCGCATTTCCTCCACTTTCAACTGCGCCCGCTGCATGCGCTCTTGCCGTGTCTCCTCCGTCAAACTGATGTCAGAAGCCGTCTGGCGCAACGCCTCAAATTCTTCCGACAAGGCCTGCAATGCTTCCAGCCGCTCATCGCGCTCCACCTCGAAATCTGCAATCACCTGCTCCAGCACGGCCCGGTCCCGCGCGGTACGCGGATGCTCCTCGATCACGCGCTCCATATTCACAACCCCGATCTCCAGGGCCAATGCCGCCGGCATCCACGCAACCAAACCCACCAACACTATCATCATTCTACGCATGTTTATCCTCCTTCTTTGAGCGGTGATGCTACGCCGCATGCGTCCCGCTTTCTTCGCTTGTACATTAAAAATCGTACCCAATCCAGATCGACCAGGCATCCTCGTCGGTAAAGGCATCATCGCGCTCCTGCGCCCAGGCACGATCCACACGGATCGGGAACCCCGGCAAATCGAAGCGAATCCCAAGCCCCACCGAACTGGCCACATCCTCCAAATCCAGTGTAAAGTGATCAGACCACACATTACCGACATCATAAAAGGCCGCTGCGCGCACGGACTGCACAACCGGAATCGTATACTCCACATTCGCCACGAACAAACTTAATCCGCCAAACGGCCGATGCCGGTAATCGTCCGTTCCCTCCAACGGGCGGATCACCTTGGGACCCACATCACGAAACCGATAGCCCCGAATGGTGCGGCCGCCGCCCACGAACAAGCGCTCCGCCAGCGGCACCTCTTCCGTGTCCCCAAACGTATCCACGTACTCTGCCCGCGTTCGCACACTAAACACATGCCCGAACCACAACGGCACATACAACGAGTGCCGCAGCCCCGTATGATACATGTCCAGATCGCCACCCAACGGGCCTCCCGTGACAGTATAAAACAGTTGTAACCGATGTCCGCGCGTAGGAATAAACGGATTATCCCGCACATCCTGCAGCACACTCACCGTGAAAGCACTCTTGAGCCGGTCCTCCTCACTCGCAAACAGGAACGGTTCCCCTGTAGCCGTAGCAAAATCATAGCTCTCCAACTGAAAATACGTGTTCGTATCCGACACATCATTCAACTTCAACTTTTCAATCTGGTACTCGAAGTTGATACGACTGGCCCAGGGCAGGGACCGCCCCAGTGAGAGCGAGGTGCCTGTCCGGCGCAGGTCATATTCACTGAACGTACGCTCTCGGCGGTATACATTCCACCCCAGCGAAAGACGGCGATCCAGAAACCACGGCTCCACAAACGACAGCTCGTAATCCTGGCGCGTGGAGCCTGCCTGCGCCCGCATCCGTAGCTTCTGTCCGCCCCCCGTAAAATACGGCCAGCCCAGCAAGTCAAAATTGCCCTGCGACAGCTCCACAAACCCTAGCAGGTCATCGACACTCGAAAACCCGACCCCCATCATGAACTGCCCCGTGCGCTTCTCCGTTACATTAAACACAAGATCCCGCTCCGATGGGTCTTGCGTGCGGCGCGGCACAGCCACCACCCGCTCAAAAAATCCGAGATTCTGCAGCCGCCGCTCGCTGCGCTCCACCCGCGTGCGATGATAAATATCCCCCGGAGCAACCAGCAATTCGCGCCGAATCACCTTGTCACGCGTGCGGCTGTTGCCACGAATCCGCACATTCCGCAAGCGGACGCGTTCTCCCTCGGTCACCTGGAGCCGGACCTCTACCTCGTGGGTTTGCAGATCGGGCACCAGAAACGGACGCACATACGTGTCCAGATAGCCACGGTCCCCGTAATACCCCTGCATACGATCCGCAGCCGCCTCTATGCTTCCGATGGAGGCGCGATCCCCCGCAGCCAGACCGGCCAGGGGCAGCAGCACTTCTCGCGCAAACAAGGTATTGCCCTCCAGTTGCACATCGCGAATACGATACACCGGTCCTTCTGCAACCGTCACCTGCGCATAGGTACCAGCCCCCTCTTCCCGCGCTACGGTGTCCACCGTCACCGCTGCATCCAGATGCCCGCGATTCAGGTAGAATGCCTTCACATTCGCAGCCATTTCATCCAGCTCATATGCCTCATACCGCCGGGGTACAAACCATCGCCAGGGATTCAAGGGCGAAGGCCGCAGCAACGCCTCCCGCAAATCACCCCCGCTATACGCAGCATTCCCCGTAACCCGTACCTCGCGAATCGAAGAGCGTTTACCCTCTTCGATCCAGATATACAGCTCTGCCCGGCCTGCGACCGGCTCAACCACGGAAAACTCCCAGCGTGCTGTTGCCCCCCGGTAATGCCGTTTATGATACTCGTCCAGTACGCGCCGAACCGCTTCCGCCGCATCCTGGTCATCTATCCACATCCCCTCTTCCAGTTCCAGCCAGTTCCGCACCCGACGCTCGCTGAAACGCTCCAGCCCATATACGACCGGACGTCCTGATAGCCGATATTTCGGTTTCATCTCGAACGTCACGTCTACCACATCGTCCTGTGAACCATCCACGTTGACGTCCACCGTTGAGAAAACCCCCGTATCCAGGAGCCGGCGCACATCCTGCGCGGCTACCGCCGCACGAAACGGCTCCCCCGGCTGCGTCTGCACATGCGCCAGCACAAACTCGCGTTCCACGCGACCCATATCGCCGATCCGCTGCACCGCAATATTTCCAACCATTGCGGCCAGGACACCCCCCGGCACGAGAAGGCCTGCCAGCAGGCACCCTGCCATCCATGCCTGTACTCCGCTACATTTCATCCGGCAACTCATCCTCCGCCCCCTCTCCCGCTCCTTGCGGTTCATGGTACGCGTCGACCCCCATGGCCCGATCCCGGAACCGTGTGTATCGATCTTCAAAATTCAGTTCTACCTCACCGGTCTGGCCATTCCGGTGCTTGGCCACATCCACGATGGCCAGCGTCTTGTCGTCACTGCGCTCGGACCCCGGATAGTAACACGGACGGCGCAGCATCAACACCACATCCGCATCCTGCTCAATCGCACCGGAATCACGTAAATCAGATAATTTCGGCCGCCCGTCGTGAGTGCCGGAGCGCTGCTCCGGCGCACGACTCAACTGGCTCAGCACCAGCACCGGCACCTGCAACTCCTTCGCCATCGACTTCAGGTTGGAGGAAATGGCCGATGTCTCCAACTGCCGCCCTTGCCGTGCATATTCCCGGCAGTTCAGCAACTGCAAATAGTCAATTACGATCAGCTGGATGTCGTGCTTCTTCTTCATCCGGCGCGCCCGGGCGCGCAGCTCCATCACATCCAGCCCGCCCGTATCATCCAGATAGATCTGGGCCTTGCGCAAGACCGATGCCGCCTGCACCAGGCGGCGATGAAAATCCGTCGACAAAAAGCCCCGCTGCAAGCTATCCCCCGGGATCCCGGCCCGGCAGCAGAGCATGCGCTGCACGAGAGAGGCATAATTCATTTCCAGGCTGAAAACTCCCACCTGGCGCGCAACCCCATCCGGATCGCCCGTGCCCAACGCCACATGCTCCGCCATATTCATCGCCAGCGACGTCTTGCCCATCGAGGGTCGGGCTGCCAGCACAATCATTTCCGACGGTCGCAGCCCGACCAGAATCTCGTCAATGTTATGGAACCCCGTCGAAATAGCCGTTCCTACGCCCTTGCGCGTCAGGAACACTTTCTCAACATGGTCCATCACCTCCGCCACCGCATCCGGCCACTGCGTAACACTCCCGTGCTGGTTCTCCGTTATGTTCAGGAAATTCTGCTCAACCTCACTCAGCAAACCGTCGGCCTGATTGTCTGGGTCATAACAGGCATTTTCCGCTTTGCGCGAACAGTCAATGATGGCCCGCAAAAGGTACTTTTCGCGTACGATCCCCAGATAATGGGGCGCATGTGCCGTCGTGATTGTGACATCCACAAGCTGCAGCAAGTACTCCGCCCCACCGCAGCGGTCCAGCAGATGATGCCGATCCAGATACTCCTTCAGCGTGACAGTATCCACCGCCCGACCACTCGTGTGCAGCGATACCATCGCGCCGTACAGCACCTGATGCGCCGGCGTAAAGAAAAAGTGCGGCTGGATCTGGCTCTCAATCGCCAGATCCAGAATACTGGCCGAGTCCAGCAGGATCGACCCCAGTAACCCTTGCTCTGCCTCCAGGCTATAGGGTGGAACACGGCCCCGCGTCATCTCAGACTGCATGGCGTCTGTGTCGCGGACCATATACTGCTCCTACTCCTCTACAACCCAGGCCTTGATCGTTGCATCCTGCCCCGCAGGCAACGCAACCTTCACGTCGTAGACGCCCAGCTCCTTGATCGCAACCGGAATTTCCACGGCACTCCGCTCAATCGAGTACCCTTGCGCCTCCAGTGCCGCCACCACTTCAGCCGCCCCTACCGAACCATACAGGTGTTCCCCATCGCTCGTCTTCACGGCCAGGGTAACCGAAACCCCCGAAAGCCGCTCGGCCAATGCTTTCGCCTGCGCCGCCAACTCCTTCTGCTCCTCTTCGCGCTCCCGCTTCAACGTCTCCAGACGCCGTTGCGCCGCTGCCGTAACCGGTGCCGCCAGATTCCGCGGTAACAAATAATTGCGCGCATACCCGTTTGCCACACGCACTACATCCCCCTCTTTGCCGAGGTTGGCCACCGCATCCATGAGCATTACTTCCATCGCCATTGTCGTCCTACCCTTCCAGCCTTATCTAAGCCATCAAGCCAATGTTTCGTGCCCGGCGGACAGCTCGCTTGATCCGCCGCTGCTGCTTCGGGGTTGCACCCGTCAGCCGTGCCGGCAAAATCTTGCCGTAATCCGTCACAAATCGTCCCAGCAGATTGTAGTCCCGCGCATCAATCTGCTTCACACCATCCAGGCTGCGCCGTGGCTTCACTTCCGCACGCGCCTTGCGCCCTTTGCCTTTGCCCTGTCTTTTCATTTGCCTTGCCATATATTTGCACCTTTTGTTGTTCCCGGCCAAACGATCTCATGCGCAGCCGGGATAGCTCTCTGTTTGTTAGAACGGCAAATCATCCTCATCCGTCTCAGCCGCATCCATCTCCCGCGGAGGCGGCGTGCCTGCCGCTGGATCCGCCGGTTCACTGTTGCTGCGGTCCGGGCTGGTATATCCCGAGGGCGTATCCTGCGTGGCCCCCCCACCGCGCGGGGAACTGAGAAACTGGACCCGTTCCCCCACAACCGACAGACGACTCTGCTTCTGCCCCTCTTTTTCCCATTCGTCATACTTCAGTCGCCCCTCAACAAATACCGGCGACCCCTTCTTCAGGTACTGGGCACAATTCTCCGCCTGGCGCGCCCAAACCGTAACCCGAACAAAACATGTCTCCTCGCGCTGCTGCCCGTCCTGCCCCTTGAAGCTACGATTCACAGCCAGGCCAAGATCAGAAACCGCCGTTCCCGAGGGCGTATAGCGCACCTCCGGATCACGTGTCAGGTTCCCCATCAGCATTACTTTATTGAAATCCGCCATGGTCGCTCTACCCCTACTCTGCTTCCGCTTGCTGCGGCTCTTGCACCCAGGCCAGACTCTGCGCATCACCGGCTGTGATCTGTGCCCGAACCAGCGAATCATTCAGCTTGAGGCGACGACGCAACGCGTCGATTTGGCCGCCATCCATTTCAAACACCATTCGGACATATACGCCGCCCCGGACCTTGCGCATCGGACGCGCAAACCCTCTGCGGCCCAGCTTCAACGCCCCCAGCACCTTCGCACCAAAACGATCTAGGTCAGCAACTACCTTCTCACGGGCGGCCTCGACCTCTTCGTCCTTCATCTGCTCCGGAAACACAAACAATCCTTCGTATGTACTCAACGTTCTTTCTCCTGCTCTTGTTCGTCCTGCAACACCGCTTGGTTAAAGCGGTTCATCGCTTGTTCCGTCCCTTGCGCCGCCATACAGGCTACCGCATCCGCGGCGCGTTTCACCATTGCTTCCACCACTACGCGATCCTGACCGCCAAACGGTTGCAACACATGCGCAATCATCGAGCCTGCTTCATTCCGACGCCCAATGCCCAGTCGCACCCGTACAAACCCTTCGCCCCCGGCATGCTGGATCACCGAACGCAATCCGTTATGCCCGCCACTCCCGCCGGATGGCCGGATACGAATCCGGCCCAACGGCAGATCCGCATCATCATACACAATGACCAATTGCGCAAGTGCAACCTTATAATAGCGCATCCAACGACCAATGGCCTCGCCGCTGGCATTCATAAAGGTCATCGGCTTCAACAGCACGACCTGCTGCCCTTCCAAATCAACCCCCGAAGCAACCAGGGAACGAAACCGCGACGCATCCCGAAACGATACGCCCAGCCGCTGCGCCAGCTCGTCCAGTACATCGAATCCAACATTATGAGGTGTTCCCTCATAACGCCGCCCCGGGTTTCCCAGTCCGGCTATCAGCATACGGTTCCCCTACCCTTGAAGGCCTATTCCTCTTTTTCCTCCTCCGATTCTGCCGCACCCTCTGCGGTTGCACCAGCTTCCGCTTCCTCCTCGCTACTTGGCTCGGTTTCCACGGTTGGGTACGCCATCGTCACAATCACGGTTTCCGGCTCTTCCAGCAACGTGATGCCCGATGGCATTTGCACATCGCCCGCCGTGAGGCTGTCGCCCACATCCAGCCCGGATACATCCACGCTGATCTCTTCCACCACATCGCCCGGCAGACAGGCGATCGCCAGCTCATTAACCACCGTCTCCAGCACCCCACCGGTCTTCAACCCGACCGCTTCACCTTCCAGATGGATCGGCAAGCTGATTTCAATCGGTTTCGTCATGGAGACCGCCACCAGGTCGGCATGCAGGATATTGCCATCCACCACGTGGTGCTGCACATCCTTGATCAGCACTTTGACCGGAGCCGCATCTTCCACAACCAGATCCAGGATCTGGTGCTCACCATGCCGATGCAGCATCAGGGTGAAATCGTGCGCATTCACCTGCAAATTCTCCTGCCGGCCTTCCCCGTACACAACAATCGGAACCAATCCATCCATCCGGACACGCCTTGCTGCACCGGACCCGTTTGCCTCGCGCTTCTGCGCCTTCAATACAATACTGTCTACTGTTGCCATCCCATCCCTCACTCTCTAAACAATGTCGTCACCGACCGATTCTCATGTATGCGTAAAATTGCCTCTCCCAGCAAATCTGCCACCGAAAGCACTTTTACCGGGTACGCCCCCGTATCCACGCGCAACGGAACCGAATCCGTAAACACCAGCTCCTCAATGGGGGACGCCTTCAGGCGAGCCAGCCCCTTATCTGTCAACGTGGCATGACTCACCGCTGCGTACACCGCTGCTGCCCCTTGCGTCTTGAGCAATTTCGCCGCCGAGCAGAGCGTTCCCGCCGTAGTGGTCATGTCGTCTACCATAATGGCGGTGCACCCGTCAACACTGCCGACCAGGTTATACGCCTCCACATCCTCCGCATCAATCCGCTGCTTGGCCACTACCGCTAGTCGGCAACCCAGGCTTTGCGCATACGCATACGCCGCTTTAACCCCGCCCGTATCCGGGGCCACCAATACCGGATTCTCCAGCTGCAACGACTTGATGTACTGCACCATCACCGGAAACGCATACAGATGATCCACCGGTATATCAAAAAAGCCCTGAATTTGCTGGGCATGCAGATCCAGCGTCAAGATCCGGTCGACGCCGGCTGCCACCAGGAGATTTGCCACCAGCTTGGCTGTGATCGGTACCCTTGGCTGATCCTTGCGGTCCTGCCGCGCATACCCGAAATACGGCAAAACCGCCGTAATGCGTTCGGCCGAAGCCCGCCGCATCGCATCGATCATGATCAACAGCTCCATCAGGCTCTCATTCGGTGGGTTACAGATCGACTGCACCACGAAGACATCCTTACCCCGGATGTTATCCTTGATCTTGACAAAGATCTCCCCATCCGGGAACCGCTGGATATCAATGTTTCCCAGCGGCATACCGACATAGCTGCTAATCCGCTCTGCCAAATCTGGATTTGCCGTTCCCGAAAAAACCTTCATCGTTTCCTCTTCTGCCTCGATCTGCTTCATGCCCCGCCTAACGCTATATATATTTGGTTGCCCGACCTGGGCTCGAACCAGGACTATGGGCTTCAAAGGCCCGTGTGCTACCATTACACCATCGGGCAGCGCAACCATCATCATCCATCATAGCAATCCCTGCATATCCCCGCCTGCTCCCCCATGCAGTATTTGCCGAAACAGTACCTTCTATCCTTCACATGGCCGTTTGTCAAG
>CAZRCN010000034.1:8373-19944 GCA_964598575.1 uncultured Victivallales bacterium | reverse complement strand
TCTGGCGTCCGCTGCGGGCGGCCTGGGTCATCTGGTCGTACTGCCGCCCCTTCGGATCGTAGAACTTGGCACCCGCCACGCGGTGGTCAAAAGTAAGAAAACGGCGACAGAATGACAGTGTGTCGAGCTGGATGATCGTGGCAAGCGTAAAGGAATGCAGACGGCGGAAGCCGCCGTGCTTATCGAAAAGATCGGCCATCATTTCCTCCTTTCGTGCGGTGGTTGTTTGACCTTGTTGACCCCTTTGACCATGTTGACCTTATCAAAACCACCGCCATCATGGTCAATAAGGTCAGCCAGGTCAAAAAGGTCATCTCAAAACCCTCTCAAAGCAGAATGGTCAACCAGGTCAACAATGTCAACAAGGTCATCTCTAAGTTATCCCGAGAAGGCTTGCTACAGGAGGGATTTCTTGAGGGCTTCGAGCTCGTCGAGCTTGCGCTGTGGGTTGCTAGGCCAGACCACGAAAACAGAAACTGGCCATGGGGAATCCCCTGCTGCAGTCTGGCCGGTTTTCTATCCAACACACGATTGCCGGCAAGAATCTCAGGCAGGTTTTCTCGCTGCTTACAGACAGACCGATTACCGCGATAGCCAAAATAATCACCAATTTCCCGATCTCTTCCGCCCACCGTATGCGCGGTGTTCCGTGGTGCTTGCACATCCAGCTCATAACTGTCGCACCGCAAATGCAGGATAGCCCCTTATCCAAGCCACAAGCCCCTGCTTTTTATTGGCATGCAAAGTGGTAATTTCCGGAGGAGTGAAGACTGGCCGTGCCATGCGTAGCTGCGGAGCCGTGAAGCATGGTGGGCGATACAGAACTCGAATCTGTGACCTCCTGCGTGTGAAGCAGGCGCTCTAACCAACTGAGCTAATCGCCCCGCAATGAAGCTTGCATATAAAAGGAACGCTGACGCAATGTCAAGCCATCCTTCCTGGCAATGGGCGCATGTCCTTACATCAAAAGGAGTCCGACATGTCTACCGGCTTTGCCTTTACCGTTTTCTTCTCAACGCGCGACTCCCGGATCAACTTCTTCAGTCGGCGCTCATACGACTGACCGTTTAATGGCATATCAACCGGCTTGCCTGTAAACGACGAATGCAGCATCGCATTGGCCAGCTCTACCGAATGTATGCCCTCCCGCGCATCTGCAATCAACGGCTTACCGTCCAGAATCGCTTCCACAAAGTTCTGCATAATTCCCAGATGCTGCGCCCCACCACCTTTGACCGGAATTTCCACATTCCAGATTTCCGGCGAGGCAAACAGCTTCTTCGTGGTCTTGCTGAAGGTCGTCACGGACTCCACATTGCGCCGGAACATCACTTTTCCATGTTCCACCACTACTTGTCCCCGCTCCCCAACGACTTCCAGTCGGTTTGCGCCGGGTGCCTCCCCGGTTGATGTAACAAACACACCCGTAGCCCCATTGGGATACTCCAGATAGGCCGTTACTGCGTCTTCAACCTCAATGTTGTGGCGCTGCCCGAGTTTGCAGAATCCTTGCACCTTGGAGGGCATCCCGCAAATCCACTGCAGCAGGTCCAGGTTATGTGGACACTGGTTCAACAGCACACCGCCTCCTTCGCCCTTCCAGGTGGCACGCCAGCCCCCGCTCTTGTAATACATTTCAGACCGGAACCAGTTCGTAATCACCCAGTTCACCCGCATGATCTCACCTAATTCCCCGCTTTCCACGAGCTCTTTCAGCTTGATATAGTGCGGATCTGTGCGCTGGTTGAACATGGCTGCAAATACCTGCCCCTTGCCGCGATATGCCTTGATAAGCCGTTCGCAGTCAGCTTTATGTACCGAGATCGGCTTTTCCACCAAAACGTGCAATCCCTGCCCGAGTGCATCCATCCCAATCGTCGTATGGTCATAATGCGGCGTGGCAATGAGTACCGCATCGACTTCGCCTGATCGGATGAGCTCACGGCTATCCGAATAGATTTTTACATTCTCGTCTTTGAATGGCTTGTGACGTTCCGGGTCTATATCGCACACTGCAGTTAACCGGCAGCGAGGAACATCCCCGGCCAACAACCGACGACTATGATTCCCACCCATATTCCCAACACCGATCACTCCGATCCGCACTTCTTTCAACTTGCTCCGCTTTGCCATGCCTTGCTTCCCTTCCTTCTTCGCGCGTTTCTGTATCTTTTGTAATGAAACGGTTATGCATCTCAATGAGAGGGCAAGCTAGGTTCTTTCCCAACGCATGTCAAGAAGGACTGCTTGCAATTGTATCAGTCCGCAACAGAAGGGTGTCGTTCGCAAAAAGGGATTGACGGTAACCGCATGTGACACCACAATCCTTCCGCAATATGACGTATCCCCTCTTCCATATCCCAAACATCGAAAAGGCACTCGTCGACTTTGCCGCCGATTTTGACACCATTAACGACCGCCTCTCCCTGCACCGGGAGAACCTCACGCCCGCTATGATCGCGAATCTGCTTGAAGCGTATGCTTTTCTCAATCATCTCCTCCGAAAGGATGTCGACCTCTTTTCGCTAGCCGGTCTCCATTCCCTTCTGGAGCTCAATCATATCGTCCTCTGCGGCACAGACCGCAGAACCCGGTTCGAGTATCATTCCCATATTCTCGAAACCCGCAAAACCTTCCACGCTGGCATCCGCTCCCTGCGCAAATGGGTTTTGCAGCAACGGTCTGCCAACAATCCCTTTAAGCTCGCAGCCGGCTTTTATGCCATTGCCCTGAGCCAACCCCAGCTCTTTATCGAAGGCAACCACCGCACCGAAAATATCGTTTTGAACTATCTACTGGTAAGTGCCGGACAATTTCCCTTTGTGATCGACCCGCATCATGCATTCCATTATCTTGAACTGTCTTCCCGGATCAAATTTGCCGACAAAAAGAACATCATGAAGGGAAAATGGTCGATTCCGGGTCTGCGCAAGGAGTTTGTCACTTTTTTACAATCGTCGGTTCATCCCGGCTATATATCGAAACAGGAGGCTACCTGATATGTACAATTTGATGTCGATCATTGAGCTGTTTGGGGGGCTAGGGCTCTTTCTGTATGGAATGCATGTCCTGAGCGATGCCGTGCAGCGCCGCGCCGGCAGCCGGATGCGGGCCATCATGGCAGCCCTGACTACAAATCGATTTGCTGGTGTCATGACAGGCATGGGCGTTACATTCGCCCTGCAGTCCTCGTCCGCCACCACTGTCCTGCTCGTCAGCCTGGTCAATGCGGGGCTCGTCAATCTCCAGCAAGCCATTGGCGTGGTGATGGGGGCCAATATCGGTACCACCCTCACGGGCTGGCTCGTTTCCATTCTCGGCTTTAAATTCCAGATCTCAGCGGTGGCGCTGCCAGCTATCGCCATTGGCATCCCCTTGTATTTCAGCAAGAGCAAGAAACGCAACGAAATTGCCGGTATCCTCATCGGGTTTGGTATCACATTTCTCGGTTTGCATATCATGAAGGAATCCGTACCCGATTTGCGCAATAACCCTGAAACACTCGCGTTCCTCGCTCACTTCTCTGCCAATAACATTTTTTCCTACATGCTGTTTGTCCTTGTGGGCGCACTGCTGACAATCACCGTCCAGTCCTCGTCCGCGGCCATGACCATCACGATCACGATGGCGTTCCAGGGTTGGATTACCTTTCCCGTTGCCGCCGCCATCGTTCTCGGCGAAAACATCGGCACGACGATTACGGCCTACCTTGCTTCCCTCGGCATGAATGTCCATGCCCAACGTACTGCGCGGGCACATCTGGTTTTTAATCTGATTGGTGTCGTCTGGATGCTGGTACTCATGACGCCTTTCCTGCATCTCGTGGAGTGGATCGTGCCCGGCGATGGCACCAACCCCATCCATATGCCGATTCACCTCTCAGCCTTTCATTCCGCGTTCAATATCCTGAATACCCTCCTGCTCGTTGGTTTTGTAGGCCCCCTGGCCAAATGGATGCACCGCTGGATACCTGACCGCGAAGAGGATGAAGATCGCTCCAAACTGGTTTTTGTCAATACGCAGACTTCCGAAGATGTCGAATCCAACCTCATTAGCGTCCAGTCGGAACTCGGACGCATGGGCGATATCGTCTATAATATGTCGATTTGGGAACTCAGTGCCCTGGAGGAAGACCCTGAAGTGCTACAGAAAATCCGTGCCAAGATCGGGCACTACGAGGAGCAAACAGACCAAATCCAGAAAAACATCAATGTATTCCTGACGAAATGCATGACACGCGGGGTCAGCGAATACCAGGCAAACCGGGTACGCGCCATGTACCGGATGGCCCACGAACTGGAAAAAATTGGTGATGCCTGCAAGCATGTCATCAATCTGATTGCCAAGCGGGCGGCCAAGGAGTGGTCCTTCCACAAGGCCGGCGTTGATGATCTGGCCGAATACCAGGGCCATGTTCTCGACTTTCTCAAATACAACTGCGATTACCTCAGTGGGAACTCGGATTCATTCTCGCTCGATACTGCCCGTGAAATGGAGAAAAACCTGAACAAGTTGCGTGACAAGCTCCGGAAAACCGTCCGTAAGACGCTTGCCAGCGGGGCTGACGTCAAAGGGGAGATGGTCTTTCTGGATCTCGTCCGGCACTTGGAGCAAATCGGCGATTTCTGTTTTAATCTATCGGAAGAAATCATGACGATCCGTAACACCTGAGCAACGAACGAATCGGGAAGGAAACCTATGAATCCGCTTTTGCGCTTTGATCAATTGCCAGCCTATGACCAAGCAACCCCCGCGCTCGCCGAAGCCGCCATTGACGAGGCCCTGCTTACAGCGCGAACGGCGCTAGAGCAACTGGAGACAAAGGCCGAACCCACCTGGGGCGGCTGTGTGGCACCTCGTCTGCGCCTGTCCGAGCCGCTCGAATACGCCTGGGGGATCGTCTCCCATATGCATAGCGCCATGAACAGCCCCGCATGGCGCAGCACCCTCCAGTCCCTCCAACCGCATGTCATCTCGTTTTTCTCCACCCTTGAACAACATCCGGTTTTATTCGACAACATGCGACAGTTGCGTAACCGTGATGCCTGGAACGACCTGTCCGGTGCCCAGCAGCGGCTACTCGAATCTCTCTTGCGCGACGCCGAACATGCCGGGGCCGGGTGCCCTCCCGACCAACAGGCGCTGCTCACCCGCTTACGAGAACAAAATGCCGCGGATGCCGCTACTTTCACCAATCATTTGCTAGACGCCACCAATACTGTCATTCTCCGCCTCCAGTCACGCGAGGACATTGCCGGTCTCCCCCCTTCCCTGCTGCAATCCGCCTCGGATGCAGCCATTCGCGAGGGCACCGAAAGCTCCCCCGATCATGGCCCCTGGCTGATCTCGCTGGAAGCCCCCCTGTATATTCCCTTCATGCAACACAGCACCCGCCGTGACCTGCGCGAAACCCTCTACCGCGCGTATTGCACCAGGGCCTCTGACGGCGAATCCGATAACACGCCCCTCATCCAGGCTATTCTGAAACGCAGAAAACGCATCGCGCAGATCCTGGGATTCGAATCCTACGCTACACTTACCCTGACCGAACGTATGGCACCCGATGTACATGCCGTCAGGGACCTTACAGATCGGTTGCGAGCCGTCGCCTACCCGGCCGCAAAAACCGAACAGGCAACTCTCGAAGCATTTGCTCGTGCCCAGGGGCAGACCGTACCCCTCGCCCCATGGGATATCCCCTACTGGGCCGAACAATTGCGCCAAAAGCAATTTTCCTTTGATGACGAGCAGCTTCGCCCGTACTTTAGCCTGCCCGCCGTTCTGGATGGCCTCTTCCAGACCGCCACCCGCTTGTTTGACATTCGCATCCAACCGGCTGATGGCGAAGCCCCGGTCTGGCACCCTGATGTTCGTTTTTTTGCCGTTCTGGACAAGGACGGCACCCGCATTGCCCATCTGTATCTCGACCCCTACAGCCGCCCCGAAACCAAACGCGGCGGGGCCTGGATGAACCCCGTCCTGTCGCGCAAACGCAAGCCGGATGGCACCATCCGCCTGCCTGCTGCCATGATGATCTGTAATCAGGCACGCCCCAACGGAAATACCCCTTCGCTCATGACCCTATCAGAAGCCAATACCTTGTTTCACGAATTCGGCCATGCCCTACACCATATCCTGACTACCGTCGAGCTCGCCCCCGTAGCCGGCGTTGAAAATGTGGAGTGGGATGCTGTCGAACTCCCCAGCCAATTCATGGAAAACTGGCTGTACCAGAAAAACCTCTTGCAACAGAAAGCACGACATATTGAAACCGGCTTGCCAATCCCCGACGAGCTGATCGATCAGATCCTGCAGTCACGCTGGTTTCGGGCCGCCTCCCAAACTCTGCGCCAATTGTTTTTCGGTGCACTGGACCTGCATCTGCACCATGCCTTCGATCCCGAGGGCCCTACCACGCCCGACGTATGCAAAACACACATTGCACGCGAATATACCATCACGCCGCTTTTGCCGGAAGATCGTTTCCTTTGTGGATTTTCGCATATCTTTGCCGGCGGCTATGCTGCCGGGTACTATAGCTACAAATGGGCCGAGGTCCTGGCGGCAGACGCTTTCGCTGCCTTCGAGGAAGTTGGGCTGGATAACGAGAAGGCCCTCACCCGGATGGGCCAACGGTTTCGTGCTACCATTCTGGCCAGCGGCGGTAGCCAGCCCCCCATGGCCGTATTTCGCGACTTTCGTGGCCGCGAACCGGATCCCGATGCGCTCCTGCGCCAAGCCGGACTCGCCCCATGACCGATTCTTTTCTGTGACGCAGTCCTGGACTCGCCCGCAACGCGTTGCATAAGATTTGACGAAAACGTTTCGTGCGGTATCATGTGCACAACTGAGGCACGCGTACTGTCGTGTGTTTCTACTGGGAAAGGAGGCGTCAAAGCAACTGGCACCATGAATCCAACGAACCACGCAACACACGAAAGGAAACCATCATGAATGAGAAAAACCTATTGCAGTCCCTGTTTGACTTCTCGTTTTCAGAGTTTGTCACAACACGCCTGATCCGCTTTATCTTTATTCTGGCTCTCATTGCGGCCGGACTCAGCACATTGTCCTTGGTGTTTGGTAGCTTCCGCGCATCGTTCGGAAGGGGGCTCCTGTTCCTGCTCCTGTCGCCTATCATATTCCTGGCATGGAGTTTGCTGGCTCGCGTTTGGTGCGAAATGGTCATCGTAATCTTCCGGATTGCGGAAAACACCAGCCGCATGGTATCGCGACCGACCGCCGAACCCCCCAACGTATAAGCAATGCATTATGCTGTGCGTGAGGCTGTTGCGACAGCCTCGCGCAGGGCCACCCCCAGGATGGCAGCAACCATCCAGACCGTTCCGGGCATTTGTAAATTGAAATCGCCTAGGGAATGGAAGCTCATGGTACCAAACACCAGCCACCCAGCCAGTATATAGCGATACGACGGGGCGGCTGTACGCCAAAGTGCCAACTCGTTGTGCGACCATTGCACGGCAATCCGCCGCAAGGCCCCCAACAGTACGCCGGCAACGGCAAGCCACGGCAAAAGGAACAGCACCAGCCCGACCAAGCCGTGTTCCTCTAGCAACTGCAGCCAGTCACTATGGACTTCGTAGGAATGGAAATGCTCATTCACAAGCGTCGGCCAGGTACCTGTTTCCCGATCACCATCGTTGGATGCGGCAAACTCGAGCCATCGATGTTGATGCATACCGGGCCCAATACCCCAGATGGGGTTCGATTGCCATGCCCGCCACGCCCCGGCATACATCCGGCCCCGTGATGTCCGGGACAATGTTTCCAGGATTTGTTCCGGTAAGGATCCACCTTGTTCGGCCTGTCCGGTTCGCTGAGATACAATCTCATGCACCCCACCATACGTAGTAAATCTTTCCACATACGCACCCGCCAACAGCAGCACCCCACCTAGCATTAGGAATCCCAGTGAAACCCCGATCAAGCGCCAGTGCCAGCGAACGAAACGGGGCCACTGCTGAAAGCCCCATACCAACAGCAAGCCCGCAAGCATCAAAAACGTAAAGCCGGATCCTCGCGACAAGCTCAGTACCGCCCCACCAAAGGCCAGCAGGCACGCCGCGCTACATATCAGCTTCACTAAGCGGTGCCCTGCCCGGTCCAAAACCCCGGCAATGCCCATACAAAACAGAATCTCCATGGCACCCGCAAAGTGATCAGGGCAATAATAGGGGCCGCAGGCACGGCCTGCATACTGGGGATAGCCTTCAGCCCACAGCACACGCGCGCTCCCCGTCACAAGATGATTCAACAGCCCATATACCGCCATTACTGTCAAACTGCCAAATAGGCACCAATACAGAGAATGACGCTGATGCCGATGCAATGGCATTGCGACGAACCACGCAATACCGATACCCGTCACATGCAGCAAAACGGAACGTTCCGCATCCAGGAATACCGCACCCGTTAGATACCAGCGCATGAGGATGTATCCCAGAAACGGAACCAATGCTATTCCCAGCACCCGTACAACAGGTTGGTCGGTCCCCTGACCATTAGCCAGATACAGGACCCCGGCAAGTATACCGCTTACGCACAATGCCAAGACGAATGGCCAAAACCACCACATCTCCCAAGCCCCGAAGAACCACGGCCCCACACTGCAAACCAGAACCAGCACCAGGCATAAGGTCCAGCGTACCCACTCCAACCAGCCCGAAGTTCGTTGCGTAGGCTCTTCTCTCATGACACATACCCCAATTGCCGCAAAATCCAAAAATTCCGTGACCAATGCTTTTCCACCTTGATCCATAGGCGCACGTCTACGGGCTTTCCATACATCTCCGTCAACTCCCGCGTGGCTGCACGCGTAACGCGCCGCAACAGTCGGCCTTTATGTCCAATCACAATCCCTTTCTGCGAAGGCCGATCCAACAATACATCCGCATACACTTTCCAGCCGCTATCCGTCTCGGTCAGCTCGCGCACATGTACCGCTAAGTCGTGCGGAACCTCATCACGCAGCACATGAAAATACTGCTCACGGATCACATCCGCAATCGCCAAATTGCGGGGAAAATCGGTCAGGATATCATCCGGAAAGAGTGCGGGGCCAACCGGAACGCGTTCGAAGATGGCCTGCAGCAAAGTCGGCATACCCACCTCGGTTTTGGCCGAAACCGATAGCCACGGAACCTCGTCACCTTCAGCCGCATCCGGAGCGCTCGTCCGCGCCCAGGCCGCCTTGTAGGAAGCAAGATGTTCCCATGCCATATCGGCCTTGTTGCAAACAACCAGCAAGGCAACCGGCGCTGCCCGCAGTTTCCGCATCCAACCCTCGTCTTCCTCTCGTACCGGGCTGCTGGGGTCCAGTACCAGCAAAACAACATCCACCCCGGAAATCGAGGCCTTGGCCGCACGGTTCATAACCCGCCCCAGATCCGTGCTGGCCTTGAACACCCCCGGTGTATCTAGAAAGACCAGTTGGCCCGTATCATCGCTATAGATACCGCGAACCTGATTGCGCGTCGTTTGCGCGATATGACTTACGATACTGACTTTCTCTTCGAGTATCGTGTTCAAGATCGAGGATTTACCCACATTTGCTCGCCCCACAATGGCAACCATACCGCAGCGACGCGTAGCCGATTCGGCCATATCACACGATACATCCTGCTGGCTTTCGTTCACGTTATTCATACCATAATCCGTTTTTTTGCCATACGGCCTCTACATCTCCCAAAGGCAAGTCGCAAAATCGTGCAGCTA
Organism: uncultured Victivallales bacterium; assembly: GCA_964598575.1. Classification (GTDB taxonomy): domain Bacteria; phylum Verrucomicrobiota; class Kiritimatiellia; order UBA8416; family UBA8416; genus T3Sed10-140. The sequence goes on along the minus strand of CAZRCN010000034.1, from coordinate 10,209 downwards.
CAGCAAGCAAGCGGGGTACATCTGCCTGCAACTGGAACGTCTGCCGCAGGTGCGACGTGATACCCCCCTTTGCAAGTCCCCGCCCAGGAACCGTGCGCGCCAGACGGTACACCCGTTCGTGGGATGATCCGGGCGTCATTGTGATCTCCACCAAGGGCGCCGACGTACGCCCGTCCACTTGGCCACGCATATACGGACGCGCCGAATAGGCCACCAGTGTCAGCGATGCATGTTCTAGATCCAGGATGGCAAACTGCGTCGTCGGCCGCGGCACGGTTGGCAACTGGATCTGCACAACCTTCTCCAATCCATTCTTTTCCGGGCCCGTCAACAGAAAAACCGGAGGCTTCCCCAGGACGCGTGCGCCTGTTGCCTGCCCCGGTTGTCCGGTTTCGGCCATTGTTGCCGAAATAGGAGCAAGCACTACACTACGGCGTGAACAGACAAATGCACCCTCCACCCGGATGGCAGGCAGACTGCTACGTCCCGTCCAAGGCATAGGACCCGGATTCCGGATGCGCGTGTTGGTTTCGTACCCAACCACAACCATATCTGCCGAAAGCCTGCTACCTAGCCAGCGTTCGAGATCCCGCGTGGACAACAAGCGAATCGTCCGATCCATCACCATCGAAAAGGACGCTGCATCCTCCCTGATGATCTCGTACCCTCTCTCCAAGCGGAGAATAGCGGGTCCCTGCTCCCGAACCGTGATTGCACCAGGTGCGAGTTGCCCAGCCCCCGAGAGTGACGGAACAAATACGTCTTGCCGATACGATGTTCGTCCCGCCCCAACTTGTATCACTCCGCCAGCAGTGCCCCCCGCCGTTGCAAACAGGACACTTCCTGCTTCTGCTACCGCTATCGCCACACGCGTTGCCCCGGTCACATCAGACAACTCTTCCGGTTCCAAAGCGGCCGACAGTTCGACAACTTGATTCGTATACACGTCTGCTGTGCGTGCGGGAAGCAAGCCATACCGCATACCAGCACAGCCCCACTGGAACAGAGTAGCCAGCAAGAGCATGCTCACGAGCCCCCATGACCTTGCGCCGCATCTCAACGTTTGCCGGATATGCATCCCGATCATGATCTTGCCTCATGCCCATGACTGCCAGGCACAGATACCGCCATTTGCTCGTACCACAAGACGCGTAGCTGCTGCACGACCTAGGAAGACGGCTGCAAGGGCATCGGATTGCACAGATTCTCGGCGGCATCCGCAACACGACCACACTGAAAACAAATATAGGCCGGATCTTTCACCAACGACCGGATTTCCTCGATCTTTTCCTGCGACGCCAACACACACAAATGCCCATGATGTGATTCCTGATTACAGCAACTCGTCGTATCCATTGTCTTCTCCCTCTTCCTGGTTCAACCTTGTGGACTGTACCACAGCGAAATCTGCTTGGCTTCTTCAAGGGCAATGCCGGCAGGAATCGTATCCGGCTTGTGCAGCAGGGCATCCACGGCCTTACGCTTGCCCTCCCCGCACACCCAGAAGACAATATGCTCTGCACGACTCAGCATGTCGGCACTCAGTGAAATCCCCGTCATGCCATCCGGCCGATTCACGGCCACCGCATATTTGCCACGGGACCGAACAACATGCTCCTCGCGAAAAAGGGCGGCTATGTGCCCATCCGCGCCCAATCCAAGCACGGCAAGGGTTATGGGGATCTCGCGCTTTACGAGATGGGCCATCTCGTTTGCATACCGCGCTGCGGCAATAGCTGGCGGCACACTACTATCCACCACATGGCGCTTCTTGATGCCAAGGGCATCTAGCATCCCCTTCATTCGCCCATAGTTGCTGTCGCCCGTCTCAAGCGG
>CAZRCN010000034.1:4924-8273 GCA_964598575.1 uncultured Victivallales bacterium | reverse complement strand
GCTGCCCACGCGCATCACTTTTACCCCACTCGCTACGCAAGTATATCCATAGAATGCGCATCTGCCAACTCTTTTGCACCGTCTGTATGTGTCGAACCAAATGCATACGGCTCCGGCTTATCACTAGACGCTTCCATTTCTTTCAGTACCGGCGTAAAAATATCCCAGGCCGCGGCCAGCTCATCGCGACGGATAAACAAACTCTTATCTCCACGGATGGTATCCAGAATCAGGCTCTCGTAGGCATCCGGTATCAACTCATCAAACACGCGATGATACAGTAGGTCGAACGAACTCTGCTTCAATCGTAAAGGCGTCCCCGGCACCTTTGCCGCAATTTGCAGGAAAATCCCTTCATCCGGCTGCACGCGAATCACCAGTTCGTTCGGCCCTGTATCCCCTGCCCAATCGGAAAACATGCCACCGGCAACGGGCTTGAATCGAATCCGAATCTCCGTTTTGCGGCCATTCATTCCCTTGCCGGCCTCCAGAAAGAATGGGACACCACGCCAACGATCATTTTCGATATGCAAGACAGCAGCCGCATACGTCGGCGCCGCAGAATCCTCTGGCACCCCCTCCTCTTCCAGATACCCTTTCACATGCTTACCTTGATATGTTGCCGCCGTATATTGCCCGGTTACAACCTGTTCCCGCGTCAACGGTTTGATACAACGCAGCACACGCACCTTCTCGTTATAGATGTGCCCTGCATCCATACGGGCACACGGCTCCATCGTCGTCAGGGCCAGAATCTGTATCAAGTGGTTTTGCATGACATCCCGGATAATGCCGTAATGATCAAAATACCCGGCACGTCCATCTACACTCAAATCCTCTTTCCAGGAAATATGCACACTGTCGATGTAGTTATGGTTCCATAGCGGCTCGAACACAAGGTTTGCAAACCGCATCACCATCAGATTCTGGATTACCTCTTTGCCAAGATAATGATCAATCCGATAGGTCTGTGCTTCCCGGAATACCTGCCCCATCTCGCGCACCAGCTCGTCCGAGCTCTCCCGATCCCGCCCAAAGGGCTTTTCGATAATCACACGCGACCAAGGCTCCTGGATCCCGCACTGCACCAGCCCGGCGCCTGCCAAGGATTTTGCCACATCCAGAAATACCGATGGCGGAATCGCCAGATAATACAGTCGATTCACATCTCGATCCTCTTCCACATCCCGCATCCGGGCAAAGAGATCCAGAAACGAGCCTCTGTCATCATACTGCCCCTGCACATAATGACAGCAGGAGAGAAACGTATCCATCCGATCAGCGCATGACGCCCCCGGTGCATACCGGCACGTCAGGTGCTCGCGTAATCTCTCCCGAAATGCTTCGTCGTCCAACTCCGAGCGGGAAAAACCGAAAATGCGAAACGATTCGGGCAATCGATCCTGGCAGAACAAGGCAAATAATGCGGGTATGATCTTCTTGCGCGCCAAATCTCCTGATGCGCCAATGACGGTTATATGTAAAGGTTGCTTCCTGTTTGTGGCCATATGCGCCTCCCAACGGGCTCGTGTTTCGGGTTATCTGCCTCTATTAGACATAGAACATGCGTGTTACAAAGTAACCGACGATGAGAATCAACAAAAAGGAAATAATAACGGCACGTCGCGTGGAAAACCCTACCCCAACGGCACCCTGCGTCGTGGCAAAGCCGGCATGGCATGCCACCGTAGTGATAATCATGCCAAAGAGCAATGCCTTGAACATGCCTACCAGCAGATCCTTCACCTCCGCGTAGCGGGTCGCATTGTCGATGTAGGCGGTCCAGGCAACCCCCAATTGGGTAGCGCCCACGACACCTCCTCCCAACACCCCCATAATGCAGGTAAAGAACGCCAGCAACGGCGTCATGATCATCATGGCCACCAAACGCGGCATCACAATAAAACGGACGGGGTCGATCGACATAATCTCCAGTGCGGCTACTTCCTCGGAGACGACCATCGTCCCTACCTGGGCGGCAATCGCAGACCCCACACAAGCCGCAAGGATCAACCCTGTCATAAACGGTCCCATCTCGCGCAGCATCGACACCATCACGGCGGTACCGATGTTCACTTCCTGATTGAAACGCCGTAATTCAAGCCCCGTCTGCAACGCCAAAATCATGCCGGTAAATACCGCAACAACCGTAATAACCCCTAGACTCTTGATGCCAAACACAAACATCTGCACCACGATTTCCCGCCGCGCACGCTTGCGAAACATGGTCCGCATGGCAAGAATCGCTTCCCAAAACAGCAGAAAGGCGCGCCCTACCTCCCGGAAAGTAAAGACCAAAGAACGCCCCACATAGCCTATCCAATTCGATGGCGGCGGAAAAAATTCCGGTTCCCTGGTTATCATGGTTCCTCCCTCTGGGCAGGGTCTTCTGCCTTATCCGTCACAGTCCGCTTCATACGCATAAAGTACAACAACTGGACCTCACGTTGCAATCCATCCTTGTGATACCCAAACAGCCCATACAGCAACTGCCAGGAACCCGTTCGACGTGCCGGATCCTTCCGGCTCTGATATACAGGGAAAACCGAAAGCTTGCGCTTGCTTCCATCCACAACCCTTCGAACCAGACCCCACATCCATTGCGTATCCTTGCGATCCTCGACGGTTTCATGCCGATACAACGTCCAAAGGGGAGCCCAATTCCGTTCGATGCCCGGTGTCCGCTTCAACGGCCACAATGCCGGTGCCCGCAGTAGCGAGCTCTGCCCTTCCTGCCGATACAGCACCAGGGGCCATAACCGGAAATAGCGCGAGAGCGTTTCCTGACCCGCCTTTGCATGGGGTTCGTCCTTGGCTTTGGCGACAACCCGTTCCTGCTGCCAGAACGGCATGATGCGGAAGCGTGTAAGTACCGTATCGCTACGCTCCGTTTTACGTCCCGATATCAGCGGCCACAACACAAACCAGGTTTGATCCTGCCCGATGCGCCTACGTCCCGCCAACGGGAACACATACAATCGGTTCTCGTCTTCACCCCGCACGTACTGGAAAAAAGGCCAGGGAGCATCAATGGCACGATAACCCGTTCCTGTCCAGGCTACCTTGAAAAAAGGCGGTATAAACATGCGGCTATGGCGATCTGCTACATTCACTTGTCCATAGATCGGAAACAAGACAAACCCGCCCCCAGGCTGGCCTGGATGATGATAGGCAACCGAGGTCCAGAAGGGCCACAACACAAAACGCTTGGTCCAACGATCCGGTGTATGGGAATACCCGTAGAAGGGCCATAGCCGCCAACGGGAGATATCCCCACCCCGCGTATGCGAATACACCGGCCACAGAACCGATGTTGTTCGATTCTCCCCCTTCTCACTGGCACTCCAAA
>CAZRCN010000034.1:0-4824 GCA_964598575.1 uncultured Victivallales bacterium | reverse complement strand
CCGAGCGGCCAGAGGATATCGGTAACCCTTCGCCCCGTCTCATCCTGTGCGTGGCTCCAGAAAGGGCGTACCGCCCGGAACCGTTTTCCCTCTGCTGCTGTACGGTGTTCGAGCACGGGCCCCAAGGCAGAATAACCAGCTTCACGATGTGGCGTTTCACCAGGTTGGTATAAGGGACCGACCCCATGGGTTCGTACGCTGCTGCAGCCGCTTACTATACCGACAAGAACACACCCCGCTACACACGCCCCAAAAACAGACAGACGTGGTGTCCCTAGCTGTGCAAAAGCTCTCATCCTTCTGCGTCCTCATACCGCCAGATATCTTTACTCACACCAAACAACGTTGCAATCAACGCAGCACGGATCCACATCCCATTCCGCATCTGCCGCCAGTATACCGCCCTCGGATTTCCATCTACCTCCGTCGCAATTTCATCGCGACGCGGCAACGGATGCAGAATAACAGCATCTTGCTTCATCTGGGCCACTTCCGCTGCACCGATACGGTAGCTGGACGTATCAACCCGCTTACTATCACCAGCGGTACCATCCCACTCATCCTGAATACGCGTCATGTAGAGCGCATCCACTACCGGCAGGGCTTCACGCATATCCTCCAGTACGTGGAACCGAACCCCGCGCGCACGCAACGTCGCTTGAATGTCCGCCCCAATCTGAAAGCAGGCCGGCGCTACAAAATACTGTTCGACATCCTGATACTGCGAAAGCAGCACCGACAAGGATCTAACCGTCCTTCCGCGCTTCAAATCCCCGCTGAAGAGCACGCGCTTGCCATCGATGCCGCCTAGCTCCGCAAAGCTGCGCTGCAGGGTATACACGTCCAGTAAAGCCTGCGTGGGGTGCTGGTCTTTTCCGGATCCGGCATTGATAACCGGCACCGGACGCTCCGAATGGGACAACAGCCATGCGACCCGCTCCGCCAATCCCCCAATCTCGCTGCGCATAATGATCAAATCAAAATACGAGCTGAAGGTACGCACCGAGTCATCCCGTGTTTCCCCTTTGAACTCGCTGGAAATCGAAGGATTGCGCACTTCCCCCAGCTTCAGCCCCAGAATCTCACAGGCCGCCACAAACGAAAGGAAGGTACGTGTACTCGGCTGCGTAAAAAAGAGCATGGCGCGCTTATGCGAAAGGCACTGCTCTAAAAAGGCACTTCCGCTTTTGCTCTTGGCAATGCGCCGAATGCGATCCGCCAGCTTGCCCAATGCATCCAGCCGCGCACGATCAAACTGCTGCGCTAGAATAATATGATCGTTTCCAGGTCCGCCGCAAAACAAAGGCGCCTTTTGCTCCATATCCAACTGTTGAAAGGATTCCCAGTCAATCTCAGCCAGTGTACGTGTCTCCATCGTCGTTTCCTCGTATCCATGCCGCACCATCAACCTGCAAGGTCAAATCAGACTTCCCCTGCCGTCGCAACAAAAAGCGCCTTCATTGTGTGCATCTTGTTTTCTGCCTGATCAAACACCCGCGACAAACGGCCCTCAAACACCTCATCCGTCACTTCCAACGCGCCTAGCTCACGCGTCATGTCCGTTTTGGTGTCGTGGTACGCTGGCAAACAATGCAGAAAAATGAGCTTGCCATCCTCCAGATGCCCGGTATGAGCCAGCAGCTCCTGATTCACCTGATATGGCCGTAGAAGCTCCAGTCGTTTCTGCTGCTGGTCCTCCTCCCCCATGGAAACCCACACGTCTGTATACACGACATTCGCATCGGCAACTGCAGCGGCGGGATCACTCTCAATCCGAACCGAGCCCCCATTGTGCTGGGCGCGTTCCTGACTCCAGCGGACCATGTCTTCCGGTGGGCTCAGCGATGGCGGCGTGCAGTTCACAAAGTGCATGCCTACTTTGGCACATCCCAACATCAAGGATGTGGCAACATTATTGCGACCATCCCCAACATACACCAGCTTCAACCCCCGTAACTGGCCAAACGTTTCCTTGACCGTAAGCAGATCGGCCAGCGTCTGTGTTGGATGGTGTGCATCTGTCAACCCATTCCATACCGGAACGCCCGCATGCCGGGCAAGCGCAACAACCGAATCTTGCGCGTATCCGCGAAACAAAATGCCATCGAACATCCGCCCCAGCACACGGGCGGTATCGGCAACCGATTCCTTTTTGCCCAGATGAATATCGAGGGTCGTTAAAAACTCGGTATGCCCCCCCTCATCCGCAGCGGCAACGGCGCACGCACAACGGGTTCGCGTCGACATTTTCTCAAAAATCAAAGCCAGATTCTTGCCGGCCAAGCCGTGCCGGGATACCCCCTTTTGCTTGGCCGCCTTCAAGTTCGCAGCCAAATCCAGCAAATAGAGCAATTCTCCATCCGTCAAATCAGTGACCTGCAAGTAGGACCGGCCACGCATTTGTGCTTCTATTCCCATCTTTCCTCCCTTACCTCACATGCAACTTGTACAGAACCCTACACCATGGCTTGCGCCCCTGACGAGAAGTTTTGCCATTGCACCACACGCGCATCTACGGGTGCGCGTAGCCAAACTGGTCATGCATGGCGCTGCCAAGCCGGCTTCTGTGCATAGATGTGCTGATAGTAGGCCCTACGCGTCAACCCGGAGGCTGCGGCCTCATCCAGAAGGACATGTACGTTCGGGTGCCATTGCAAGGCACTTGCCGGTGTCATCGCACTGATGGGACCTTCCACACAACGAGACACCGCATCGGCTTTGCCGTCTCCAAATGCCAGCATCAAGCACACCCGGCTCTCGAGAATCGTACCCATTCCCATGGTGATGCAATGCTGGGGGACATCAGCCATACAATCGAAGAAACGCGCATTATCCTGGCGGGTCTCTTCCGTCAAAGTCTTGATCCGCGTTCGCGACCCAAGCGAGGAGGTGGGCTCATTGAAGCCGAGATGCCCATCCGATCCAATCCCCAGCACTTGCAAATCAATGCCACCCGCATCCGCAATAGCCGCTTCATATGCCGCGCAATGCCCCGTAATATCCGTAGCCATACCATCAGGAATGTGAATGCGAGCCGGGTCCATATTTATACCGGAAAACAAGTTCTCCTCCATAAAATACCGATAAGAGGCAGGATGATCACCCGGCAATCCGATGTATTCATCTAGATTGAAGGTCGTCACCTGGCTGAAATCCAGTTGCTCCTCCCGGTGCATACGGATCAAGGCCCTATACAACCCCAGCGGCGTACTGCCCGTAGCCAACCCCAGCACCGCATTCGGCTTGCGACGCAACAACCCCGCAACGATCTGCGCCGCCTCTTCACTGGCCTCATCTGCCGTCCCTTTCAAAATAACTTCCATATCTTTCTCCCTCCCTATTTCAGCGTTCTGTCAAATATTGACAGGACATTATATGTGTAAATATCTGTTTACCAATGGGTTAAGGTCACTCTAGACCTTCTCCCCCATTTTTTCTCTCTATTTTCCGTCTATTTCGGTTAACGAGAACGGCGACGAGATTGGTGGACGATTGGTGAATCTCTACTCGTAATCCGTTCTCGTCGCCGTTCTCGTTAACCGATTCCCCGTTTTCATACTTTTCATAAAACTTTCTCCCTCCCTATTTCAGATCTCCCGGTGCCGCCAACCGCGCCATACGATCACCTACATCCGTCCGCAATCGATCAATATACCCCAACGTATACGATAAGGGATTCAGGTCCGCATCATCCAGTAGCGGCTGCAGATCCATGGCAAACGTCACCCTTGATTCCTCGTCGACCGTATGCGATGCAAAAAATGTGGCATTGGCCATTCCCCGACCTTGTACGGCAAGATCATAACGCTTTCCGCCTGCAATCTGGGAATCAAAAACCCCCGAAAGAGCTGCCGCCAGATTCGGGTGTGCACTGGTTGGTAACACCGCCTTATCCTCATCCAGCAACCAATCCAAACCGCGCCAGATCTCACACCCATACACATGCTTCGGACGCTGATCAGCAGGTAGACGACGCAAAGCCCGCAGACAGCGCAAAAAAACCGCAACATGCGTGTCATGCTTATCGGCCGGGTTATGCAAGTACACGCTTGCGGGGCACGTCGCCCGCAGAATCCGTTCCAGATCGTCTGTTACACCCGCATCGGCCGGGTCCTTAACCACCTTGCTCGGATACCCAAGTTGAATTTGAATCCCATACTCCCCTACCATGGCTGCCTTGCATTGCTCGCGTCTGCGAACCTCCATCATGTCGGCATCCGATACTTCCGCATACAACCCCGTCCGGGCACTACCACTCCCATTTGTAACCGTAACCCCGGCAAACCATTGATCGTTTCGCCCGTAGCACGCAGCAACCCCATGATACGCCATAAACTCCTGATCATCCTGATGTGCGCCAATACACAAGTGCGTCGTGCGCGACAACGCCTCGTCCTCCGAAACACCATCAGGAATGAAAACCGATGCTTGCTCACTTGTATATGTCACGACGGGTCTCCTTGCCTGTACCTATAAATGGCAAACCTACCGCGTTGCCCCTATCAACAGCAAGCCTCAATCGTACCGCAGGCTCATCGCAACCCCAGATGCACCTCGGCTGCCAGCCAGTATTGAACAGGATCATCGCGAAATCCATCACGTTCCGCAAGATAATACGCTTCCTGCTGTATCTTGTTGAACGTATTCTCCCCCCTGCGTGCCTCTACCTCGCTCGCCGCAACGCCCTTCTTCCCAGCCTGCTTCCGACCTTTTCCCGTAGCCTGCTTGGCAGCAACTGCTGACTTCCGGGTTGGCTTCGCTTTGGACGTCGCCTGTGGCTCCTGTGCTGTCGGCTTCGTCGCCGTGCCCGCCTTCTTCGTTTTC
>CAZRCN010000033.1:1909-20783 GCA_964598575.1 uncultured Victivallales bacterium | reverse complement strand
GTGCCACGAAATGACTAAAACGAACCCACAGATTCTGCGGAAGAGCCAAAAAAAATGAGTTGCGAGGGGTTGCGGGTTCCCGCATGATGCCACCTCGGCCCCTTTTAGGGGCAGCAGAGCCATTTGAGGGATGCAGAAACAGGAGACATGATTTTGAATCAAGAGCAAAACAATGTATATCGTGAACAACGGATCAAGAATATGGAGGCGCTGCGTGCTGCTGGGTACGAGCCATTCGGCAAGGCATTTGCGCGAACGGGTCGGCTGGCGGATCTGCGTGTGGCATTTGCTCCGGATCAAGAGGTGCGGGCCGCGGGCCGGATCACCACAATCCGGGATATGGGCAAAAGCTTGTTTGTTGATCTGCATGATGGTTCGGACCGGTTCCAGATCTATATCCAGAAAAAAGCCTTATCCGAAGAGGCATTCGAGGCATTTCGGCTGCTGGATCTCGGCGATCAGATTGGGGTAACGGGAGCGCTGTTTTTGACACGGACAGAGGAGCAAACCATCAAAGTTACGGATTGGTGTCTCCTGTCAAAGGCGTTGCGGCCCTTGCCCGAGAAATGGCACGGATTGAAGGATACGGAAGTACGCTACCGACAGCGCTACCTTGATCTGATCGCAAATCCTGCTTCGATGCAGTTGTTCCGCCGTCGCACCCAGGCTATTCAAACGATCCGTTCCTTTTTGTCGGATAAAGGGTTCTATGAGGTAGAGACACCGATGATGCAGCCGCAGGCTGGGGGGGCCGCAGCCCGGCCGTTTATCACGCACTATACCGCTCTCGACACCCGGATGTATTTGCGGATCGCCCCGGAACTGTATCTGAAGCAACTTCTGGTGGGGGGCTTTGATAAGGTGTTTGAGCTAAACCGGAATTTTCGTAATGAAGGGTTGGATCGGACGCACAACCCGGAATTCACGATGCTGGAGATCTATGCGGCCTACAGTGACAGGCAAGGCATGCAAGCTTTGATCCAGGCGCTGATTCTGCATGTTGCGCAAGAGGTGTTTGGCAGCTTGCAACTAGGTTCAGAAGACCGTCCTGTTGATCTGCAGCTTCCATGGCGGGAGGTGACGTATCGATCGCTGATTGAGGAGGAAATGGGTGGTGATTGGTACGAATTGCCGGTGGAAACGGCAAAGCAACAGGCAGAAGAACGGGGGTTGCAGATTGAGCCGGATTGGGATCATCTTCTTATCACGCATGAGGTATATGAAAAGCTGATTGAGAAGCGGTTGCAGCAGCCAACCTTTGTGACCCGTCTGCCGGCACCCTTGATTCCGCTGGCAAAGGCCTGTGCGGATGATCCGGCTTGTGCGGATGTGTTTGAGCTGGTCATATCGGGGCAGGAGGTTGCGCCGGCTTATACGGAGTTGAACGATCCGTTGGAACAGCGGCGTCGTTTGATCGAGCAAGCAGGCGAGAATCAGGAGGCCATTGATGAGTCGTTTCTGCTTGCACTTGAGCATGGGATGCCTCCGGCGGGGGGGATGGGCGTTGGCATTGATCGGCTGATTATGATTCTGGCCGGTGTCGATGCGATTCGGGATGTGATCTTGTTCCCCCAATTGAAGCCACGTGGCAGCGAACCGGCGCAGGATGAATAAGGCAGGCTTATGCTACCATTTCCGATATTCCTGGCATTAAAGTATCTGAAGCCGAAACGCTCCTTCTTGTCGGTTGTGACGTTGTTTTCGGTGCTGGGCGTACTGTTGGGTGTTGCCATTCTTGTCATTGTGCTTTCTGTCATGACGGGGTTTGACAACATGTGGCGCGAGAAGATCCTCAGTTTCAAGCCGCATATCACGGTTAGCGGAAGATATGGCCCCATGCGGGCGGTGGAATCCTTGTCGGATCGAATTGCGGCGATACCGGGGGTTACCGGTGTGGCGGGTAGTGTCGAAACCCGTGTCATGTTGCAGGCCCACGACCGCATTACTGCACCGGCCTTGTTAGGGGTGGATGCCTTGCGGGCAGACTCTGTTAGTAAAATTCCCTCGCACATGCAGCAAGGACGGTTCGACCTCGAAGGGGATACGATCGTGCTGGGTATCGATTTGGCGCAGAATATGGCCCTCAGGGTCGGGGATCAGGTGCTTGTCCATGCCCCGCGGAGTGTTATGGATCCAGATGAAGTGTATTTTCCCGAAGAACTTACGGTGTCAGGCATTTTTGATCTGGGGATGCGTGATTTCGATGCAGGGTTTGTTCTCACGGATATAGGGATTGCCCGTGATCTGGTTGGTATGCGGGAAGGCGCACTTTCTTTATATGTGATGACCGCGGACCCGTTTCTTTGTCAGGAAACGGCCGAGCGGATCCTGGCAGAAATCGGATCTCGATATCAGGTAAAAACCTGGCATGAAACCGACCGCATGTTATTCGATGCACTGGCACATGAAAAGTCCGTCATGTTTGTTTTGCTGGCCTTCATTACGATCGTTGCTATTTTTTGTGTAACGGTGACATTGATTGTGGTTGTGGTCCAGAAAACGGCAGAAATCGGTTTGCTCAAGGCGTTGGGTGTATCGACGGGCCAGATATTGGTTGCATTTCTCATTCACGGCTGGGTGCAGTGCTTAATCGGAACACTAGGCGGCATGGCGACGGCTGTCGTGGTTCTGAAGAACCTGAATGGGATTGTCGATCTGTTGGCGCGTATGCATATTACCGTTTTCCCGAAAGCGATATATGGGTTGTCCGAGCTTCCATGGGAGCTTTCCATGCGGGATCTATGGCAGGTCGGGGGGCTGGTGATGGCGGCCTGTACGGTTACCTGTATGATTCCTGTTATTCGTGCGGCTCTTTTGGAACCTGTGGAAGCCTTCCGGGCGGAGGTATGATGGATATGATGGAAGCCGGGCATATCGATAAAACCTATTCGTTGCGCGGGCATACCATTCCGGTATTGCGTAATGTGGATCTACGCGTAAGGGCAGGTGAGACCTTGGCCGTTACCGGGCGCAGTGGGGCAGGTAAAAGCACGCTGTTACACATTTTGGGTGGACTGGACCGCCCAGATGGAAAAGACGGTGTCGTTCGCATTCGTGGGAAAAATCTGTTTGCGTTATCGAGAGCTGCCCGTACCCGCCTGCGGGCGCGTGAAATTGGTTTTGTGTTCCAGTCCTATCATCTTGTGCATGAATTGGATGTGCTGGACAATGTGCTGCTGCCTGCCCGTGCTCTCGGACGTCGGTGGTTGCGCGATGGGCGCAAGCGGGCCAAGACTCTGCTGGATGCGGTTGGGCTTTCTGACCGTATCGATCATACCCCGGTCGAGTTATCCGGCGGAGAGCAGCAGCGCGTAGCCATTGCGCGTGCGCTTATGAATGAACCAAGTGTTATTCTGGCAGATGAACCGACGGGAAACCTGGATGACAAAACCGGGTTCACGATCTTGTCCTTATTGTTCCGATTGGTGCAGGAAGAACAATTGGCGCTTATTCTGGTTACGCATAACGAGCAGGTTGCCGCGATGTGTCATCGGACGCTTCATCTGCACAATGGGGCTGTCAGGAAAGATGAAGCGAACCAGTAGATAGCGCTGTCCTGTGCTAAACTCTTGCTAAATCCTTTAAAGTAGTAGATAAAGAAGCCGTGAGTCGTAACTGCGGCAGGAGGATGATGCAATGGGAGAAAGTTCGAGACGTCTGCATTCCCTTGGGGATCATGAGAGCAAGGATATTTGTAAGCAGCTTTGCCTGGCGCTTCGGAACGCGCAGGTGTATGGAACCAGTCATGCTGTTACGGCTACTTCTTCCAGCGCTTTGTTTGAAGCACTCATCAGCATCTTAGACCGATTTGCTGAAATCGAGTGGAGTCTGGTGGAAGGTCGGATCCTTATCAATGGGGAACCATGCGATCTTCAGACGGCACAAGATTTGCTGGCGCAACGGATGCAAACGTCCGGCATCGATAGCTTTTCGATCAAGGAGCGCGTGACACGGCAGGAACTGTTGGCCTTTGTGGAAGCGCTTGCCGGCGGCAAGGACGTTGCTGATGTACGCAATGCGTTTGAGAATATAACCCTGAACGCATCTGTGTATGCCCGTATGCGGGAAGACGATGCATCGGCTGCCGCATCGAAGGTACCAACCAAGGAAGGTGCCCCCCCTGCAAGTTCCCGGGCCTCAGCGGCAGCCCCCGGTGTAAAGAGTTTTGATTTGGATATGGATCTGGACGACTTGCCCGATTCGGATTTTTATCAAGGCGGGGACAGACCGGACGCAACTACGCTAAACACGATTCACGAGTATCTGGCCCAGCAGAAGATTGTTCGAAAAAAGACATCTGACATGATCGGTAAGCTGCAAGAGCAATCCGGTAACGCCGCGGGGATGCAAACCTTGCGAGCGGAATTCCTGGCCGGTGGCGGAACCTCACTTGATTGGGAGGCGCTGCTGGATGCTGCTGGCGTTGTGGGGGAGCAGGATGCGCGTACATCGGCTGAGGATCGGGATAGGTCCGTGCATGCATTACTCCGCCAAGTGGAAGCGCTGACAAAGCGGTGTGAGAGTGAGCAAGTCGATAATGCCACTCTATCTGATTCTTTGGAGGATATCCGCAACGAGATTGATGCGCTGTTGGATCATACCAGGCAAAATGCCAGCAGTCTGATTGACCGGTTGGATGCCGATCGTGACACGGTGGCAGAAATAGAGCAACAGGCCCGGGCCAAGGGCATCGGCATTCATCTGTCACGGGAAGAGTTGCTCGCGAGTCTAGCTGAAATCAACCAGGAGCTTGTGCAGCCTTTGACAACCTCGAGTGCGTTGCTGGAGTTGCTATCATCAGGGCGCATTGGGCCAGTGGATGGAAAGCAGCAAAAGCTGGTTGATACAGCGTCGAAGAGCTTGGAGCGATTGGAAAACCTTGTGCAATATCTTCAAATGATATCAGGGGTACCGCGAGAATTAGCGCCGGACCAGGATCTTCTCCGTGATGCTTACCGTACGGCGGAATCTAGATTCGATGCTTGAGTCTGACGCCACCTGCGGTGGCTCCAAAGGTATTGTTCAGGTGCGCGCCGGATGGCTTGTTCCAGTTTTTTGTGCAGTGCGCCCATGATGTGCGCGACATCCTGTTTGCGGTTTCCGCTGCGCGCTGTTGCCAGGGGCGCATCTAACTTCATCACATAGCTGTTTTGTCCCGTTTGCCGGCACACGCCAAAACAAAGCGGGATGCCGGTTACGAGATGTAGCATCGCGGGGGACGTATAGGTCGATGCCGGCTTCCCGAAAAAATCTATCATCATCCCTTGTTGGTGGGGTGCATGTTGATCGAAAAGGATGGCTAGGATCTTACCGTCATATAAAGGACGCATGAGGCGGCCCACATCCGCATGATGTTTGGGGGTGATTTCAAGATTTCCACCTGCCCGCTTTTGCATAAACGACTCAACGAGCGGATTATTCATGGGGCGCGCGATGCCGACGACGGGTTTGATTTGTGATAATTCGCGTATGCCGACTTCCCAATTTCCGATGTGACCGGAGCACAGAATCAAACCTTGCTGTGGCGTTTCCAGTAGGGCGCGGGTTTCCGGGGCAATGTCCCATGTGATCTGTGGTTGGGCATCTTTGCGGATATGGCCGTATGCGCGCAGCGCGCCCATGACGACGGCTAGAAAATGGACGTTGGCCAGGCGCGCCGTTTGGCGAATGCTGCGTTCGTCGGTATAGATGCCGGCGATACGGATGTTGTTGCAGGCGATATCACGTCTGCGGTTGTCGGCGGCAAACAACAAGTAGCCAAGCGTTTTGGCACATCGGTGGAGCCATTGTTCGGGGAGCCATCCTAGAAAGGCAACGAAAAACCGGAAGAAAAGAAATTCGAGCTTATGTCGTAAACGCAGGTAGTAGTTGGTCACCCTTTCAGTTCCTCTTCAAGGTAATCAATCAGCTCACCGACGCTATTGAGGTTGACAAGTTCCTGCACCTCGAAGTCCAACCCGAACGATTGCTGAACGTCGTAGATCAGATCGAGAACGGAAAGAGAGTCAAATCCAAGTTCCCCGATGGTCGTGTCTTCGGTGATGAGCTTGGGATCGATCGGCTCCTCGGATGCATTTTCGACGATCGTACGAAGCGTATCCATAATCTTGATGCGATCCATATTTTCCTTCTTTCTGCCTATCTGGATCTAGGCCCTTTGCTGCTACCACACATTCTCTATGACTATAGTGCGTTCGAATCGCACAAGAGTCAAGGCGACAACCGCGAAAAGTTCTGCAGCCCGAGATACCCAAGCAGAAAGAAGCGCAACATCCGGGCGAAAAGGCTTGAGTTACCCCGTGAGACCGGTCTAGATTCCCCACATGCGAAGAGAGCCGGAAACAGTCACATTTGCTGAGGTATGCCAATTGCTGGCAAAGAATGCGGTGTATCTTTCCAAGTTACAGCAAGCCCTTGGTTTGTATATCCCCGGGCGCACCGAAGGCTATAAGCGTCCCTATGTCTGTTTTCTGGAGAAGGTGGTTGCGCTGCGAACCTTTCAGATTCCCTTGGCAGACATTGTTGGCCTTTTCCAGAAAGAGCGGCGCTTACTGGAGTTGATGCGGTTCGATGCCTTAAGTGATTCCCCAACTTGGTATTTAGACGCATGCGGGATGCGTGCTGGCAAGCGGCAGGAGGACTGTCTGCTGTTAACGGAATACTGTGTGGGGTTCGTGCCCGAAGATCGTGTGTATCAACAGAATCTGGATTTTGGTACGCGCGCTGATCACCTGTTTGAAGGATCGGAAATGGGAGAAGACGTTCACCGTAGCCTGTCCTTGTATCGCAAGCAGGCAGATGCCCTGCGCCGCCGGATCGGCAAGGAAATACCTGTGTTGCAGAGTGCATTGTACTGGGGACAACGTTTCTTCAGACCGGAAGGCTAGCTTTGATCGGGGGGTGGCAGCGGATATTGCCATGATCCTTGGGAAACTTGTTTGCTGGTTGCAAAGGTATATTGGGTTGTGCTGTCTTCTGTAAGAACGACCTGGGACTCTTGCCAGTCAAGTTGGATCGTTTTACCATTTCGGGCATGCAGGATATTGGCCAAAAGAATGGCCTGCTCGGCCCCGTCGCCTCTGCGAAAATTCCAGACTTCGTCTGGTTGGGAAAGTCGACCGTTGCCTTCGTATATGGACTGCGGGGTACATGCCCGAATCTCCTGCTCGATGATCGCAAGCGGTTTGTTTGCTGTAGCTTCAACGCAAACCGGGTTGCGTTCCATGCAGGCTTGCAGGTAGGGGCCATAGGCGATGCTTCCCAGATCCCGATAGGCATAGAATGCAAGATCAGCCGTCGGATTTGATCCCCGGATTGCCTGGAGGCGCTGCTGGATTTCTTTCCGGGATAATCCCACTGGCAGATCGATGAAGGCATCGGTCCGGCAAAAGGTTTTTTCAGCGGCCTGGGGCAATCGCGGTTGAATATGGCAAAAGCGGATCAGGTCTCGTAGTGCCAGGGATGCATCCAGGCAATCACAATCAAATTGTGCTTCCAAGCGTGATACGTCCTCGGGCGTGTCAATATCGATTGGATGTTCGTTGATAAAGACTTCCAGATCGTTCAGCACAATTCGGCGGGGCAGCGGGCTGCACTGGAACTCTTCCCGCTCGATGTCTTGCAGCAGCTTGGTGCGGGTGTTATCGGTGATCCGGTACGGGCTGCCGTTTTCGTAGGCAAAGGCTTTCTCTAACGGAATATAGCAGGGGACGCCATTTCGATCGCAGCGCAACTGGAAGCATTTCTGGTCATCGGGAGCCTGCCGCATGAAATTGCCGAGAATTTCACAAGTCAGGCCTGTCTTTACATAGGCACCAAGCTCGTCGGCAAAGCGCTGGTAGGTCTCCGGCGGTATTGTAGCTTCGTCGTAGACCGCATGGATGCATCCAGATACATGCGAGACAATGGTGACTTGCTCGTTTTCCAGTGCCCGCCGTGCCTGAGCGGAAAGGGCGGTTCCATTAAACCACATATTTTTTGTTACAAGCCGGCGGTTGTTCGTGAGAATGCCATCGTTGACCATGACAAAATTCTGCGAGTGAAGCGGTGTGGCCATCAGAAAGATGTCTTCCAGCGGAATTTGTGCCACAACGTATAGTGCGGCCGCATATAAGGCAGCCAGCGAGACGCATTCCCCGGCACCCACCCGATAGTTTTCCTTGTATTGGAATGCATCCATGGCCTCAACGGTCTCTGTTTTCCAGTAGGGAATAACATCGCCCTCATACTTATCAAGCCCGAAGTGCGTACGGATATCCATATCAAAATAATATTTGTCCCCTTCATAGCCGAACAGGGCATTGGATTGACGTAGCGTCTCCTTATCCATGATTCCTTCGAAGCGCGCCAGTTCGGTGTCTGTGTTGGTCAGGCCCCAGGTGTCGAGGTCAAGATTGAAATCATAATGATCCATGATGTATTGCTTGAGCCGAGTGATGCGCCGGTAGGGCTGCATGTCGGCAATACCTTTAAACCAGGGATCGTCCAACCAGTTCCAGATGCAGGGGGACATGATGTTGGCAAGCACCAGACTGAACATCAGCTCTGGAAAAATAAAGATTTCCATGTCCGACATGGTTATTGCTGAAGAATATTTTTCGCGGGATGCTGTATGCATGGGGCCTCCGATGTAATCATAGCTGCAGAATGACATGCAATATAGCATGCCGGGTACGGTGCTGCAACACGAAGTGATGGGGTTTTGCAGAAATGGATTGCGCTTCGGGCGTGAATGCGTAGAGTCTAGCCCTTGGACCGCAAATGAGGAGGGGCGGATGCCTGACATACGAATAGACGAAAGAATGGCCGAAGCACCGGTTGTGTTTGACGGAGCCATGGGTACTGAGATTTATGCCCGTGGGGTATTTATCAATCGCTGTTTTGATGAGGTTTGTCTGAAACAACCGGATATCATCCGGGATATCCACCGTTCGTACGTGGATGCTGGTGCCGATGTGATAGAAACCAATACGTTTGGAGCCAACCGCTGCCGTTTACGTGCGCATGGGTTGGCCGAGCAGACGGTCGCGATCAATCAAGCGGGGGCAGCCCTTGCACGGGAAGCGGCTGGTTCAACGGTCTATGTCGCCGGTTCTATTGGACCGTGCCTGTCGCCCAACCAGGTTTTGTCACCCGAGCACAGGTCCGAAATCCAGGATGCGTTTCACGAGTGCGGGGAGGCATTGTGCGCGGCCGGCGTCGACTTTTTGCTGCTGGAAACGTTTACCCAGATCGATGAACTTGTTTTGGCCGCGGAAGCGCTTCAGGGAATGAACGTACCGATCATGGCGTCGTTCACCGTAAATGGCCGTGGCGAAACAGCACGTGGACAGGCCGTGGAAGATGTTGTTGCAGCGCTTCATCGGGTTGCAGCCGTTGATATACTCGGTATCAATTGCGGAACGGGTCCAGCACCACTTTATGCCGCTGTAGAGCGGGCCATTTCGTATAGCAGTAAGCCCTTTGTTTGTATGCCAAACGCGGGACAGCCGGAAGAGGTAGAGGGGCGTTTGTTGTACCTTGCAACACCGGAGTATTTCACCTCGTATGCCAAACGTTTCATTGAGCTTGGCGCCAGAGGGGTAGGAGGATGTTGTGGTACGTCGGCTGCTCATATTCGTGAAGCAGCCAAGGCGGTGCATGCCCTGAGTGGGGCAAGGCGCAGAATCCAAATACAGCACATCGATTCGACGGCCTCGGCATCTTTGGCCGAGCCTGTCCCGTTTGCGGAGAGATCGCAGTTCAGCCGTAAACTCGCGGCTGGGGAGCGGGTAACCTCGATTGAGGTGGTGCCGCCGCGATCCTGCGACTTAACGCAGATGCTGGCGCGGGTTGCCGCCTGCGATGCCGCCGGTATAGATGCTGTCAATATCCCGGATGGCCCCAGGGCCAGTGCCCGGATTTCCTCGATGGTGGCAGCCATGCAGATCCAGCAAGCTTGTCGGGTTGAACCCATTCTGCATTATTGTTGTCGTGACCGCAATTTGATTGGCATGCAATCGGACCTGATGGGCGGGTATGCTGCGGGTATCCGCAATTTTCTGATTGTCACGGGAGATCCGCCGAAAATCGGGGATTATCCTGACGTAACGGGGGTTTTCGATGTGGATTCGATTGGGTTGGTACGGGTAGCAAATCGTTTGAATCATGGCATCGACATTGGTGGAACGCGCCTGGACCCGCCCTGTGGCTTGGTCATTGGTGTGGGCGTGGATCCTTGCGCCTTGGATCTGTCTACCGAGCTGGATCGCTACCGTCGGAAGGTTGAGGCGGGAGCGGAATTTGCCATTACGCAACCTGTATTTGATCCGGATGCCTTGCTCCGGTTTTTGGATCAGGTGGACCAGGCCGGGCTGCGCATACCCGTTGTGGCTGGCGTATGGCCGCTTGTGAGTCTGCGCAACGCCGAATTCATGCGCAATGAGGTGCCCGGTGTAACGGTGCCCGATAGTATCATGGATAAGATGCAGCGCTGCCAGACACGCGAAGAGGGTATTCGGACGGGGATTGATATTGCGCGGGATATGTGTGCGCGCATTTCAGACCGCGTGGCGGGGTTCCAGGTCAGTGCGCCATTTGGTAAAATCGAGATTGCCCTGGAGGTTCTCGCGTAACCAGACCTGCCGCGCCGCACATACCCCGGGTATTCTCCTTACTGGGCTTGCTCCGCGAACGGCTCGGGAGGGGTCGTGAACAAGATGAGTTCATGATCTGGCACAACGGAGGGTTCGCGCTGGCGCAGCAAAAGATTGGTCAACGTGATCAGAATGAGCACCACCGCACAAGCAGCAACGATGAGGAGTATGCGTTGCATCCACTTGTCGTGTGCATCAGAGCGCGTGAAGGTTTCCAGCCATTTCATTACGCGGGTTTTGCTGTTCTGCCAGATCGTTCGGCTCGTCTGCTGGCATTGATGCCACAGCGTCCGGCAGGCATCGATTGCCGCTTGCGCGCGTGGCGCGGTTGCCCGTCCGGGGGTGGAGGATATGTCGGTTGGCTCAGATTCTGTTTTGGGTGCTGCAGAAACGGTATGTTTGCGGGCCTGCGAATAACTGAAAAGATCATCAGGTGGGGGCGGGGTAGTGGGTTCATCTGCCGGTTCCTGCTTGTCGGCCGCGGGAAGGTTTCCAACCGTTTCAGCGTCCTGTGGCAAGGCCGCTGAATCGGCTTTTGGTTCAACTGCGCGGGAAGCTGTCGGTGGTGGGGCCTTCCCAACGGAAACCAGATAGTCCTCAATGAGAGGTGCTGGATCCAGGTCCACGGCTTCGGCGTAGAGCTTGATGAAGCCTTTACCATAAATGGTTGCCGCAATACGGTGAAAATCGTCATGCTCCAGGTCCTCGACGATCTGCACCTTCATGCGGGTCATCTCGGCAACCTGCGATGCCGTCAATTGTTTGTTCTGGCGAGCTTCTTGTAACGTGGGGCCGATTGCCATATGTCAATCCTGCCTTTCTGGCTCAGGTTCAGTTTCTTCGGTCTCGAATGCATCATCGTCAGTATTTTCCAGATCGGCATCTAAATCAATCAGGATTTCACGCGGGCCAGCTCCGCAGGGAGGCCCGACGATGCCCCGCTCCTCCAGGATATCGATGACACGAGCAGCACGGGTGTATCCGATGCGCATGCGGCGCTGTAACGAGGAGGTCGATGCACGGTGCGTTTCCCGGATCAAGGCAATGGCCTGTTCTACCAAGTCATCGTCTTCGCCATCGTCGATGGAGTCGGGCGTTCCCGCGGGTTTATCCAGCTTGTTCTTGATCTCCATTTCAAAGGAAGGTTCTGCTTGTTCTTTCATGTAGTTGACAAGCCGTTCCACCTCTTCATCTGTAACCATGGCCCCTTGTGCCCGGATGAGCTTGCTGGAGGCAGGTGGAAGATAGAGCATGTCGCCACTGCCCAGCAATTTGTCGGCTCCCGATTGATCCAGAATCGTGCGGCTGTCCACTTTCTGCGCAACCTGGAAGGCAATGCGGGCGGGAAAGTTTGCCTTGATCGTTCCGGTAATGACGTTTACGGAAGGTCGCTGCGTCGCAATAATCATGTGAATGCCCACGGCCCGTGAAAGTTGTGCAATGCGGGCAATGCTGTTTTCAATTTCAGCACCGGCAGCAAGCATAAGATCGGCTAGTTCATCTATGACGATGACAATATAGGGAACCGACGGCGGAAACTCGTCTTTCTTGTTCTCGGATGCATTCGCCTCGTCCTGGAACAATTCGCCCTGCGAAGCCCGGTGGCGATTGTTGAAGCTTTCGATGTTTCGTACCCGGACTTTGGCAAACATCTTGTAGCGCGACTCCATCTCGTTAATGGCCCAACGCAGACTCAGGGCAACTTTTTTGGGGTCGGTGATGACCGGCACCACCAAATGGGGCAAATCGTTATAGATGGAGAACTCCACAATCTTGGGATCCACGAGCATGAGGCGAAGCTCGTCGGGGGTTTTATTCATAAAAAGGCCGGAGAGGATGGCATTGATGCAGACGGATTTGCCGGCCCCGGTTGCACCGGCTACCAGCAAGTGCGGCATACGAGCCAGATCTGCTACGACATTCTTGCCCCCGACATCTTTCCCGAGGGCAAGCGGGAGTCGGGCTGTGCCGGCACGCCATTCCTCGCTTTCGATCAGGTCGCGAATCACAACCATTTTTGCCGTATCATTCGGCACTTCAATGCCGACGACGCCTTTGCCGGGTACGGGGGCCTGCACACGCAAGCTATGTGCCTTGAGCGCGAGCGCGAGGTTGTTCGATAACGCGGCTATCCGCTCAACGCGAACTCCGCGCGCCGGGGTGAGTTCATACCGCGTTACGACCGGACCCTGCTTGATGCTGGAGATTTCCGCTGAAATGCCGAACTCGCCCAAGGTTTCAACCAGGAGGGTTCCAACGGCAGTATTGTCCGTACCTTTGCCACGGCCCCCATCGGGACGTGGAGGATTCAGTAAAGAAATCGGCGGTAGCTTATAGTGCGGGAATTGGGCTTTTTCAGGATCGATGACAGGCGCCGGTAGCGGCTGCAAGGGCGGTGTTGTCGTAGTGTCTTCG
Source organism: uncultured Victivallales bacterium (assembly GCA_964598575.1). Classification (GTDB taxonomy): domain Bacteria; phylum Verrucomicrobiota; class Kiritimatiellia; order UBA8416; family UBA8416; genus T3Sed10-140. The sequence goes on along the minus strand of CAZRCN010000033.1, from coordinate 7,734 downwards.
CTCCGCTTGCTGGCCTTGGCCTTTTTCTTGCGCGGTTTCTTCGCTTTTTGCTGGTAGTCGTTATCGAGCGGTTCGTGTTCGGGAACTGCCTGCCGCTGCGTCATATCATCTTCCTCGTCAAACCGAGGGGGCGGAGATGCCGTTTTGGCGGCTTGTGCGCGCGCATTGCGGCGAAGCTCCTTTTGGAGGCGTGCCTGTTCGCGGCGCAGGATGCGAGCCTCCTTCTCCATCTCCAGGCTACGCGCATCCATGCGCATCGTGTGCGTGGCCATGGCTTCCCGTAGCAGGGAAGTGCCTGCAGCAACATACTGGTACCCAATATAGATGTTGTGTGGTCCGATTGCCATAGCCATAGCCGCAAGCAGTAGGCTCCAGAGAATCAATCCGGCCCCCAGAAAGCTAAGCCACTTGATAAGCAGGCCATGGGTGACAAGCCAGCCGAGCAGGCCGCCGTTGTGAACCAGGTTACATGCCTGTTGGATATGAAAGCCGCCATGCAGATCCAGAACCGCGGCAAAAAGCACAAGCGCGATAGCCGACCATATGGCCTTGGCGCGCAAGCGGGAGCCACGGTAGAAAATGAGGAATAGCCCGAAGATAAAGATCCAGACAGGCAAGACAAAGGCACCGATTCCTGCCAGATTGAGGGCAAGGAAGGCACTCCAGGCCCCGAAGGGACCGATCCAGTTGTTGGCGGGACGATTGGGGGGCATACTGAACGCATAGATGTCGTGCCAGTCATATGAAAGCAGGCTCAGCACTCCAACCAGGGCAAAGATAAGCAGCACAACCCCTAGAACGACACGGGTTCCGGATGGAAATTCTGGACGATCCTCTGCTCCGCTCATGGTGTTGGCCCCGGTGTTGGCGTCTCAATCTCCTCAGCTTGCTCGAGTATGTTGGTGGTCGCAGGGGCTGGGGGCGGATCTGGAATTTCCAGTACGGACACGGCGATGGTCGTGGGGGTGACGGCAGTGCTCAAATCTCCCCCTCCCGCGATTTGTGATATGGCCGGTATCGTATACGTCCCGGCTTCCTTGATCGTCGTGCAATCGATAAATATGCGTATATCCTCCAGCTTGATACGATTTACCACACGAGCACTTCCCAGGATGTTGAGGTTGACGGTATCTGGCTCTGGCGCAAAAAACAACTCGGCGTCTGGGTTGCGTAAAATCATGATCGGTATGCCTTCCCACTCTCGGTTGATGGCTTCCGTTACGATATTCACACGCGCAGTAATCTGGGGTGGGGTGATATCCCACAGCGCGGAATCATCCTCTTTTACAATCGGAACCTCGCGCGTGAACGACACCGATGCATCTTCAACATCAATCGGGGCCGTTCGGAGAATTTTTATTTCGTCCATGATCTGTTGGGGACCGCGAACGGTTACACGTTGTGGGGTAAATTCAATTTCAGCGCGACCAATCACCGGTTTTCCGACAACTTCCGGTTTGGCGACATTGACCTCTTTTTCGATTTCACGGTCGAGCGTAAGGTGCAGCACGCCCGGGCGTACACTAACAACGCTTACCGTTCGCGGAGCGCCCGAAACATTGCGCGGACCAATCGGTACTTGCTCCCGTCCAAACGTTCCAGTGGCCCTTGGCTGAACGGTCAACTCCAGTTGTTCGGCATCCATGCGCCGCAAATCATCGCGCGAGCCGCGGCAGGTCACATATGCAACTTGTGCATCTTTCTGTAGCACGGCGACACCTTCTGGCACCTCCACCTGAATGGCTACTTCAAACTCTTCCTTGCGGTTCGTGATCTGCTGGATGGAAAGAATCGAGACAACCGCCAATGTGATCGCTAATAGTTTGAGCCCCACATTCTTACGCATGAGGTTCTGCAGTGGCTCATGAAGTTTCACTCTTGGCCTCCTTGGCTGCTTGCTTTTCAGATTTTGCGATGCCCTCAGGCGTCAGATCGAGTTGTTCCTGCATGCGGCGCCATACATTTGATTCGGTCTGGCCTTTCAGAAGTGCATGCAGGAATCGCCGCAGGCGTTCCCGGTCCAGACCACGGCTTAACCGTCCTCGGTAACTGACAGAAATCGTCCCGGTCTCTTCCGATACAATGATCACCACGGCATCAGTTTCTTCGCTGAGTCCAACAGCAGCGCGGTGACGGGTGCCGATACTCTTATGCAATTCCAGTCGCTGGGAGAGGGGAAAGACGCAGCTCGCAGCCAGGATGCGTCCTTTCTGGATGATGACGCCGCCATCATGCAGGGGGGTATGCGGGTAGAAAATGGAAGCGAGCAGCTCCGGAACAACAGGGGCGTCAATTTTGATGCCGGACTCCTGTACGGTGCGCGTCATGATTTCGCGTTCGATAGCGATGAGGGCTCCGACCTTGTGATCCGCCAAATGGGTAACCGCCTGCACGACGGTGTCTATAATGGAACGCTTATCCGTGCTGCTTGTAAAGACGGGCTGACTGCCAAGCTCGGCCAGTGCCCGCCGGATCTCCGGCTGGAAAATAATGACAAAACTGGCAGCAATGTAGACAGAGACGCGCTGCAAGAGCCAGTTAAGCTGGGTCAGATTCAGCAGGTAGGTTGTGCCCAGCAGGGTCGTCAACAGTAGGAGCATGCCAATGAGCACCTGCGCCCCACGGGTGCCACGGAAAAACAGGAAGATGTAATAGAATGCCACGGAAAGGATGAGAATTTCGAACGCTCCCGTCCAACCGATTGATAAAACTGATTGCAATATCATGCATGCACCGCCTGTTCCATTTCGCCCAATGAGTCCCCTGCCGCTTCGCGAATCGCCGCTGCCACGCGTGCTGCCTGCCATGAAGCAGCCACATCATGCACACGCAGGATATGTGCACCGTTATATACAGCACAGGCCAGTGCGGCAAGGCTTCCCGGGAGCCGCATATCGGGTTCCGGCGCATGCCCCAGTTGGCCGATGAATCGCTTGCGCGACGCCCCGATAAGAACGGGACGCTTTACTCTACCGAAAAGAGCGGTCGCACGCAAGATCTCAAGATTGTGCAACAGCGATTTTCCAAAACCAATGCCCGGATCCAGGGCAACCCGCGTGGGAGGAATGCCGGCGCGTTCTACAGCGGCGAGGCGGTCGGCCAACCAGTCAGCAATTTCCGCAGGGGCGTTTTGATAGGTTGGTGCGTGTTGCATGGTTTGCGGAGTTCCTTGCATGTGCATCAGAACAACGCCGGCCCCCGTTGACTGTACAAGAGGGAGCATGGCTGTATCAGCCGTAAGGGCGGAAACATCGTTAACAATATCCGCGCCAGCCGCAAGGGCGGCCTCTGCCACGCTGGCTTTGGTGGTATCAATAGAAATGGGGATATCGGTATGTTGGCGTAGCCGTACAATAACCGGAACGACCCTATGGCATTCCTCATCCGCCGAAATCTGCTGTGCACCTGGTCGGGAAGATTCGCCGCCGACATCAATAATAGCCGCGCCCTCTTCGGCTAGCTCCATCCCTCTTTGAAAGGCAGCATCCGGTGCGACAAACCGTCCGCCATCCGAGAAGGAATCGGGCGTGACATTCAGAATGCCCATGATTAGCGGCAAAGGCCCGATTTCTAGTTTGTGTTGGCCGCATTCCCAGAGCATGATTCTTCCTTATTGTCTTCACTAGGGGCATCGGGGGCTTGCGGCGGGGTGTCGACGGGCGCCTTGGGGGGCTGTTGCGCGTCTTGCGCATCTTTATCAGGCTGATCGGCCTCGTCGCGTTCCTCTATGGTGCGGACCCTGCCGATTTCCACGATATCCACGACATCCCGTCCATCGATCGTCTCACGTTCCATCAAGTGTTGTGAAACCTTTTCCAGTGCATCCCTTTTGTCCGTCAGGATCTGCGTAGCCCGTTCGTGCGCTTCGCGCAGCAGGCGAGCAATTTCGGCATCAATTCTGCGTGCGGTCTCCTCGCTATAGTCTTGTTCGCGGGAGACTTCGCGGCCGAGGAACATGACCTCCTGGTTCTGCCCCAGCCGCTGCGGACCGATCTCTTCGCTCATGCCCCAGTTACACACCATCTTTTTAGCAATATCGGTCGCATGTTTGATGTCTTGTGCCGCTCCGTTCGTAATTTCACCAAAGATAATTTCTTCAGCGCATCGCCCGCCCATGGCTCCCGCTAGTTCGTCCAGCAGTTTAGAGCGGCTCTGGGTATAACTATCTTTTTCAGGGAGTGACATCGTGGCCCCTAGATATGCGATCCCGCGTGGGATAATGGTTACCTTGTGCAGCGGCTCGGTTTCGTCCAGCACTTCCTGTACAACGGCATGCCCCGCCTCGTGATATGCTGTCAGACGCTTTTCCTTGTCGTCGATGGCACGACTTCGTCGTTCGGTTCCCCACATCACCTTGTCGCGCGCCTCCTCCATGTCCGCCATGGTTACGGCCTCTTTCCCATCGCGTGCCGCCAACAACGCAGCCTCGTTCAACAGGTTTTCCAAGTCCGCCCCCGAAAACCCGGGCGTGCCGCGCGCAATCCGGCGCAAGATAGCATCATCCGACAACTTGATGTTGCGGGCATGGATTTTGAGGATATCCGCGCGACCATCGATCATCGGCAGATCAATCACGATTTGCCGATCAAAGCGCCCGCGCCGCAGCAGGGCGGGATCCAGCACATCCGGACGGTTCGTGGCCGCAATAATAATGACACCTTCCTGTGTCTCAAACCCATCCATTTCCACCAGTAGGGCATTCAGCGTTTGTTCACGCTCGTCGTGACCGCCGCCAATCCCCGTAAAGCGGCTGCGCCCAACGGCATCGATCTCATCAATAAAAATAATGCAGGGGGCATTTTTTTTGCCCTGCTCGAACATATCGCGGACGCGCGAGGCTCCGACCCCGACAAACATTTCCACGAAATCAGAGCCGCTAATGCTGAAAAACGGTACATCGGCCTCGCCCGCGATCGCTTTAGCCAATAAGGTTTTTCCGGTGCCGGGAGGCCCCATGAGCATTACGCCCTTGGGTATACGCCCCCCCAGCTTCTGGAATTTTTTGGGATCTTTGAGAAAGTCAATAATTTCCTGCACTTCCTCCTTGGCTTCGTTAATGCCGGCCACGTTTTTAAAGGTAACCTTGTTGCGATCCCGATTCAGCATTTTGGCGCGGCTTTTCCCGAAGCTCATAGCGCCATGTCCGGCAGCTCGCATCTGGCGGATAAAGAGAAAGTAGAGCAAACCGAAGATGAGAAGGACGGGTAACAGGCTAGATACAACATGCCACAGCAACGGATTCTGGGGCGGGATTTCGGTCTCCACCTTGTTGTCACGGAGCCACTGCAGGGTGTCGGAGTCTACTGTGGCGAGGTAGGCTTTAAAAGAGTCCGTGACACCGGGAGCGGACGCGCCTTCGCGCAGGTCGCCCTTGATGTAGACCGGCCCCGACATGTCCCGGATCACTTGTACTTTTTCCACCAGGCCTTCTTCGACGAGATAGACTAAGCTCGGCTCCTCGGGATCGGGGGAAGAGTAGGGGATGGTTTTGACCGTACCTTCCTTGGTATTCATAAAAAAGAGTAAACTACCCGCAACCGCCAACATGATGAGCCAGGGAATTACATTGCCTGGTTTGCGTGGGGGCGGAGTGCCCGTTGATTTGCCGGATGTTCCTTTTGGGGGAGTGACTGCCATTCGATTACCTCACACTTTCTGCTTGTATGCTACGACTGTTTTCGGCCCAATACGACTTTCAGGCCGCATATGAAGCCTCATATTTCTCTATAGTCGGTTAATACTACCTAAGCTGGGACGCATGCGCAATGGTAACCTTGCATGAGATGTGTTTCGGGGCGCCTTTGTGTGGTCAATCTGCGGAAATC
>CAZRCN010000033.1:0-1809 GCA_964598575.1 uncultured Victivallales bacterium | reverse complement strand
TGCGCAAAAAGGGATCGTGTATTGCTTATAAGCAAGCGCGACCGAATCCCGCTACTGCTGCCGCATCAAAGGATTTTGCATTTCGGCAAATCCTGGATATCGACGACCCCGATGGGGTGTTTGGCATCATCGATGACGATGAGATCGTCGATGTTGCGCGCCTCGAAGCAGGTCAGGACATCCACCGCCAGCTCGTCTGGCTGAACCGTGATGGGGTTTGGCGTCATGCAGGAGTCGACAGGCGCCGACAAAATATCTGCTTCTTTCTCAAGATGTCGGCGCAAATCGCCATCGGTAAAGGCTCCGATGAGGGTGCCATCGGTCTGGATGACCGCGGCAAGACCGGTTCGGGCTTTTGTCATCGACAGCAGTACATTCCGGACACAGGTGTCGTGGGCAACGACCGACATACGTGGCCCGGTTCGCATGATATCGCGCACACGGAGCAGAAGCGTACGCCCAATAGCGCCACCTGGGTGGAGGAGGGCATAATCATCCCGCTTAAAGCCACGTTGCTGCAGGAGGACCATGGCAAAGGCATCGCCCCAGGCAAGTGTGGCCGTCGTGCTGGTCGTTGGTGCCATGTTGAAGGGGCAGGCCTCGGACGGAACCGTCACGGGTATGCAGACCGAGCAAACCTTGGCTATGGCACTGTCCGGTTTTCCCGTAACGGCAATTAACAGGGCACCGAGGCGCTTTGCGTAGGCCAGCAGGCTCAGCAACTCCTCGGATTCACCCGAGTAGCTGAGACTCAAGAGCAAATCGCCGGATTGCACAATGCCAAGATCACCATGTACGGCCTGGGTGGGGTTCAGGACGACCGCAGGTGCTCCCGTGCTGGTCAGGGTTGCTGCCATTTTTTCAGCGATATGCAGGTTTTTCCCGACGCCCGTTACAATCAGCTTGTTGCCGCGTGACAGACACGCAAGAGCTTCTGACACCGCTACCTCGAACCCTTGGTCCAGTTCATCCCGTAACATCTCAAGCCCGGCAATTTCGCAGTCAATGACCTCCCGAGCCTTCTCAATCACACAACGCATGCAAAATACCTGCTACCTTCCTACGTGGTTTTCCGAGCGATGCTCGCACAACGCAAAGCTCAATGAGTGCATATCGCTTGCCGCATCCGGGTTCGAACGCACTTCAATACCGGACATGCACCCGATGGTGCACCGACATATGAAGCGTGCCACACTTCACCCCCGCAAGCAAGCGCAGATCCAGTCTTTGTACACGAAGGGGGCGTATGGAGGTGGCTCGCATGTGGCAACGGAACCTGTGGCCATATAACCGATGCCTGCGTGCTCAAGTGGCTCGGTGAATAGAACAAAAACCTTAGCCTGTTCCATAAAGAAAAACCTTCCTGACCTGCTCATCGACTTGGTGGACACGCCTTGGGCGCGACGCACAGCGTCCGCGCGTTGTTTGTGTTTATGTTTTTTCATACTGCCAGTTCTAAAGGCAGAACATCCCCAAGCCAACATTTCTTGAAACTCTATGGGATGCTAGTGATATGATGTATAGCAAAACGATTGGAACATTATTCGCTTATGCGGTTCTTACGGTACTATTAGCAGTTATTTGTTTGCCAAACGACAGTATGGGAAAAGCTGGGGATATCGCAGAAACGAGGATTACTATACTGCTGGCCACCTAATTGATGCAATCGATGGTTTTATGTGCAAAGGCGCACATTATCTACTGATACGGTATACCTCCCGGGCATTGATGTGCTGCCTCAAAAGGCTGTTTTATTGGGTCTTCCGCAGAATCTGTGGGTAAGTCAAGGGCGTAGGCTGCGTAAAACGT
>CAZRCN010000032.1:14755-21101 GCA_964598575.1 uncultured Victivallales bacterium | reverse complement strand
CGTGACGCCCTGCTGGACCAGCTCGGAATCGAACGTGTTGTACTGTGCATCCAGGGAAAGACCCGCCAAGCGCACGGCGGCACTGATCTCGAGTCCCGTCACCGAATCCACATCCTGCTTACCGACCTTCAGCGCACCGGTGTCTGCATCGATGGCACCACCCGACAGGTTGTCGTCGTCGTTACTCCAGGTGAAGGCACCCAATGCAACCGAGACCTTCGGGTCACCACCAAAATTGCCCTGGCTGAAACTGATCGGCCCCATCGGATTCAGTTCCACGCGCCCGGCAAGCATCACGCCATCACTCCAGTCGTCTCCCTTGTCGAACTGGATCGTCGGCTCGAAGTCCAGCTTCTTGTTGTCCGGATCCTGCGAAGCCATCGCAGCCGTTGCGCCCCATGTGACCAACTTGTCGGCCAAAGCACCTGCCAAATGCACACCGGTCTGACGATCCGGCGTACCATAGTTGTGGTCACCCACGAAGGTACGCTCCACCAATTGCTGCTTCTTCGAGGACGTCAGCAACTCGCGCGAAAATGCCGTATTGGCATTACCTACCGTGATCTTGGCTGCATCAAATCCCTTGTACTGCATGTAGGCATCCTTGATCGACAGACCTCCTTTGCCCAAATCAAACTGGAATTTGCCTTTCCAGTCTTCTGTCACACTACCCTCAATGTACGGACGAAAACGGCGGAACCGCAACGCATCGGTCGATTCCCCGCCATCCGGATCCTCCATGTGGTACTGCAACTGGATGCGTTCACCCAGCTTCATGTAGCTACCGTCTTCTGTCTTGTACGTGACACCTGCAGTGGCGCTGATCGCGGCCCCTACCAGTACACTCGTCATTACCAGTTTCTTCATTCTCTCTCCTCTTTCTGTTCACGCTGTGTTCGCAAAGCATGAGTATTTTGTTAGGGCATACAAAAAAATCGGTGACTCGCATCTGGACAATTTCACGGCTCTTGCCTAGGCTAGATGCCATGACATGGATTGCTCTCATACTGGTCGTGCTCGTGGTTGCCTCTTGCACCGGCGTTATCATGGTGTTTTTCAGGCGCCTGCGCCGGATTGAAACCGAATTGTGGGGTGCCAAACAACGGGAAGCCGACGAAACGGCCCGGGGTATTGCGCGGGAACACGCCGAAGCAGAGGAAGCCCCATGAGCCATCCCTTGCGAATCTGCCTGGCTCAGATCAATATTATCCCCGGCGATCCCGTGCGTAACACGGAAACCATGCTTGCGCGTATTACCGAGGCCAAAACCGAAGGAACGCACCTGATCGCATTTCCTGAAATGGCCATTCCGGGATACCTGCTGGGAGACCGCTGGGAGCAGCAGGCCTTCTTGCGCGAATGCGAAGCGTGCGGCCACCGCATCCGCATGGCCGCCGAGGGTATCTGCATCGCCTTTGGCAACGTGGCCATCGACTGGAGCCGCTGCAACGAAGATGGGCGCGTCCGCAAGTATAACGCCGTCTTTGTCGCCGAAAATACCGAGTGGGTGCAGCCCCATGGCTCTCACCTGCCTTTCATTCCGAAAACCCTTCTGCCCAACTACCGCCAGTTTGATGACAGCCGCCATTTCTACGATCTGCGCAAGGTGGCTGCCGAACAGGGCGTGTCTCCGCACGAGCTACTATCACCCATTTACACAAAACATGCAACCCTGGGATGCGTGCTGTGCGAAGATGCCTGGGATCAGGATTACCACTTTTCCCCTCTCGCCGAACTGGCCCAACATCCCGATATTCAACTTTTTCTTAACCTGAGTGCTTCGCCTTTCACCTACAACAAGAACCACAAGCGCAACCGGGTCTTCATGGCCCACGCACGCTCCCTGCGCCGTCCACTCGCGTACGTCAACCATACCGGTGTCCAGAACAATGGCAAGACGGTATACACGTTCGATGGCGCCTCCTGCATCTATGACGCACAAGGGCATCGCATCGATGTGGCACCTCCGTTTGGGGAAGCATGCGCATGCATCGACGTCCCCCTCCACGCAGATGCCACATTCGGCACCTCCCGGGTGCTACAGGAAAATTGCGCGCGCGACATCGCCCGCGCCATCCTCTACGGCCTGGAGCACATGCTCGCCACCACGGGCATCTCACGCGTGGTGATCGGTGCCTCCGGCGGCATTGACTCGGCTGTTGTGGCAACCCTCTTCCGACAAGTCCTGCCACCCGAAAATATCCTGCTGGCCAACATGCCCAGCTCTTTCAACTCGCAGACCACACGGTCACTCGCTGATCAATTGGCGCAGAACCTCGGGGTGCCATTTGTGGCGGTCGATGTGGAAGACAGCCTGGCCTTGACCATGCGCCAGATCCATGGCCTGCAACCCCGCTGTCCCGGCAACCTTGCCCTGCCGCCGCTGGAACTGACAAACTTCATGCAGGAGAATATACAAGCTCGTGACCGCTCTTCCCGCATTCTGGCGGCACTCGCCGCCGCATGGGGCGGGGCTTTCACTTGCAATGCAAACAAATCTGAGATGACCGTCGGGTACACTACGCTCTACGGGGATCTCGGTGGCTGGATCGCACCCATTGCCGACCTCTGGAAACACCAAGTCTACGAACTCGCCCGAGAGCTGAACACGTCCTTCTGCCAGAACCCGGTCATTCCCCAGGGGGCCTTTGACGTCAAGCCATCCGCCGAATTGAGCGCCCAGCATAATGTCGACCTCGGCTTAGGCGATCCACTGCAGTACGACTATCACGACAAATTGTTTGCCAGTTGGGTCGAGTGGTGGAACCGCGTCACCCCGGAAGAAATCCTGCAATGGTACGCCGATGGTGAACTCGAGACCCGGCTTGATCTGCCGGGACCCATCACCAACTGGTTCGCTTCAGCCAAGGCCTTTATCGAGGATCTCGAGCGCTGGTGGAAGCTCTACCAGGGTATCGGCGTTGCCAAACGCATCCAGGCCCCACCCGTCATTGCCGTGACCCGCCGCGCCTTCGGGTTCGACCACCGCGAAGCCCAGATCACCCCCTTTTTCAGCGCGGCCTATCACCGCCTGAAACAAGACTTACTCGGCTGAACGTATCTCCTTGAGCGCCTCGAACATGGCCACAAGATTCTCAACTGGCGTCTTCGCCTGCACATTATGCACCGCATTGAACACAAAGCCACCACCCGGCCCAAGCGTATCCACCTGCCGCAGCACCTCGTCGCGAACATCTTGCGGGGTTCCAAAGGGTAATGTCTGCTGTGTATTCACCCCGCCTCCCCAGAAAACCAGCCGGTCGCCATATTTCTTCTTGAGAACCTTGGGGTCCATACCCGTGGCACTGCACTGCACCGGATTGATGATGTCAAAACCCGCTTCAATGAAATCTTCCATGAACGTTTCCACAGCGCCACAACTATGTTTGAAGGTCTTCCAGTGTGTGCGGGTATGAATCCAGTCGTTGATCTGGCGATAATACGGTAGCCACAGACGCCGAAAGGTCTCTGGTGCACAAAAGGTCGAGTTCTGGGTGCCGAAATCCGTCCCGCACACAGCAACCACATCCACCCGCTCGCCAACGATCGCGTGCAACACCTTCAGGTTCTCGAGCGCAATTTCAGTTTGTGCGGCAAAAACAGCTTCAATATAATCAGGATTTGCGGCAAGAGTCATATACCATTCCGCCACATCCCGCACCCCTTTGGGGTACTTCAGGAACGGGGCCGGCACAAGCGCAATGTCCCCGAGGGCGGTGCCCGGCGCATGCATCACGACGGCACGTTCCGGTTTGCTTGCCTGCAGCGCAGCTGCTTGTTGCTGCCAATACGCCTGCTCGTCTTCCCCCATGGGACCAAACTCTTCCAGATTATCTGAAGGATCCATGGCATCTTCATCCAGTGGCTCCTGCCGCATCAGCGCATCAAAGAAATAACTGGTCGGCGGCATGACCGCACTAGGTGGCACCGAACGGTCGCCTTCCGGATACCCATACGTGCCGTCAGCTGTCGTCTCGGTGGAAAAATCCTTCGGTACAAGCACTTCCTGTCCCCACCAGGTGCCGAACGGTTTCCATTCCTCCTGCACATAGCCAAACATCGTCTTGTACGGCAACAAACTCGTCGTATCAATGCCCAGCGCATCCTTGAGATCATCCTCTATCCAACCGAGCATCTGATACGGCTCACAAATCCGGACGGGGTGCTCCTCCAACCCGTAATGCCGTCGTAAACCCGCCACACAAGAACAGTGCATCCCAGACATAAAACTGCCCCCGAAATCCACCGGCAATGGTCCTTCCTGATGCTCCAATGCACGCTGGATCTTTTCCTTGCCCGTCATGCCATTCCTCCTTCCACGTTTTTGCAAGACACCCTGCAAAGGATGGCTACTCCCGGTAGTACACGGCCTGCAACCGAACCAGACCCGCCGGTTCCCCTTTTTTGTGCAAGGTTTCCGTCCGCGTTTGCATCCGCCCCCCCCGATTCGTCCGGCGCTTACGCACAATCGTCTCAGGCACGGTCAGCGGAATCTCAATCATACCCCCCTCGCCCGGCATGAGCGTCGTCCGCCCGGCCGCCACTACCTGCGGCGTCTTGCCTAGCTGCGACAGCTCCTTGCCCGCAAAGACAAACGGGAATTTTGCGAGCGAACTGAGGCCGGGGCCGTCGACCAGCCGGGCGGCTTGACTGCCTGCCGCCTGCAGCACGGCCTGGCCCATCGAGGCCGCCATCCGTGCCAGTTGCTGGGCACTCAGCGTCTCGGATATTTGCAGGATCAAACCAAAGGGACCCTCAACCTTTTCCTTGAAGAGAATCTTCTCGCTCCAGTCCCTACCGTGCAAATCGAGCCCGGCATGCGTAAATGGCCAGGATTGGGCGGAGATACGCCCCGCCACCAACGGTCGCGGCCACACCAGACTAGCCGTCACATAACGCTCCCGTCCCTCGCGCCCTTTGCCCCAAGGCCCTGCTCCCTCGATCTGCTCCAAGGTCAATTCCACCGTGTTCCTGCGGTACGCACGTGCCATCCCGTTTCCTTCCGTTACGATGCCTGCTGCTTTGCCTCGACTGGCATGCCTGCACGCCTATCTTGCATAGATCCCCGCCCGTTGGCAATTGCTTCTTACCTTTGCTCCCTCTTTATGCCATATTCCCCCCATGCAATCCAGACCACAGAACATACGTACTGTCGCGCAAGCAGCAAACAGCGAAACAACCCTTATTCCCCCATCCGCACAAAAAACGTTGGAGTGGATCACGGTCTTGTCGGCCGCACACATGGACTACCGCCTTTCCCATCGCGATGGAAGCTGGCAGTTGCACCTGCCCGATACACATGCCGAAGCCGCAGCGGCGGAAATCCAGGCCTATGAGGCCGAAGCCGCACAGAACACCGAACCCAAAGAAATCCCCTTGCCCCCGCCGACCCCGCCGGAACAAGCGCGCAAAGCCCTCTGGGCTGCCTTCTGGCTGACATATACCCTGGCTTGGTTTCATCTCTGGCTAGGAGCCTTTGATGCTACCAACCCCTTGCACACGGCAGCAGCAGCCGGAGGCATCCTTTTTCAGGAAGGCGGCTGGTGGCGTCCGGTAACCGCCCTCACCCTCCATGCGGATCTATCCCACCTCGTTGCCAATATCCTCTTCTTGTTTTGTCTAGCGCAGGCCCTGTTCCGGGAAACCGGGTATGGTGTCGGATGCTTTATCCTGCTCGCGGCGGGCACCCTCGGCAATGTGCTGGCAGCCGCCATCGCCTCTCCTCTCCAACGCAGTGTCGGCGCTTCCACCATGGGCTTTGCTGCCCTCGGCTGCCTGAGCTTCCTCCAATCTGTCTCCCTGCATCGTAGACTGCAGCGTTGGAAGCCCGTCTGGAAGCGCGCCTGGATTCCCTTGGCTGCCGGACTCGCCATGCTCGGCATCATGGGCACCAGCCCCAATAGCGACCTGTCAGCTCACCTGTTCGGGTTTGCTGCCGGTATCATCCTTACAGCTCCGCTTGCGCTGGCCCCCGGATTTCTACGGAAAATCCCGGATCGCGTCCAGCTACTACTTGCAATCCTTACCGCGCTACTAGTAGCCATTGCCTGGCAACAGGCCTTTCATGCAGGCATTTGACCGATATGCAGGAACTTATAGAAATCTATACATGGTCCGGGCTGCTGCGCATCAGCCTTTCCCTGTTCTTGCTCGGCATGGCCAAAGGCGGATTTCCGGTTGGTGCCATTGCCATGCCCCTGCTCATTTTGCTATGGCCCGGCGAAACCGGGGCCGCCCGGGCCGCCGTCGGATTCCTGCTTCCGCTGCTCTGCTTCATGGACTTCTGGGCCGTGTGGCTGTACCGGCACCATATCGATTGGCAACGCGTGCGGTCGATGCTCCCCGG
>CAZRCN010000032.1:0-14655 GCA_964598575.1 uncultured Victivallales bacterium | reverse complement strand
ATGCAAATGGTCCTGCTCCCCCAGCGGCTGCCCAAAATGCAGTTTGCGGCCACCATGGCGGCCTACTTCTTCTGCTTAAACCTCCTCAAAGTCGTCCCCTTTACCCTGCTGGGGCGCATCCAGGAACAAAACCTGCTGCTGGCTCTGCTGTTGGCCCCCATAATTCCGGTTGCCACCCTATCCGGATACTGGCTCGTACGGCGTACACGCGAGCACCACTACAAGGCCTTCATCTATACCGCCCTCGCCATCACATCCGTTTTCCTGATCCTGGACGGGATCCGTGGCTGACACAACCACAGCTACTCGAATCCCCCGCCACATACAGGCATGTCAGTCTGCTCGCCGCAGCATCCGCAACCCGTTGCATACAACCAGCAACGAAGCCCCCATATCAGCCGCAATCGCCATCCAGAGGGTAGCTGCACCAAACAGCGCCAACACCATGAAAACGGCCTTGGTAGCAAGCGCAAAGGCAACATTCTGCTTGATAACGGCAAGCGTACGGCGCGAGTGCCCGATCAGCCAGGGTATGCGGGAAAGGTCATCCGACATCAGGGCGATATCCGCCGTTTCGATAGCGGCGTCCGTGCCGGCTGCGCCCATGGCGATGCCCAGGGACGAAACGGCCATGGCCGGGGCATCGTTCACACCATCGCCAATCATGCCTACCGCACCATAGCGTTGCGTCAGCGCTTCCACTGCCTCTACCTTCTCGTTGGGCAGCAATTCCGCCCGAAAAGCATCAAGCCCCACCGCTTGCGCTACCGCTGCAGCCGTTGCCTCATTGTCGCCCGTAAGCATAATGACGTGCTCCATGCCACCTTCGTGCAGGGCCCGGATCGCGTCGCGCGCCGCAGGACGCACCCCATCGGCCACTGCCAGCAAGCCACAGACATGCTCGTCCGAGCCTAACGCAACCAGCGTGTGCGCGGCATCTTCGATCGCTACCGCCTTGGCATGAATATCCGGCGTCTCCGCGCCCTTTTCGTGCAGGAAACGATGACTGCCAATCCAGAAATTCTTGCCCTGAATCGACGCCTCCGTCCCCTTCCCCTTGCGATCCTGTACCCCACTGGCCGGCTCGAACCCGACACCGCGACCCGATGCTGCACGAACAACCGCGCGGGCAATCGGATGACCGCTTTCAGATTCCAGTGCCGCGGCAATCGCAAGCACCTCCTCCTCCGTGTGCCCGTAAAAGGGATACACCGCTTGCACCTCCGGGGCACCATACGTAAGCGTACCGGTCTTATCCAGTGCGATCCCGCGCAACCGCGACGGCGCCTCAAGAAAAAGCCCCCCCTTGATCAGCACCCCGGCCCGGGCTGCCGATGCCAGTCCCGCAACAATCGTAACCGGCGTCGAAATCACCAGGGCACAGGGACAGGCAATCACCAGCATCACTAACGCCTGGTAAAACCATGCCATCCAGGCTCCGCCGAAAACAAGCGGCGGCACCAGTGCCACCACAATCGCCAGCACTATCATGGCCGGCGTATAATAGCGGGCAAACGTTTCCACCCACTGCTCCGTTCGGGCACGCCGTCCCTGTGACTCCTCGACCATATGAATAATCCGCGCCAGCGTCGTATCTGCCGCGGCTTTCGTCACCTCGAACCGGAACGCCGACTCCTCGTTGATCGTACCGGCAAACACCGTATCGCCCACACCTTTATCAGCGGGCACGGACTCACCGGTGATCGGTGCTTCATTGATTGTGGTACGCCCTTCCCGCACCGTCCCGTCAAGCGGCACCTTTTCACCAGGCCGAACCAGCACCGTGGCACCCACCGGCACGTCAGCAACCGGCTTCTCCTCCACCCGTCCGTCCTGCGGCGAGATATACCGCGCCATCTTCGGCGACAAGTCCAGCAATGTGCTGATAGCATGGCGTGCACGCCCGACACTCCAGGACTCCAGCAGCAGGGACAATGAAAACAGGAATGTCACCATCCCGGCCTCGAACCACTCCCCAATCCCCAGCGCCCCCAGCACAGCTACCGCCATCAGCAGGTTCATGTCAGCACGCAAACGTCGTACCGCCGCAAGTGCCTTGGGCGCGACAAACCATCCACCCGCCAGGATTGAAACCAGATAAAAGGCCCGTGCAATCGCGGGTGCACCCTGCGCCGCAGGCCCTTCGCCCGCACCCCACGCTGCAAGAATATTCCCCTGCAGCAACGCGTGTACCCAAAAACCGGCCAGCAGAAAGCTCCCCGCCACGACACACAAAATCAATTGGCCCCTGCGCTGCCAGAACCCTTCCGGTGCATCATGCTCCTGCGCCACGTGCAATCCGGCCCGCTCTACGGCCTGCCGGATATCCTCTTCACTCGTACGCGCCGGATCCCGATCCACCGACATCCGCCCATGCAGCACATCAAACTGCAGCTCAGCAACCCCGGGCAACCCGCCAACCGTCCCCTTCAGTGCTCGCACTTCCTCCGCACAATCCAATCCATGTATCCGATACTGGTTCTTCATCTCGTATCACTCCCGCCTTCATCGACTCTCATCTGGTAGCTATTTGCATCCGTCCGCAACCATGCCGGTCCCTACGCGGCCTCCACATGTTCAACGGCCTGCCGGATCAAGGCGTCGATGTGGTGATCATCCAGCGCATAGTAAGCCACCTTTGTTTACATAAATCACACATTCCGCATAAAAGCAACGACGTTCTGTACACTTCGAGGTTTTCTGTAACCTCGCTCGCCAGCATCAGGGGATGAGCAGCAACACCGTGATTTGGCAGCATTGCATATTGCTGCACTTTTACGTAACGTGGACCGGGTGAATGCGACACACCTTGCGGCATGCTGATGATGGAACCGGACAAATAGTTGCCTAGGATAAAAGATGAAAGCCCTATTCGGATATACCCTGAAAGAACTCCAAGATATTGTGCAGGAGCTGGGCCTGCCGTCGTTTACAGCCCGGCAAATTGCCGATTGGCTCTACAAGAAGCAGGTGGATTCGATCGACGCCATGACGAACCTTTCTAAAGTGGCCCGGCAAAAACTGTCTGAGGCCTATGAGCTGGGCGTTACGCCGCCCGACCAAGTACAGGCCTCATCCGATGGCACCAAAAAGTATGTATTTCCAGTCGGCAGCCAGCACTACATCGAGGCGGCCTATATTCCGACTCGTGAGCGTGCGACCTTGTGCGTATCATCGCAGGTCGGATGCAAAAGGGGTTGCCTGTTCTGCCTGACCGGCAAGCAGGGCTTCCAGGCACAGCTTACGGCGGGTCAGATCGTAAACCAGATTCGCAGCCTGCCGGAGCGCGACCAACTCACCAATATCGTATACATGGGAATGGGCGAACCCTTTGATAACCTTGCGCAGGTCATGAAAAGTCTTGAAATTCTAACATCCGACTGGGGCTATGCCATGAGTCCGCGACGCATTACGGTCTCGACAATTGGCATCCTGTCCGCCATGCAGCAGTTTCTCGAACACTCGCAGTGCCATCTGGCCATCAGTTTGCACACACCCTTTCACGAGGAACGCCTCCACTTGATGCCTATCGAGAAGTTGTACCCCATTGCCAGCGTGCTGGAGCTACTGCGCAACTATGATGTGGGGCGACAACGGCGCATCTCCTTTGAGTACATGCTATTCAGGGGCTTGAACGATACGCCCCGTCATATCAAAGAGCTGGCCCGCCTCCTCAATGGGTTGCGTTGCCGCGTCAACCTCATCCGCTTTCATACCATTCCTGATACACCCCTCCAGTGCGCGACCGAGCAAACTATCACGGCATTTCGCGATGGATTGCTGCGCAAGGGCATTCGAACCACGATCCGTGCCTCGCGCGGCGAAGATATCCTGGCCGCCTGCGGCCTGCTCTCCACCAAGGCTCTTGCGTAGTACCTGCATAGCTCATCACAGATGCGGCAGGCCAGCGCGATCACACAACGCCTTCGTCAGCACAAGTGGCTCACGCGGCAGTTTTTCCAGCAAAAAATGCTTTACCAGATCCTGGGGGCGGCATCGTGTTCCGAACGGTACCCATCCGCAGGACCAAGCAAGAAACCCGACAATCGTTTCGGGGAGCACCCCATGCGCCCGGTAGGCAGACAAGCGTGTATCGCCATGTCGTTTTGCCAGACGCCGCCCGTCAGGCCCCACTACCAACGGCACATGGACGAAATGCGGCGGCTCCCAGCCCAGAGCCGCATACAGCAAGAGTTGCCGATGCGTGGCGGGCAAGAGATCATCTCCCCGCAGCACTTCCGTAATCGCCATGGTCGCATCATCCACCACCACGGCCAGCATGTAGCCGGCCCCCTCGGCATGGCGTGCTAGCACGAAATCCCCATCTCTTGCGGCTACATCAGCAGATACTTCCCCCACAAACCCGTCCCGGTACGTAACCGTTCCCCCAGCCACCCGGAACCGCCAGGCCGGTAGCCTTCCGGGCGGCAAAGCCAGGGCCCCCTCCGCAAACGAATGGAACCGACCGCGACAGGTACCCGGATACAACTGATAGGCATCGGCATGCGGGGCTTGCTGGGCTGACGCCACATCCTTGCGACTACACACACACGGATACACCCGCCCCGCTCCGCGCAATTGCGCCAGTGCCGCAGTATATTGCGGGACCCGTGCGCTCTGTACATACGGCGCATGCGGACCACCAACATCCGGCCCTTCGTCCCAGTCTAATCCCAGCCACCGCAGATCCGCCAGTACCGCATCTGCGGTGCCAGGCTTCACCTTGGGGTGATCCAGATCTTCCATTCGCAACACAACCGTTCCGCCGCGCGCTCGAACCGATAGCCATGCCAACAGGAAACTACGGGCATTCCCCAAGTGTAAAGCCCCGGTCGGGCTCGGTGCCAGACGGCCGCGGATGTGTTGCGTTTGCCGCATGGTTTCCTCCATCTCCCTGCCGCCCTGTCTGCCACAGCACCGTGGCATGCTGGCTTTTCCTAGATCATGTACCCGACACGTTTGACGTCTGCAGCCGAAGCGGGAAGTTCATCAATGTAGCGCGACGGCAAGCACCCCATCACGCCACCATCCCGCATGCGCCGACACTCCGGCACGCATAATGCAAGCTCATCCTTGGCACGGGTAACCGCAACATAAAACAGTCGCCGCTCCTCTTCACCACCATCGGGCGAATCCTGCAGGGATCGAGACGAGGGAAACATTCCCTCAACCAGCCAAATGACAATCACAACCGGCCACTCCAGCCCTTTCGCCTGGTGCACCGTGCTGAGGCGTACCTTGCCTTGCGCAGCAGCCTTCTGGTCATCCTCCGCATCCAGATTCGTCAGCAAAGCCACATCCTGCAGGCATTGCTCTACCGTTTCGAAACGTCCAAACTGCACCTGCAACTCGCGTAGATCATCCAACCGGTTTTCAGCATTTTCAAATGTGTCATACGCATATTGCTCATAAAAGGCATCCAGGAAACATTCAACCGCCTGTCCACCGTTGCGCTGCCATTCTTCTGCATAATACGTCTGCAGGACCGGATCCAACTTGCTCCAGCGGGCACGGGCCCCTTTCGGGAGCGCCGCATCCAACTGCGCGCGCTGCGCCGGATCCGAAGCATCAAACCTTCCACCCAGCTTCTTCCAGAGGCGACGCGCCGTCACCTCCCCCACCCCCGGCAGTAGGCAGAGCAACCGCTCAAACGCCAGTGCATCCTCCTCGAAGGTCAGTACCCGCAACAAGCACAGCACATCCTTCACATGCGCCTGCTCAAAAAAACGGATGCCGGACGTAACCCAGTGCGGGATACGGTTCCGCGTCAGCTCCAGTTGCAGTTCCATGGCATGAAAGTGCGCCCGGTACAATACCGCAATATCCTCCGGACGGTAGCCATCGCGCCGGAACATGCGGATGGCCTCGGTCACGTAGCGTGCCTGGTGACCACCATCCCGCAGCCGCGCCACCACCGGCCGATGATAGGGCGGCCGCGTTGGCCGCAGCACCTTGCGGAACAATTCCGGTTGCCCCGCACAATCTACCGTCACATTTGCCAGATCCAGCACCTCCGGTACGCTCCGGTAGTTGGTTTCCAACTTGTACACCTGCGCCCCCGGATACCGATCGGGAAACGTCAGAATGTGGGTTGTATCAGCCCCACGCCACGCATATATGCTCTGGAAGTCATCGCCGACCACAAACAGATTCCCTCCCTGCCCCGCCAGTAGATCCACCAAGGTAGACTGGATCGCATTGGTGTCCTGATACTCATCTACCAGCACATGCTGGAACTGCGCCATATAGCGCGCCTGCAGATCCGTATTCTCCTGCAGCAGGCGCAGAGCCTGCACCAGGAGATCATCAAAATCCATCGCATCCAGCGTACGCTTGTGCTCCTCATAGCGCTGGATCACGCCAAGCACCTGCGACACATCCACCTCATGTCCGTCGAAGTGGTCCGCGACCACCGCCTCCAGTGCCTCGCCACGGTTGCGCGCCTGCCCGTGCACATGCAGCAGAACCTCCCGCTTCGGAAACTCCTTGCTTTTGAAGCCAGCTTCCTTGATCGCCCGGCTCATCAGGCTACGCGAATCATCCTGATCCAGAATCGTAAACCCTGCCGGATATCCTATCCGCCGGGCATGGCGCCGCAGCAACCGGTTCGCAACATGGTGGAAGGTGCCGCTCCAGGGCATGCCGAGGGCATCATCCCCAATCAGGGCCGAGGCGCGGGCCAGCATTTCCTGCGCCGCGCGGTTGGTAAACGTCAGAAGCAGGATCTGCTCCGGGGCCACGCCACGCGAAACCAGATACGCCACCCGGTATACCAGCGTTTGCGTCTTGCCCGTACCGGCCGCTGCCAGAATCAGGGACGCCCCATCGCCTGCCGTTGCCGCAGCATACTGCTCCGGATTCAATGCCTGCTCAAAATCCACTTCCAACAAAATATCCCGTCCTTCCCCTACGCTTTCAACAAGGATGCCACCGTCTGTTGCCCGACTGTGCCTTCCGCTGCCCCTAGTGCCTGTTTGACCACTTTTGCCACCGCCGGATCCAACTGCCCCGGCTGAAGCCCCAGTGCAGGTGCATCCGCACCATCATGCAGCAATAGGTGCAATACATCACGCACCGACAGCAAATCCGGCGTCCGGATCAACACATAGCGATCCGGCTGCCCTGCCACCGGTGCCAGATAGCCCGCTGCCTCCAACTGCGCCACAACGGCATGCACAAAGCGAATCGGGATACGGCGCTCCTGCACAAAGCGCGTGATCTCGAACGGCGCCTGCTGCCCGGACATCGCCCGTCCGGTCTCTCGCAGAATCATGACTGCCAGCGTCAACCGCGCCGCCACACTGGCATCCGAGGCATTGCGCTCCATCCGGTAGGTTGACCAGTTCTCTACCGAGAAAGCCACCTCAGCACCAAGCAGGACAATCTGCCAGCTCACATGCACCCACGCAAGCACGATCGGAATGAGCGCAAAACTTCCGTAAATACGTCCATACCGGGCCGCCCCGACCTGGACCGTGGCACACAGCCAGAGCCAGAACAGAAACAAGACCCCGGCCACGAAGCCGCCGGAAAGTCCGGAGGAAAAGCGCATGGTGGTATTCGGCATGAACATGATCACAAACGCAAAGGCCAGGGTGGTCATCCCGACAACCACCAGGTTCTTGTAAAAGCCCGACTCGACAACTTGCTGCAGGAAGGCGGCCGTGCGGTCGGGCATGTATCCCAAAACCAAGTCCACGACCGGGATTGAGACAGCAGCACCCACCAAAACCGGAAGAATCACCAGCACACTGATGTAGTCGGTAAACCGTCGCCAGACCGTCCGTCGCCGCTTGATGCCCCAGACCCGGTTAAAGGAGCGCTCGATGCGCCCCAGCACCTCGATCACCATCCAGATCAACAGGATTAACCCCACCGTCCCCAGCCGGGCAAAATTGATTTCTTCCACCCGCTCGAACCCGCGCTCGACCAAGCCGTTGATACGATCGGCCAGCTGCTGCTGCCCCTCCCAGGGGGCTTGGGCTGCTGCCGCCGATGCAACCCCGCCCGTTGTGGCATTCCCAGTTGCTTGCGCTGTCATATCCACGGTATCTGGCTCCACCCCAGACTCAGCCTCGTGTGACTGCTCTTGGAAGGTGGCAGTCCAGTCCCGGACCCGGTCCTGCAACCATTTCTTGGCCGTTTCAGCATCGCCCAGGCCGCGGGCCATCGACAGCATCAGCGCCAGGATCGGCACAATCGACATCAGCGTGCTGAAGGTCAGCGCCGATGCATGCATCGAGCAATTGTCGTCCCGGAACCCCTTGAATACCATAACGACAATCCGCAACAACCGGACCCCTACCCGACGGCCAGCCGATAACTGCAACACGTCCTCATCCCATACATCGTGCCGGATATAGCGCGAGGCGTGCCGCATCCGCGTGCGCTGCACTTGCACCCAGGTCCGGATCTTCGGTTTTTTCATGCTATGCCCTCCTGCCTTTTCACGATTTGCCCGGATCTCACTGCCCACGTCCATTATAAATGGGTCCACCCGCGGCCGCATAAGCCCGCAACACCTCGGCCGCTTCGTTCCGGCAAACATCCCGCTCCAGGGCAATGCCTCGACGCCGAAGCGCGGCAACCCAGTCCGTCGGCTTTTCCCCCTCGTCCATCCCGATGGCTTCGGCATCCTCACCCCGCGCACAACATACCAATCGCCGTACGCCCGACCACGGTACCGCCCCCAGACACATGGCGCAAGGTTCCGTGCTGCTCACCAGTTCCAACTCCGGCAGACCCGCCCCACCCAGATCATGCGTGCCCATCACTTGGTGCGCAAGTGCCAATGCAACCATTTCCGCATGCGCAATCGAACAGGAGGCCGGCACGACCAGATTGACACCCGGCGCAATCAACAACGCCTGGTCCGGATCAAATACCGCCGCGCCAAACGGTCCGCCGGTTTGCCGCACCACATTCTCATGCGAAAGTGCCGTCACAAAGGCGGCCCGGTCCTGCACGCGTGCAAAGCCCCGCTCCCATTGCGCGCAGAAGGGCCCCACCCAATCGGGTAGTTCCAGGCAAAAACCGGGAAACATCATCCGGCGCCTCCCGATCCGCTTACAACGGCCGCTTTCATGGCGGCAATATGCTCGGGCCGGGTACCGCAACAACCTCCCAGCACTTGTACCCCCGCGTCAATCAACCGCTTGGCATCCGTCCCCATCTGTTCGGGGGTTTCCCGGAACACCGTCTGCCCGTTCTCAACCACCGGCATCCCGGCATTCGGCATTGCCATCAAGGGAATGTCGCCACACACCGCGCGCAGCTCTGCGACAATATGCACCATATCGGCAATACCCGTCCCGCAATTGGTACCAATCAAATCAGCCCCATCCGCACACATCTGTTCGGCAAAGGCCTTCGGCCGAACCCCCATCATCGTGGCATAGCCACCCGTAGCAACCGGATCAAACGTCATGCTGACCACCGCTATCAGATCCGGACTCGCAGCCCGCACCGCACGCAAGGCAATGCGCGCCTCTTCCAGTGCCGTCATCGTCTCCACGATAATCGCATCGGCCCCCCCGGCATGTAAAGCCTGGGCCTGCTCCAGAAAAGCGGCATACACATCTTCCTCCGACTCTTCCCCATAGGGTTCGAGCATCGCGCCGGTCGGCCCCATACTTCCAAGCACATACTGCCCGGTCCCCGCCACTTCCCGTGCCAGCGTTGCGGCTGATGTATTCAGCGCTGCACACTGCTCGGCCACACCATAATGCTGCAACTTGTAGCGCGTACCCCCAAAACTGTTTGTCTCTACCATGTGGCTGCCTGCATCCCGGAAGGCCTGATGAATACCCCGCACCACTTCGGGGTGGGTCTGGCACCATAGCTCCGGACATTCCCCCGGTTCTAACCCATGCGCCTGCAACATCGTGCCCATTGCTCCATCACACATCAGGATCTCTCCCGCTTTCACACGCTCCCGTATCGTCGGCATCTCGCTCCCCCCTCGTATATTGCCTGCTTTCCCATCTACACACACCGTTTCATGATTGACATTCTGTAAAAACACTTCAAATATACCAGCAAAGCCGGACTAACGTATAGCCGTTTTCACGGGTATCAGCATACTGTGCAGGCCGAGACGTCCTTTTGGGATGCCCCTGCCTTCACAGCATACAACAAATCGAACCGTCTGCAAGGAGCCAACACGTGGACAAACCACAACAACGTGTAGCAAAGTTTTCAGCCTGCCTCAAGCAGCGCATTCTCTTCCTGGATGGAGCCATGGGCACCAGCATCCAGGCACTGGCGCTGGCAGAAGACGATTTTCGCGGTCGTCGGTTTGCAGACCATGCCCTACCGCTCAAAGGGAACAACGACCTGCTCAGCCTGACACAGCCCGCACACATTGCCGCCATTCATCATGCCTTTTTGCAGGCCGGATGTGATATTATCGAGACCAACACCTTTAACGCGACCAGCACCTCGCAGCTTGACTATGGCCTCCAGGATCCAGCCTTCGTCCGCGAACTCAACCGTGAGGCTGCTCGCCTGGCACGCGAGACCGCCGACGCCTTTACCGATAAACCCCGCTTCATCGCCGGCATCCTCGGCCCAACCAATAAAACCCTGTCCCTGTCCCCGGATGTCAACGACCCCGGTTTCCGTGCCATTTCCTTCGATGCCTTAGCCGATGACTATACCAATGCCGCCGAGGGCTTGCTGGAGGGTGGGGCCGACTTCCTCATGATCGAAACCATTTTCGACACCCTCAATGCCAAAGCGGCCCTTCACGCGATCCGTCGTCTCAACCGGAACCGTGAAACCCCGATCCGGGTCATGATCTCCGGTACCATCACCGACCAGAGTGGCCGCACGCTCTCCGGCCAGACCACCGAAGCCTTTTATTATTCCGTCCGGCATGCCAACCCGCTCTCCGTTGGCTTGAACTGTGCGCTGGGAGCCGAGCAGCTGCGCCAGTATATCTATGATCTCGGGCAGGTTTGCCATGCCCCTGTCAGTGTCCACCCCAATGCCGGGCTACCCAACGAATTCGGCCAGTACGACGACACGCCCGAACAAATGGCAGCCGTCCTGGAGGCCATGGCGGCAGACGGCCTGCTCAATATTGTCGGGGGCTGCTGCGGCACCACCCCCGAACACCTTGCCGCCATTCAGACTGCCTGTTCCCGGCATGCCCCCCGACCCATACCCGAAGATCCCCACACCATGCGGCTCTCAGGCCTCGAACCTCTCGAAATCGCAGCGCACACCGGATTCGTCAATGTCGGGGAACGCACCAACGTTACCGGTAGCCGCAAATTTGCGCGCCTGATTCGCGACGGCAACCACGAGGAAGCATTGGCCGTCGCCCTGCAGCAGGTCGAAAGCGGCGCGCAGATCATTGATGTGAATATCGATGAGGCCATGCTCGACAGCGCCGCCGAGATGGAACGCTTTCTCAAGCTTGTCGCAACCGAGCCCGACATATCCCGCGTACCGATCATGATCGATTCCAGTAAATTCAGCGTCATCGAAGCCGGCTTACGCTGCGTGCAAGGCAAGGCCATTGTCAACTCCATCTCCCTCAAGGAGGGCGAGGAGGCCTTCCTCGCACATGCCCGGATCGTGCGCGATTTCGGGGCTGCAGCCATTGTCATGGCCTTCGACGAAAACGGCCAGGCAGATTCTTTCGAACGCAAAACCACCATCTGCCGCCGCTCGTACGACCTGCTGACCCGAACCCTCGATTTCCCCCCCGAGGATATCATTTTTGATCCGAACATCTTTGCCATCGGAACCGGAATCGAAGAGCACCGCAACTATGCCGTCGACTTCATCGAGGCCACGCGCTGGATCCGGAACAACGTACCGCATGCCAAGATATCCGGCGGGGTTAGCAATGTCAGCTTCTCATTTCGTGGCATGGACCAGATCCGCGAAGCCATCCATGCGGTATTCCTGTATCACGCCATACAGGCCGGCCTGAGCATGGGCATTGTCAATGCCGGCCAGCTGACCGTCTACGATGAAATTCCCGACGAGTTACGCGAGGCCGTCGCGGATCTGGTGCTGAACCGTAGCGCAGATGCCACCGACCGACTCCTTGAGATGGCCGAGCACTATGCCGGACGCGGCACCACCCGCGAGGAGGATCTGGCCTGGCGCGAGCAGCCTGTCGAGCAGCGCCTTTCCCATGCCCTGATCAAAGGCATTACCGCCTACATCGAAACCGATGTCGAGGAAGCACGGCAAAAACTTCCGATGGCACTGCATGTCATCGAGGGTCCCCTCATGGATGGCATGAACGTAGTCGGGGACCTGTTTGGCTCCGGTAAAATGTTTTTGCCCCAGGTCGTCAAGAGTGCGCGCGTCATGAAGCAGGCCGTTGCCTACCTCTCTCCCTACATTGAAGCCGAGAAAGCTGCCGGGGGAGATACCTCGGCCAAGGGACGCATCCTGCTGGCGACCGTGAAGGGCGATGTCCACGACATCGGCAAGAATATCGTCGGCGTTGTTCTTGCCAGCAACAATTACGACATCATCGATCTGGGTGTCATGGTGCCTACCGACGAAATTCTCCACCAAGCCCAGGAGCAGCAGGTCGACATCATCGGCCTCTCCGGCCTCATCACACCCTCCCTGGACGAAATGGTTCATGTCGCCTCCGAGATGCAACGCCGCGGCATCCAGCTCCCCCTGCTGATTGGCGGAGCCACCACCAGTAAAATCCATACCGCCGTCAAAATTGCCCCCGCCTACGATCAACCGGTCGTGCACGTCAAAGACGCCTCCCTCGCCGTTGGCATCGTACAGAAGCTTATCCAGCCCCACGCCCGCGAAGCATTTGCCGCCCAGATTGCGGCTGATCATGCACAAACCCGCCAAAAACGCGATGCATCCCTCCAGGAACGCGAATTCGTGCCCCTCGCCGAAGTCCGCGCCAAGCGCTTCCGGCCATCCTTTGACGTACCCCCGCCTACACCACATCTTCTCGGCGTGCAACATTTCCGCCAGATCCCCCTCGAGGAAATTACCCCCTTCATCGATTGGGCTTTCTTCTTCATTTCCTGGCAGATGAAAGGGCGCTTTCCGGAGATTCTTGACGATCCGGAATACGGGGCCGAAGCGCGTTCCCTATACCAGGAAGCCAACGAGATGCTCGTTGATATGGCCCGCTCCGGACTCGTCGAGGCACGTGCCGCCCTCTTCCTCTACCCCGCGGCCCGACTGCCCGACGATTCCATCGAAATCTATGCCGACGAGAGTCGCGCACAGGTCCTCGGCTGCTGGCATACACTGCGCCAGCAACAGCGCAAAACCCAAACCCCCTACTACTTGTCCCTATCCGATTTCGTGGCCGAAAAGGAAAGCGGCATCCCGGACTACATCGGTGGGTTCTGCACCAATGCCGGCTTCGGGCTGGAGCAATACGTCGAGCCATTCCGTCGCGACGGGGACGATTTCAAGGAGATCCTGGCCAAGATCATGGCCGATCGCCTCGCCGAGGCACTTGCGGAGAAACTCCACCAGGAGGTACGGCAAACCTGGTGGGGCTATGCACCGGAAGAAAACCTATCCATGCCGGATATCTTTGCCGTCAAATACCAGGGCATCCGTCCGGCACCTGGGTACCCGCCTTGCCCCGACCACCAGGACAAGGAAATGCTCATGCAACTGCTCGAGGCAGAAAAACTCGGCATTGGCCTCACGGAGAGCCACATGATGGTCCCCGCAGCCGCAACCAGCGGCTACTACTTCGCCCACCCCCAAAGCAAGTATTTCAGCGTGGGGAAAGTCAAGCACGACCAAGTCGAGGATTACGCCCGCCGCAAGGGTATTTCCTGCACCGAAGCCGAACGCCACCTGCAGTCCGTTCTGGCCTATGACCCCTGATCACCGCTCCGTGTGATCCTGATCTCCTCGACAGGAGCCTGCAAACGTCTTGATGTTTGCGGCAGGGACAACAAACGCAGCCCACCCTGAATGACGGGATGGGCCGCAATTCCATGCGGACTATCGATTAGTCGAAGTAGAACCGGATGCCGAATAGGAGACGGAATTCGTCATCCTGCAATTCTCCGTCTTCATTATCGACGAAAATATCATCCGTAGCAAAAAGGTAGCTACCGTTCACGGCAAGAGCGACGTCGTCGCGGATAAAGTACTTCACGCCACCACCGCCCGAAAATACGGCGGCATCGGTGTCGACATCGCTTTCGTCGGCTTCGACATCGTGCCAGGTAATGCCAGCGCCCAGGAATGGCACAAAAGCCGAATCAAGGACGAGGTTGTACTCGGCACGGGCTCCCAGCTCGGTGCTCATATAGCGATCGTTGTCGCTTAGTCCAGCAACCACGGCAACTTCGATTCCGTCGGCGACGAACTGGCCGTAAACGAGCTGCATTTGTACTTCATCTGCCATCAGATTGATGTGTCCTGCACCTTCAAGAACCTTGGTTCCCTTGTCTAGATTCGGGGTAATACCGCTGGATTCCTTTTCAGCGGCAAACGCCGAACCCGCCAACATAGCTGCGACGGCAAACAACCACCACTTGTTCCTCATCTTCTGCCTCCTGTTTTCCCTTTTTCAAAGCGGGAAGGACCATCCTTCCCGCAACCATCAGACCCTGCCTGATTCCATTTTTATCATAGTAGGGTAGACGCTCATAGCAGAAAATACGCATGTGAGCCTCTGGC
>CAZRCN010000031.1:0-21241 GCA_964598575.1 uncultured Victivallales bacterium | reverse complement strand
TTGTTGGCGGCACCGGTTGCCGTGGGCGAATCGCTATGTTCGGAATTGTATGCGCAGCATGCATCGATTGTGTTTACGTCTGCCACGATGACCGTGCGCGGGCAATTTGATTTTCTGATGAGTCGGCTGGGCCTGGATCGGGTTTTGCCCGAAAAGCTGACCATGCTGGATGTCGGAACGCCGTTTGATTACAGGCAGCAGGCCGCCCTGATGGTTCCCATGTTCCTGCCGGATCCGGCCAGCAACGGCGCGCCTTCCTATAGTCAGGCTTTGAGCGCCCTGCTGGCGAAGATGTTTTTGCGGACCCGTGGCCGGGGGCTGGCACTTTTTACCAGTTACGCTATGCTACAACATACGACGTCGGTTCTGCGGGATACGTTGCACCGGCAAGGCATTACGGTGCTGGCACAAGGGGAAGCATTTTCACGTGAGCACTTGACGGATACATTCCGTGACGATGTTGCATCGGTCTTGATGGGAACGCACTCTTTCTGGGAGGGCGTGGATGTGGCCGGGGATACGCTTTCGTGCGTGGTTCTGGCCCGTCTGCCGTTTGCTGTCTTTACGGATCCGGTGGTGGAAGCGCGTTGCGAGGCATTGGAGGCGGCAGGTATAAGTGCCTTTCGGGCATATTCACTACCGCAGGCGGTGATCCGGTTCCGGCAGGGATTTGGCAGGCTGATCCGGCACTGTTCAGACCGGGGCGTGGTTGTGGTTACGGATCGCCGCATGATATCCAAGTCTTATGGCCACTGGTTCCGCGGCAGTGTCCCCGTGCAGCCAGTTCCCTTTCAGGATGAGGACGCCTTCCTGGATGCCATCGAACAGTTTCTGGCGATGGTGTAGCTATGGTAATCATTTGCGCTTGAGGCTCGTGTTGAGCATCCGCGAAAACGTCTGGCGGGTCGATGTGCGTTGCGGAAAATACCCCTCCTGAACGGAACGGATGTCATTCATCGACACAAAGGCCCTGGGGTTATGTTGTTGTACGAGTTTCTGGACAAGCGGTAGGTGCTGGCGCTTGATAATGAGAAAGATAAGTGACACCTTGCCCTGCATGCCACGGCCATCCAGGCTGGTCGTACCGATGTTGTTTTTGCGCAATGCCGCGATCAATTCCGTGGCTGCGGTCTGCGTGATGATGCGGACGGCCAGCATGCCGACCGCCAGCCGTTCCTCGACGAGCATGCCAATGTAGTTGCCGAGGGCAAAACCGGTTGCGTAGGCGACGTAGTTGGTCCAGCTTGAGAGGTTCTGCATGATTTGGCCGATCGCGATTAGCCAGATGATGACTTCAAAGAATCCGAGCAGGGGGGCCAGGAGTTTCATGCCGCGTGACACAAAAATAATGCGCAGGGTACCGAGGGTAACATCGCAGATGCGTGCGAACATGATCGCCAGCGGAATGGCAATGCTGATCCAGAGCCCGGGTTCGATGATGATTTCCTCCATGTGCCTCTCGCTTTCCTCTTCGTGAATGGTCTACGGTTAATGGTCCGCCTGCTGCAGCACGAGTGGCGGGGCACCAAACCGGTGGCGTAAGGCATTAACAACGCGCAGGGTGGCACCATGCCGGATCAACCACCGTTCGAGTCGATACTTGCCGGGAAAGTTCATGAGCGATAGTCCAAGCAGCATGGTCAGGATGCCTTGTCCTGGGAGCACGAGCATGGCAAAACCCGCAGCCAGGAAAACGGCTCCCAGCAGGTTTTTCCCTGCGAGGCCTAGCAAGCGCAAAAGTGAGCGAGGCCGGGTAGGGGGCTGGGCAGGCGAACGGTGCTCGTTTGCAAAGTAGGTTACCGGCAGCCGTACCAGAACGACTGTCATGAGGATGGGTAGCACGAGCAACGAGACGACTGTCAGCGTGCCAATACTATAAAAGAGTGCTTCGTTATCCTGGATCCAATCCAGCATCATGCTCCTTACGGTTCTAACAACATCCCATACGAGATGGATGTAGCGGGTTTGGCCAGGATGGTGTCGAGTTGGTGGGCTAGACGCAAGCAAAAATCCCTGGGATGGATGGCGATGCGCAGGGGTTGGTGTCGTGCGGCCGCAACCCCTGCATTGACCTTGTTGGATAGCGTCAGAACCCCCTGGCGCCAAGCCGTATCGGCCTCGAATCCAACCACGGGCAGGCGGAGCTTTTTGCCGGAGGCCGTCCAAACGAGGCTGCCGAGGACTTCGACGAGATCAAAAGGGGAGGCTGACAGGTCGCGAATGGGCATGTGTCCGAGCGTCCAGGCCGGTGGCACATAGAGTCGGGGCGGGGCAAATCCGTTTTGTGTAAACCAATGGTGGCAATGCCGCAGCATCTCGATGCTTTGTTGGCGGTTGCAAGAGTAGTGCTCGGCGACATCTCGCGAGATGCATTTGCTGTGGAGGTAGTGCCGCCAATCTTTTGGCGGCAGGCATTGATGCGACCAGCCATGTCCTGCCAGTTCAGCCCCATCGGCTTGCCATGCCCGCAATTGCGCCAGCTCGCGCGCTTGCCACGTTTTGCCGGGAATCACGAGCAGGGTTACAGGGCTGATATGGTGATGCTGCAATCGATCGAGCACGCGCTGCACATCGGGCAACGTCGCTGGGCAAACATCATGAATGGAAACGAGACGGGTGCCGGTGCTCACGCATGCGATCCTTTCTGTTGCAGGGCGTGGAGATGCAGGAGAACCTGTTCCCATGCGGCAACGGTTTGGTCGTTAAAGGCATGTGTGGCTTGGCGCATGTCCGTGCTGCGCTGCACCCGCTCCGCAGGTGTGAGTTCCGATACCCGCACCAGAGCCTGGGTAAGGGATTCTTCGGGAAGTATGCTCAGCACGTTGCCGTGAAACGCTTTCCAGTTCAATAGGCCGCATTCGGCGGAAACCAGAACCAAGCGCCCGCGTGCGGCGGCTTCCAAGGCAACGGTCCCGAACGTTTCGAGATGCGAGGGCAAGATCAGCATATCACTCTCATCGAGTGCCTGCATCAGTTTGTGGCGCGGCAACCACCCCAGATAGTTCACATTCGCGTGGCGCGCCGCAGCACGTTCTACCTCTGCACGCATCGGCCCATCACCGGCAAGCTGAAATTCCATCTGCGGCAAGGCTTCCGCGGCCTCCAATATCGTGGCAATGTTCTTTTCCTTTGCAAGGCGTCCGGCAAAAAAGACGCGTTGACAGGTTCCGTTGTGCGGACAGATGTTCTTTTGCAGAAAGCGTTTTGGGACGACGCTGCCAAAGATTTCGACGTGTTTGGCGCCGAGGTCAAGAGCGGTCTGATGCAGATCATGGTTTGCCACCATGACGAGGTCGCTACAGCGTACAAGCAGCCGATTGGTGGCACGCAGATATCCGCGGGAAACATGGCTGAAAATTCCGCTCCAATAGAGGTCGGTGAGTTTATCGTAGTCGGTATGCAGGCCGACGCAAAGGGGGATATTGTACTTCATGGCAAAGTATAGGGCAAACAGCCCGAAGGGTCCCGGGCAGGGGATGATGATGACGCTTGGGCGGATCTGGTGCAGCCGCGCAGAGAGGACCGATACGTTCGGCACCCGGATGCGTTGGGATGGATCACCGGGCATGGGGATGGAGATCAGATACATACCGGAGCTGCGGCGGGTGGGCGAAACGAGTTTTATGCACCCGAGATCCGATTGCATATGCCCGATGAGATCGCGATAGTAGGAGCCCACGCCATTGCGGTGGGGGGAGGCGTCCGATACGACAGCAACCCGCACATCCTGCAGGTCTCCCGTTGCGTGCAACGTGGGGTTTCGAGGGGCTGTATCCATGCTGTCCCTTTCGCTGGTTTTCACTCGTCCGCTCCTGCTGAACAAGGCGTACATCCTTTTTCGCGTAGTTGCCGGTTCATGTCCTTGAGAGAACAGTTGTAGGCCTCTAGGGAATAGCAGTGCTTGCTGGTGTGTGTGCGGGATTGTTCGGCTTCCGCCTGAAGGCGCGCGGTTGCGGCAGCGGAGGGCTCTATGCCGCAATGCGCATACAATGTGCGCACGATTCGTTCCAGGTTTTCCTTCAGGTCGGTGATCGGTACCACCATGTACGCCGGTTCGGGTTCCTGCTGCATATGGAGCTGGTAGTGTGCATAGTAGGTTGTAAGCATTTCCGTGATCCGGCGGCGGAATCCACTTGCGCGCACATCGTTGCCGCAAAGCTGCATGGCGGGTTCCAGTGCGCTGAGTTGGGAGGGAATCATCTCGGCCGGATTCCGCAGGCAGCATACCTGTTGTGACGCAGGAAACAGATGGGCGAGGGTTTGTGACCAGGACGCGAAGGAAGCATTTTTGGAAAGAAAAACCTTAGGTTTTTCACCCCCCGCATAGCCATGTTTCTGGATGCATGCCCGATAAAAGGCGGAGAGGCGCGTACGCCGTCCTGGTGGGACGGCTTGATCGAACTGCGAAAGCTGCCAGAGCCACGTGGATGCGGGAAATACGGCGATCATGGCAAAACAGGCCATAGCTGGCAGCAAAACAATAAAATCCTCTTCGGGTTGCCGGAGGGCAAGCGCATGGACGTGCTGCATGTTGGCGGAAAGCCGCCGCTCGATACGCGCCAGGAGGGCTTTGCCCCATCCACCGAGGTGGTGGTCAAGCCTGAGGAGCCCGAGCAGCAGTTTTTTCTGGCAGATAGCTGGCGCGAGGATTGCTTCCCATGCTTGCAGGGTGGTGAAGGCATCCTGATCCTTGGCCAACACGCGATGCAGGAAGGTTGTGCCACTGCGCGGAAGCCCGATGATGAAGAGTGCTTGTTCGAAGTGTACGGATTTGTAGCCCCGGAAGAACAGTTCATCGAGCCCGTGTGCCAGCCAGGTTATGAGTTGATAGCTGAGAAACAGCGGCAGCCCGAGGAGCAAGACGAGCACATGCCGCAAGGTCATGGTGTGTGTGGGGCGTTTGCGGCAGATGCTTTGGGCCCACACCCCGAGAAAGGTTGTGATGGATTCGGTGGCAAGCATCAGTAGCATGGGCGCTGTAAGGGGGAGGGTCTGGGTGCACGTTGCGTGCTGTCTGCGATGGGCCTTATGCATAGGGCTTTGCCTGTATACGTTCTGTACCCATTCCCGCCGGCATTGGGAGTTTCCACAGGACACGGTATAGCAGGCAATAGCCTAGGATAAAGACGATGGGTGCCATAACGAGCCATCCCAGCATGGCGTGACCAATGGGTACGCGCAGGTGCGCCAGCACGCTGCTGGGCTCCTGGGTCAGAATGTGCCGCAGGGTTGCGATATCCAAGGTGTAGCGCTGTAGCCCGAATACATATTCCCCGATCCGCATGAACGGGAGAAAGAGTAAAATTTGTACGGGACCGGCAATATAGTTGATGGCTTGCATGATGGGCTGGTTCAAACCTGCCAAGGCTGCCAGTGCCAGACAGGCTAGCGCCGGCAGAAAAAAGACCGGAAAAATGGCCACCGTTGCGCCCAGTGCCAAACCGATCGAGAGTCTCCGCCGGGTAAGGCCCTGGCGCATGAGGCGCACAATGCCATCGACAAGCACCTGCAGGGGCTTGCGCCAAAAGAGGCGGGTTCGATCCGTTCGTTCGACCGCTTCGCTATGGGTTGGGTTCATCGGTTGCATATACATTTCCAGGCACTTTTGTCATGAACATATAAGCATAGTATTAGCACATATGGCATCTCAGGGTAAGTAGAATCTTTTGTGGTTGTGCGGGCGTGGGGTCTTCCGGCATGATGGGGCACATGCAAAGAAAACCCTTCATGATACCGATTCGGTCGCTGCTGCTGTTTGTGGCGGTGGTGGCTTTTGTGCTGGTGGGCTTTGCGCTTTTCGGGGATACGGTGGATGCCTGGACCGAGGCGCGTCTGGCCGAAGCGCAGCAGCAACCCTTCCTGACGGCCATGATCCTGGTGGCGTTGCTTCTTGTGGATATCGTCTTTCCGGTACCGTCCAGTGTGATTAGTACGGCCTGTGGCATCTTTCTTGGCGTTTGGGCCGGTACGCTGGCATCTTTTGCGGGCATGACGGGTACGGTGGTTGCCGGCTATGCACTGGGCCGGTATGCCGCAAAACCGACGGAGTACCTGATCGGGGCACGGGAGGCGGAGATGCTGCATGCGTTCCATGTGCGCCATGGCCTCTGGTTACTGCTCGCGTTGCGCCCGGTTCCCGTTTTGGCCGAGACATCGGTGTTGTTCAGCGGTATTGCCCGCTTGCGGTTCTGGCCGGTTCTGGCCGTTACGGCGATCGGAAACCTGTCGGTTTCGCTGGTATATGTCCTGGTGGGGGTCTGGGGGCGGAAATCCGGATCGTTCCTGCTGGCATTTGGCGTTTCCATTGTGGTAACGGGATTGGTGTTCCTCGTGTCACGATTGGTGGCCTGGCATCGGGCCCGTCGCAAGGATTGGAATAGAAAACAGGAGTAACGATGGCGGAAGAACGAGAGAAACATGTAGCGGATATTGTTGACTTGGCCAGTGCGTATTATGGATCAGCCGTGTTGTTTGCGGCGATAGATTTGGATCTGTTTGAGGCGGTGGAAAGGCAGTCTGGTGGTGCCACGCTTACAAGGTTGTCGGCAGAGACGGGACATGATGCTCGAGGGCTGCAATTATTGTTGGATGCTTGTGTGGCGGTAGGGTTGATGCGGAAGGGATCTGCGGGGTACCGCAACACGCCTGCTAGTGCGGCTACTCTGGTAGCGGGGGCACCGCATGACCTGCGGGGGGCTATCCGGTATAATCAGGATGTATATCCGGCCTGGGGGCGGTTGCCGGATCTGGTGCGTACGGGCAAGCCGGTGGAAGCACCGGAAACGCATCTGGGGGAAGATGCGGAGCGTACCCGGCGATTCGTGTTGGCAATGCATGGTCGGGCACTGGGCATTGGACGTGCGGTAGTGCCTTTGCTTCCCTTGCAGGGCTGTCGGAAGGTCCTGGATTTGGCCGGCGGCCCCGGTACCTATGCCATGCTGATGGCGCAGGCACATGAAGCATTGTGCTGCGTGACCGTTGATTTGCCTGCTGTTTCTGCGGTTGCGCAGGAGCTGGTGGCAGATGCCGGGCTAGCTGACCGCGTCACCTGCCGAGTAGGGGACTATCATACGGATCGCTATGAGCACGGGACCTATGATGCCGTTACCATCTTTGGCGCGCTGCATCAGGAGTCGCCCGCTTCCATCCTGTCGATTTTGCAGCGTGCTGCCGATGCCTTGCGACCGGGTGGCCAAATCATGATTCTGGATGTCATGACCGACGCATCGCATACAAGCCCGGTTTTTTCGGCACTGTTTGCCGTGAATATGGCACTGACAACACACGACGGATGGGTCTTTGCGGATACGGAACTGCATGCATGGCTTACACAAGCGGGCTTTGTGGCGCCGCAGACCCTTACGGTACCTCCGCCGATGCCGCATTGGCTGGTGACGGCGCATAAGCCGGCCTGATGCAACGATTACAGCGTGGCTGCAACGCGAGATGCGCGAGCCTTGCTACCGTCAAAAGGCGTACGCTGGGGGTGGGGTCGGTCGGTCGGCATGTCTGCGTTTTGGTGTGTTTGGGCGGCATCCAACAGAACCTGTTCCATGTCTTGCAGGCAGGATTCCATTCGGTGGGCGGTCACGGAACGTGCGGCCTCTTGTTTGAAGGGAGCCAGCAAGTCCGTGTTTTGTATGGCCAGTGACAGGATGTCCACCATCCGGGATATATCGTATGGGGTGTCGATCACCCAGCCGTTCTTCGCTTGCACAATAACTTCGCTGCCACCGTTGCGTCGGGTGGTCAGAACGGGTATGCCGGCGGCCAGTGCCTCGACGGTCACGTTCGCAAAGGGATCGTAGTGGGAAGGGAGAACCAGGACATCCGCCGCAGCATACATGCAGGCGCAGTCGGTATTACGCTTTACAAAATGGGCATAGGGTCGGACGTTTGCGAGGAGGCAGCGAAGCTGGTATAGCGCACGGTCTCCGCGGCCCGCGATGATAAGGTGCCAGGGTTGAGATATGGGAGCAACGCGCAGCTTGGACAGGACTTGGATCGCGGCATCAAGCCCCTTGCGGTAGAAGTCGTGCCCCACAAAGAGCATCACGGGTGCCTGCTCAGGAATGCCAAGCATGCGGCGCATACTGGCACGCATCTCCCGGTGTGGCGCGGCATCCGGTGTCTGCATATTGGCTCCGTTGTGAATGACGCGAATCTTGTTGTCGATCTGCGGATAGGCCTTATGCATGGCTTGCGCAACCAAGTGGGCGTTCACGACAATGGTCTTGGTGGTTGGTGCGAGGAGCGCCATTTTTTCTGCCCGGATATCATAAAACCGCTTGGGGCATATGCGGGCAAGCCAGCGGTAGCCCCGTTTCCATTTGCGTTGGAGGGCATAGTCCCAGTAGGCCGCCTCCACCCCGCCGCCTGCGCGGATAACATCTACGTTCCAGGTTTTCTGCTCGCCGTAGGTTACATCTGCCGGCGCCTGGGCCAGGGCCATTGCCAGTTTTTTCCCGGTTGCCCAATCCCGCAGGCAGCGAGGGCGAAAGCGCGGCGGCGATATACGGTGCAGCTCAACACCGGGTATGGGGTCGCCTTCGAAGGTGTAAACGATAACGGCGTGCCCGCTACCGACAAGGTGCTGGGCCAGCCGGACCGCGAATTGCTCCTGGCCGCCGCCTAGGCAGAATCGACGGACTCCCAGTGCAATTCTCATGTAAAGGCCTTTCCTTGTATCCCAACGAACACTACTATAGGCTTTACATGATTATGGACTGGGTTGCAACTGTTTGATCGGAAGGGCACCGGATGAAAAATCGACTGATGCGGTTGATGTCGGCAGCGTTTCCGGTGCAATTCCTGATCGTCGGGGTGCAGAAAGGGGGTACGACAGCCCTCGATCGATATTTGCGTGCGCACCGCGCGCTTTGCCTGCCCTTTCGCAAGGAATGTCATTTCTTTGATGACGACCGATATTTTCCAGATGGACAGCCCGTCCGGACGGGAGCGTATCATGCGATGTTTCCACGCGGCTGGGGGCGGATACCGGGAGAAACGACGCCATCCTACCTATATTGTTCGGGGGCGATGCCGCGCGTTGCGGCGTACCATCCCGGTATGAAGGTAATTGTGCTGTTGCGCAATCCGGTGGAGCGTGCCTTCTCGCACTGGCATATGGAGTATATACGTGGCTTTGAGCCACTGCGCTTCGAGGATGCACTGGCGGCAGAAGCGGAACGCCTGGCAATCCATCCGGAGCATCCGGTGTTTTCCTATACAGATCGTGGCTATTATGCGCGGCAACTGCGGCATATGTGGACGTATATTCCGCGTGAGCAGTCGCTGGTGATGCGGAGTGATGCGTTACGGAAGATGCCCGGGGAAACGATGGAAACGGTTTGCCGATTTCTCGGCGTTGCGCCATTGCCGGCGAAGCGAATTTGCGCAGAACCGGTATTCGCACAAGACTACCAATACGAGCTGCCGGATGCATGCCGACAGCAATTGCGCGAACAATTTGCCCCATCCATCCACGAGCTCGAAAAACTCCTTGGGTGGGATTGCGCTGATTGGTTGGAGGGGTAGTACCGTTGCGGTTAGCTGTTGCATCGCATCGCCAAGTCAAACAGAAGGTACTCGAGGGTATGCTTGGCGCGAAAACGCCGTAGGGTGGATGCCGAGGGATGCTGGGTTCTGGGCGAGGCATTCTCGTGGGGCAGCACAACCGGCTTCCGGTGCAGTTTCTCGGCTAGATTTGCAAGCGAAACGTCTTGCCGTTCGAGGACCCCCACATGAATGAAGTAGCGATCCAGGATGTCTTGGTAGGTATGTAGGTCGATGGCTTCCGGTAAAGCCCGAAGGATAGGGCAGCGGGCACATTCAAAGAATTCCTCGATGTCGGTTGTGGTTTTGTGGCTGGCTCCTTGCCGGAAGCGTGCGGCGCCCTGGACACGCATCTGATGCGAGAAGAGCGAGATATGTAACTCGATAGGATCACGCAGCCAGGTGATGTATTGCCGGACAGATGGATAGGTTTGCTCGATACCAAAACCGGCGAACCGATTGAAATGTCCATGGATACAGATGTTGCGGCGGTAGGCATGCCTCCAACGGGCTTGCAGCCGGATGGGCTGGGGGAGTTGTCCGGTCGTCGGATCCGGGTAATGGAAGTAGAGTTTGCGTCCAAACCAGGTTTCCAGGTTGCGGCGGAAGCTGGTGCCGCCGGTTTTTTCGATATGAATAGAAATAAGAGGTAATGCGGCATTATACGGGATCATGCTGATACTCCGGTGCGCGGGGATCTTTTGTGTCTGGCATGGTGGAGATTCTGGCTCAACCGCGTGTATCGATAGTGCGTCCGGAGGGCCAGCCAGCGCCAGGCTCCAACCGCATCACGGAGCGCTTGGCGCGATATATCGGCATGCGGTTCGTGTGCTTTCTGCATGTGATGGATGATACGAAACCGATGACGATCCCGGAATGGGGGCGGGCTATAGCGGCGACAGATTTCAATTTCCTCCAAGCGATGTAGCTGGAGCTGCCGGTTGTGTTCGGTTTGCTGCCGGGGATGCTGGCGGAACGCGCATAATGGTTGGCCAAATACATATAGGTCCCCTTGGGTGAGAAGGTGCAACCACATTTCGAGATCGACCAATTGCCGGAGAGATGGATCGAAGCCGCGGTAGGCCTGTTGTCTGCGGAAAAGGACGGCGCTGGGTTCCCCGATGGAGTTCAGAATGGTGGGGATCTGACGTTCCAGGTGCATCTGTTTCCAGGCACGAGCCGTGAGGATGCGGGACTGTGTTCCTAGCGGAGCCCAGCAACTGCGTTCCTGCGCGTCCGCATCAATGATACGCCGGGCGGATGTCACCAGCGCAACGGATGGGTGGTTCTGAAGCGTTTGTGCCATCTGTGCAAGTGCAAGGGGTGTCAAGAGAAGATCATCTGCCATCAGGGGCTTGATGAAGGTTCCACGGGCTTGCTGCAGGCACCAATTCCAGTTTGGCACCATCCCGATATTGGTAGTGTGGCGGTGGTAGCGTATGCAGGGATGTGCCGCAGCATATTCGCGGCAGATCGCATCCGACTGGTCGGTGGAGGCATCGTCGGCAAGAATGATCTCGGTTTGGGGCAGGAGCGACTGGGCCAGGACGGAATCGAGAGCCTGCGGCAGGTAGCGCGCGTAATTGTAGGTTGGAATGATGACTGATATAAGCGGATCAGACATGGGGGTATCCGTGACGTTCGAGTGTTGGTTGAAACTGCGTTGCAAGCGGAAGGAGTGCGGGGTTATGTCGGTAGGCAAAGATCCGATCTGGTTCGGGATGTAGATCTCCCGATGTGGGCAGCCGGCAGAAAGCCAGGATTCGCGGCAGATGCGTGGTGGGGTCGGTAAGCAGGTCCTCGTAGCGCACGATCATGACTTGGCCGGGGTATGCTGCCTGGAGTTGTTGCCCGGCTTGCATGTAGGTGGTCCACAAGGAAAATGCACCTTCGATGGTACAGCAGCGTCCGGAATCGGTCATACGGCGGTGGTAGCTTTTACCGGTTTTGGGAATCCACTGCTGCAGGGCGTCGGATGCGCGCCGTTGTAAACTGGCAGCTACATCCAATCCATGGCGTGTGATGACCAGCACGCGTGCGGTTGGGAAGACAGACAGCCAAAGGTTTGCTGTTAGTGTGTTGCGGGGGTCTTTCCATCCCCAGGGCTGCGTATACTGTATCAGCGGTGGCAGTCTGCGTTGCTTCCCATAAAAGGGTTGGCAGGAGCGGGCGTCTTGCATGATCAGGTGCAATTGGTCTTGCGCCCGGTCGGCAAGCATAGGCGGAAGGCACCACGATTCGGGCTGGTCCCATCGGCAGCCAGCTTGCATCAGGGCCCAGCAATTCCAGTGCATGAACAAGCCCGATTCGGCATTCGGGTCGAGATCGGCTCCGATGAAAAGGCCGGCCTGCTGGAGGCGTCTTGCCAGCATGGAGGTGCCGGACCGATGCATGCCGGCAATGATGACAGGAGGTGTCTGGGGGTTATTGGATGAATTGCTGGTCATAGAGGCTCCGGTAGAGGGGGGCATGCTCATACAGTGTGGTATGCGGTCCGACGGATCGAATCTGCCCGGCATCCATGAGGATGATCTGTGCCGCATGACGAATGGTGCTGAAACGATGCGCAATCACAATCACAGTTTTCCCATGCATGAGGCTGCGAAGCGAGTCCTGAATTAGGGCTTCCGACTCGGCATCCAGGGCCGAGGTGGCCTCATCCAGTAGCAGGATGGGGGCGTTGCGCAGAAAAGCACGGGCAATGGCAATGCGTTGGCGCTGTCCACCGGAAAGCCGTAGGCCGCGTTCGCCTGCGATGGTATTGTAGCCGTCCGGCGTAGCCCGAATGAAATCGTCGGCATGGGCCTGGCGCGCGGCCTCTTCGATTTCGTTGTCGGAAGCATCAAGGCGTCCGACCCGGATATTGGCACGAAATGAATCGTTGAACAAGACGGGGTCTTGTGACACCAGGGATATGTTGGCCCGTAAGCTATGGCGGGTCATAGCGCGTATATCGACATCACCGACGAGGATGCGTCCCTCTTCGACATCGTAGAAGCGGGAGATCAACTGCATAAGGGTCGATTTGCCAGCCCCGCTGGGACCAACGATTGCGGTAACTTCATGCGCGGGAATGGTAACGCTGACGTCCTGTAGTACCGGAACGGTTTCATAGGCAAAGGATACGTTCTCGAACTGGATGGACGGGTTTTCACGGGGGAAGGAAACCGGTGGGTCGGGATCCGGTAGCCCCGTACATGCGTGCAGAATACCCTCGATGCGGTCTGCGGATGCTTGCCCGCGCTTGATCGTGTTGTGAATGGCGGCTAGTTTTTTCAGTGGTTCATACGACATGTATAACGCCGTCATCAGAGGCAGCACTTCTGCCAATTGCAAGCCGCGGCGGGCAGCATAATAGATGGCAAGCGAAATGCCGAAGGCGGATATGATTTCCACCATGGGAGTTAACAGTCGGCTATATTTAACGGTTTTGAGGTTCAGCCGAGCAATCTGGTCTAGCAATTGAGCGTAGCGCCGGGTTTCGTGTTCCTGGAGGTTGAAGGCGCGCACCTCGCGGGAGGCCGCAAGATTTTCGTGGAGGATGGCATTGAGATTGCCGGTACTGGCCTGCATGCGTTTTGCGCGGTAGAGCAGCTTGCGCCCGATTTGTTGGACGGGTACAATGCAGAGGGGTATAACCATGAGGGCAAGCAGAAGAAAGACCAGTTCATGATTGCGGACGGCCATGTATGCCAGCGCCACCAGTGCTCCGATGAACGTGACCGGATGCTTGATAAGGTCATTGGAGGCGGTTGTCACCACAAGCTGCACTTGGGCGGCATCACCGTTGGTACGCGCCATGAGATCCCCCATCCGGTTGCGTTGTAAAAAAGCAACCGGGAGCTTTTGTAAATGGGAGAAGATTCGGGTCTTGATGGCATTGAGAACGCGGATGCCGCAGTAGGCCATAAGGTAATGGTTGGCAAAGCCGCTGAGCCCCCGCACGATGAAGGCTGCTGGTAGCGCCAGAATGGAGGCAAGTAGATCCAGTGGCGGGGCCGGGGTATCCCCGAACACCCGCGGCAGGATTTTGTAGGCGAGAAAGGGAAATCCGAATCCGCCGGCAGCTCCATGCAAAACCCCAAATAGGATGGCAGCCAGAAAGGGACCGCGGACCGGCTTGAGCAAAGCAAAGTATGGTGCGAATTGCCGGATGCCGGCATGGTCGGTATGTTGCATATTCATGAAAAGCCCCTTGTTTGCCATATCTAATAAGATTGACAGGAGAGATACAAGGAATAAGGCTATCTGCAGAAGCACCGGAGTCGATGAATGGATCCGGTATATTGACAACGGATCTGTTGGGGGCATGGCCGTTCGATGCTGTTCAATACGCTGGAATTTCTTGTGTTTTTGCCGATGGCGCTCGCCGCCTACTTCCTGCTGCCGGCTCGCTTCCGGTGGATCTTCCTCCTGATTGCCAGCTACTACTTTTATGCCTGCTGGCGATTCTCCTATGTGTTTCTCTTGCTGGGATCAACGGGTACAGATTACATGTGCAGCCGCCGGATGGAGCGCTGCACTACGGCGCGCCGCCGCCGCAGGTATCTGCATATCAGCCTCTTGGTGAATCTGGGGCTTCTGTTCACGTTCAAGTATTTTGATTTCATAAATGGTTCGCTGCGCCTGGCGGTTGAGGCGCTGGGACTGGCATACCCGGTACCCGATCTGGAGCTTACCCTCCCAGTGGGTATCTCGTTCTATACCTTCCAGACGTTAGGGTACACGATCGATGTCTATTACCGCCGCGTGAAGGCCGAACCCAATTTTTTCCGATTTGCGCTGTATGTCAGTTATTTCCCGCAATTGGTGGCGGGGCCGATTGAGCGCGCCAGGAATCTGCTGCCGCAACTACGGCAGCAACATACCTTCCGCTATGAGAATGTGCGCGATGGGGCGACTTTGATCCTATGGGGGCTATGCAAAAAGGTTGTGATAGCAGATCGGCTCGCAGAATATTCGCAGGTCGTGTATGCCGATCCGGGGCAGCATGCGGGGCTGCAGATCTGGTTGGCAAGCTTTCTGTTTACCGTGCAACTGTATTGCGACTTTTCGGGTTATACGGATATAGCTCTCGGCACGGCACGCATCATGGGGGTGCGGCTCATGCAAAACTTCCGGCAGCCGCTGCTGGCGCGATCCATAGCGGAATTATGGTCGCGCTGGCATATATCGCTGACGACGTGGTTCCGGGATTACCTGTACGGTTTCGTCCGGGGCCGACGGGTACGCTGGCGCATGTTCATGGGGATTATCATCGTGTTTCTGGCCAACGGCCTCTGGCATGGTGCCAACTGGACCTTTGCCGCATTCGGCTTGCTGCATGGGGTGGCACTCGTCCTCTATTATGGAATACGCCCGTACCTCGGTCGAATATATGCAACCCTGCAACTGACGCGCATTCCGCATGTCATGGCTGTACTCGAAAATGCCGCAACCTTGTTTGTGTTTCTGCTGGGTGCCCTATTCTTTCGGGCGCAGTCACTTTCGGACGCAGGAACGCTGCTGCGTAATGCCGTACGTGGTCGGGACGCCGGCATGGCGCTGAATCTTTATTCGTATCCGGTCGATTTCTGGCTTACCTTCGGGTTGGTAGGCCTATTGTACGCGAGTGAATGGATCGGGCAGCAATATGGGTATGGCCCCTGGTTGCGGCAGCGGCCGGTTTGGTTGCGTTGGATACTGATTGTCGCCGGACTTGCGGGCATCCTACTGCTTGGTAAGTGGTCGGCTATGGATTTTATCTATTTTCAGTTCTAAGCTATGGACATCAAACAAAAAACGAGATGGGTGCGTGCGGGGCTCTACGGACTGGGGCTGGTGGCGTTGCTGGCATTTTTGCTGATCCGTATCCGTGGAGGTGCGGAATGGATCATCTATAAGCCGGATTACTACAATGGGCGCGATCTGTATAAGAACCATTACATTGCCCATTTCCGGGAATCGCATCCGGCCTTCGATCAAAAGCGGCAAACCAAGCCGTTGGCCTACTGCGAAACACCGGAACATCCGGACTTGGACGAGGCGGATATTCTGGTGTTTGGGGATAGTTTTGCAAACTTTCGGTGGATGAAGTCCTATCCGGAGATCCTACGGGATCGTTCCGGCCAGAAGGTATATTTTGCGAAGGATCACTATCCGTTGCGGGTATTACGCGATGCGGGGTATACGGGTAACGCCAGCGTGGTCCTGTTTGAAATCGGGGAACGCGGGATTTACGAGGGGTTTTGCCGTGATAGCATGAACTACTACCGTCGCTCCCGACAAACCCGCGAGCGCCCCGGCTGGTTTCGGGTGTTAGCCCCG
Source organism: uncultured Victivallales bacterium (assembly GCA_964598575.1). GTDB lineage: Bacteria > Verrucomicrobiota > Kiritimatiellia > UBA8416 > UBA8416 > T3Sed10-140. The sequence goes on along the minus strand of CAZRCN010000031.1, from coordinate 5,380 downwards.
GGGGAGGCCGAACAACAATATAGGGCACTGCTGCAGCTCAACCGGTTTACGCATCGGATCTACAAGTGGATTGCCACCAAACGGTTTGACTGGTTCGGGTATATCTCGCCCATAACACCGGTGTATGCCTTGGATCCGCCGGTTTTGTACCTGGGAAAAACCGTGGATGGTTCCGTGCAAAGTTTCCAGTACCAGCATACGCAGGCGGAAATCGATCAGATATGTGATGCCATGGCCGCCTTCCGGCAACAGATGTTGGCGCAACACGGCCTCGAACTTGTGTTTGTGCTGATCCCGAATAAAATCTCGATTCACTATGAGTATGTCTGGCCGACAGCGCGCTACAATGCGTTTCTGCCACGTTTGTACAAGGGGCTGGCGCAGCGGAGGGTTCCCTATGTGGATCTGTATACACCCTTTCGTGCTGCCGCGAAACGCCTGTATTTCTTGTCGGATACGCACTGGAATGCGCAGGGGGTGGCCCTGGCGGCCCAGGAGACGCTACGCACACTGGCCGCACAAGGCCTGCTCAAGAGGCCGCCACCCGATTCCTGATGTTGGCCGTTACTCCGTGTTGAATAGGTGATCCCGCAGAAACTCAAGCATCCGGCTGGTCTGCTGGTTTCCATCAGACCGGGGAGAGACGACGTGGGGTATCCCATACTATATAACGTGATGGCATTATGGTTCCTTTCCTGGCGTGGTGTCGGTAGGCTTCCCCCCAGTTGCTGTGAGCAGAATATTCGCGAGTTGGCGTCCGATGCTTTCGACGGAAAAGGCCTCTTGCACACGTGTTCTGGCGGCGGCGCCCCATGTTTGGCGCAAGTCGGGATGGGTGAGCAAGGTGGTGAGGGCAGGGAGAAAATCGTCGAGGGAAGCCGCGAGCAGGCCGTTGTGGTTGTGGCTGATGATATGGCGGTTGGTTTCGGTATCGGTGGCGATGGGCGGCACCCCGGCCGCCATATATTGCAGGGCCTTGTAGCCGCATTTGCCGGCCGCATGCGGTCCCGGTGGCAGGGGCATGATGCCGACATCAAATGCTGCAATAGCCTGCTCCTGGGTGTTGAGCGACCACGGGATGAAGGTCGTGGGTGTGCTGCCCATATCGATCGGTTCTCCGGAAACAATGTGTAGCGCAAAAGGATGTTTGCGGTACAGCGTCTCAAGCGCAGGTCGCAGCAAGGCGAGATGCGGCAGATTGATGGTGCCACCGACCCAGCCAATGACAGGCAGACCGGTTGTGCGGGTCGGCTCGTGTACCGGAATATTCCGTACCTCGACCGCAGAGGGCAGGATGACGACACGTTGCCGGGACGAGGGAGCGACATGCCGGGCCAGCTCATGGTTCCCGGCCAGCACAACATCGGCGCGCGATGCAATTCCCCGGAATTTGATGCTCCGCGAACGGCTGGTTTGCTTCCCGGTCGATTCATGCGGACAATAGACCGCGTCGTCAAAGTCGTACACGAGCTTGTTACAGCAGCGCTGCAGCAGGGCACTCTCGAAGGGCGTGGGGGTCTTTTTTTGCAAGACCACGACCGGCCACTGATGCAAACGCGCCAACAGGCGCAACTTCTCGCGCAGGCCCGACGGATATTTTTGCACATCGGTCTGTATGCCGGCCGCCTGCAGTTCTGGCAGCAGATTGAGCACGCGCACCCGGCTGCTGGGTAGATCCGGATGCTGAATCAGGAACAGGACGCGTGTGCCGGCATGTGAATAGGTTGTGTCTCTCATTCTGTTTTCCGATAACGCGAAATGCAGCAGGCATATCTTGCAAGGCATCATTCCGCTTGGGGGGTGCGCAAGCAAAACCCATTTTACCCCATATTACGCAACAGTGCAGCCTTTGTCTTTCTCTTCCAAGGGGAGATTCAAGAGATATTCGGCTTCTTTTACAAGGCTGGTTTTAACACCTTGTGCCAAGCTTGATACGTCGACCACATCCATTATCCTGAATATAGCTGAAGGCAACGGGCGTTTCACCGGATCGGATCCGTCGGAGTTCTTCCCTTCTCTTCCTCCCTCTTTTCCTGGCCACACGCCCAGCGCGCATAGAATGATCTGGTACCACATGTAAAATGCCGATAGAATTATGCTTTTGGTATAGAAACTTCAGATGTGCGAATATGGCTCATTCACAATGTAACGCTTCGATCATTGATACGATTGGCAATACACCGATGGTTGCATTGCAACGTATTAAACAAAGCCAGTCGCTTGATGGACGGATTCTGGCCAAGTGCGAGTATATGAGTCCTGGCTTCAGCAAGAAGGATCGGATTGCACTGGAAATGGTGCGTGAGGCACGAAGCAGTGGTGACCTGCAGCCAGGGCAGACCGTTGTCGAATTAACCAGCGGCAATACCGGTACGGGACTGGCAATTGTGTGTCGGGCATTGGGACATCCTTTTTTGGCCGTCATGTCGAAGGGGAATACCATGGAACGTGCGCGTATGATGAAGGCTCTCGGTGCCGAAGTTGTCCTTGTTGATCAAGCTCCGGGATCACCGCCGAATCAGGTCTCGGGTGAGGATCTGGCCCTCGTGGAAGCGCGTACCCGGCAGATTGTCGAGGAACGTGGTGCGTGTAGAACCAATCAATTCACGCGAGCTGGCAGTATGCTGGCGCATGAACGCTACACCGGACCCGAAATCTGGGAGCAGTCAGAAGGACAGGTCACGGTGTTTGTGGACTTCACGGGAACCGGTGGGTCTTTTTCCGGTGTGATGCGTTATCTGCGGCAGCAGAATCCAGCCATACGCGGATACCTGATTGAACCAGCTACGGCGGCGGTGCTGGCTGGCAAGCCTGTCACAGAGCAAAGCCATAAGATTCAGGGCGGCGGTTATGCCATGACTGAGCTGCCGCTGCTGGAGAAAGCGCTGGTGGATGATTACCTGCGCGTCACGGACGATGAAGTGATCCGATGCACACGGCTGTTGGCAGCGGAAGAGGGCATTTTTGGCGGCTTCAGCTCTGGTGCTAATCTGGCGGGGGCTTTGCAGGTATTGAAGGGTGCAGAGCAGGGCGGGACAGTCGTGATACTGGTATGCGACAGTGGGTTGAAGTATTTGTCGACGGATTTGTATACGTGAATGCATGAAATTGGAACGTTGCATCAAGACAGTATAGTATCCTCGTGTTTGCATGGCAACCGATGAAGGGGAAGATGCGATGAATCGCTATGATGTGGCGGCCTATATCTGGCCTTCTTACCACTATGAACCGCGCTGTGCGCACTTCTGGCCGGAGCAAGATGGCGAATGGTATACCGTTCGGCGGGGGAGGCCGCGTTTTGCTGGACACGATATGCCACGCATTCCGCTGCTAGGGTATCAGGATGAGGCCGATCCGGCTGTCATGCGTCAGCATGTCGAACTGGCGATGGCGCACGGCATCAATGTCTTTATCGTGGATTGGTATTGGTACGAGAATGCCCCCTGTTTCGAGCGGCAGCTCAATGAGGGGCTGCTTCCGGCACTGGAGGGAACCGACTGCAAGTTCTACCTGATGTGGGCTAATCACGATGTCGATACCCTCTGGAACATGCATGCGGATACCGACTGGACGAAACCCCGTGAAATTCTTTGGACCGGCCAGATCTCGCGCGAACAGCTGGAACCGATGTTTGCACGAATTGTCGATACATACCTGGGCCATGATCAATATTACCGAATCGACGACAAACCTGTCTTTGCCTTATTTGATACCGGCAATCTGGTCGCAGGGTTGGGCGGTCTTGACCGGACGCGCGAGGCATTTGGGTGGATGCGTGCATCCTGTATCGCCAAAGGGTTGGCGGGCATCGATCTTCAGGCGATTGCACGCCTTACAGCCGGCGGGAACGAGGCGGGGGCAAATCTCGATGAGCACGTGATCAATAAAGCGGCACGAACCTTGGGGTTCGATAGTGCAACGTCGTATCAGTTCTGCATGGACGGGGGCGATCATGGTGAGTACGTGACATGGGCGGATAAGGCCATGTCGCGCTGGCCTGCTTTTGAGGCGGCCTACGGCACCTACTATCCGCATGTTTCGATCGGGTGGGACAACACACACCGCAATCCCAGCTTTGGCTCTGAGCATGTTGTGGCGCATGCCACGCCGGATGCATTCGAGGCATGCCTGTGGCAGGCGAAAGGCTGGCTTGATGCGCGTCCGCAGCAGCACCGACTGCTGACGATCAATAGCTGGAACGAGTGGACGGAGGGTAGCTATTTGCTCCCCGACATGCGCTGGGGGTACCGTTACTTGCGCGCAGTTCATAATGTTTTCGGTTAATCGTATCAGCCGAAAGGGGCGGCCAATCATCCTTTCGGTGCTCATCGTGGGCTGCCCGCCACTCGCTTGTACCCTGCTTTTTTATCTCGTCTGCATACCTTATGCGTCACCATTCGTTCGTATGCGGTTAAGAGTCCGTTGCCTGGTCCGCGGCGGCGCTGCACGGTGTCAATTCCAGCAGGGATATTGTTACAAGCGATGTGCAACTAAGCCAGCACAAGCGTTTCGCTATCATGAAGGACGGATACTATTTTGTTTTGCAATAGGTGTAAGCATGGTGCTGCTTGTGTGTCTCATAGGGAGGAGCGCGGGATGCGTATGCATGCTGCGGAGTGTTGTGGATAGACAAGGAAGGAGGAGGTAGATATGCGAGGCATGCTGATCGTGGCGATGGTATGGATTGTCGGGCAGGCGGTTGTGCTGGGGGCGCAGGAGGTTGCACCGTTAGCGGTGGGTCAGACGGTGCCGGATGTGACCATTCGTGATGCGGAGGGGAAATCTTTTGTCTTGCGGGATGCGCTTGCCAAGCAACCCGCAGTACTGATTTTCTACCGCGGGGGCTGGTGTCCGTACTGCACGAAACACTTGGCGGCCCTACAGGCGGTCGAAGACCAGATCGTCAGCAGCGGGTATCGGATTCTTGCCATCAGTCCGGATCGTCCCGAAAAGCTGATGGAGAGCGAAAAGAGCCTTGGCTTGCAGTACGAGTTGTTGTCGGACTCGGATATGAAGGCAGCCAAGGCTTTTGGTCTTGCGTTTGAGGTAGACCCGAAAACCCGCGAGGCCTACAAAAGCTATGGGATTGACCTAGTGGAAGCATCCGGCCGGGAACATTACATGCTTCCGGTGCCAGCCGTGTATGTCGTGGATCAGCAAGGCATGGTGCAGTTTGTCTTTGCGGAGGAAGATTACAAGGTGCGGTTGGCGCCAGAAAAACTCCTCGAGATTTTAAGGCCCAAAAGCGCCCAGAAGGAATCAAAGACCACGTAGAACGTTTGTGGGCCACCGTGGTGCGTTTCCCGTCTGCCCGATACACAAAGAAGGCTCTTCCGCAGAATCTGTGGGTTCGTTTCAGTCATTTCGTGGCACATGGCCA
>CAZRCN010000030.1:0-21582 GCA_964598575.1 uncultured Victivallales bacterium | reverse complement strand
GGTATGGGGACAGAGTACCAGGAAAGAGTCAACAGGAAATTCTGATTTATTTCGATACATCGATACCATATGCGCTATATTATAACCATGCGCTAATGAGGAATGATCTTCCTTCGCCCCCTTTGGGCTACGGCGAACATAGCGCACAGGAGGTTGCAGGTCCTTTTCGCGGTAAAAAACCGCTACCGATCGCAGCGCAAAACACTCTCGTCGGGTACCTCCGGTGTGGACACACGAATCTTCGCCAAAAGCGTCATTACGTCATTTCGATCAAAGGGCTTATGAAGAAACCAATCCGTCTTTTTTATCAATCCCCGGGCCTCCAAACCGGACCGATCATATCCGGAAATATAAACAACCTGTATCGTCGGACGGGATGCTTGGATACGCGCAGCTACTTGTTTGCCGGACAAACCACCAAGATCCATATCGACAAAAAGATATTGGATATGTCCCGGATAGTGACAGCTCCTGGAGAAGGCAACCTCGGCATGCTCGGCCACCATGACATGCAGGCCCTGCTTGGAAAGTAGCATGGTCAGCAAGGCCCGAATACCGGGCTCATCATCTACCACCAGCGCAGTTCCCTGCGCCACGGATTCGTCCGCGCTTTCCGCCGTTTCGGCCTTATCCCCTGCGCTGGTTCGAGGTTCTACCGCAAGCGGCACCAGTACGGTCACAACCGTACCGCTCTGCGGTTCGGACTGAATAAAGATATGTCCGTTCAGCGCATGTACGATCGTGTAAACAGCAGACAGTCGCACGCCAAGCTGATTGCGTGATCCACTAGCCGGTTCAAAAAACGGCTCAAAGAGATGGTCCACATCGGCAGGATCATACGCGGCCCCGGTATCCCCAATCATAAGGCAGGCATATTCCTGCATTGCCAGCGCACCAAGCATATTGGTTCCATCAGGGCTGCAGGTATCAAGGCGTCTGGTAACGGTCAACGTGTAAGTGCCCCCTTCGGGCATGCGCTCAATCGCATGTAACGTCAGATATACCAGCAACTGCTCAATCTGCGTCGGGTCACCATACACCGAAAGAGATGTGTCGGTGATATGAAACACGCATTCGACGCCTGGATGGGCAGACTGGGCAAGCAACCCCGAGAGGGAGTTGGCAATCCGCGTAAGGTTCACCACGCGTTCCCTGGTTGGTCGCTGGGCGGCAAAAGCCAGCAAATCACCATAGAAGCCAGCATAGCGCTCAACGCTATCAATGATGACCCCTAACTCAGCCTGACAATCCGAATCAGCAGGCAGTCGCTTACGTATCAAGGAAACCGCCCCTAGAATCGAGGTCATGGAATTGGTTACGTCGTGCGCAACCTTGGCGGCAAAACGTCCTAACGCCTCCATTTTCTGCGATTCACCCAACAGGCGCTCCAGACGTTTCCGCTCTGTAACATCACGCACCACCGCCACAAACAAACGTTCGCCGTACCACACCATCGGACGGAGAGCTACCTCAACCTCGAAAACGACGTCGTCCGTTGGTCGGCGCGCGTTCCACTCAACCACAAGACATCCTTGGCGCTCCACGCGCGCACATATATCCTGGATCGGGGGGGGCTTTTGGCGACGTTCGGAATAATCAGCCAGTGTAAAGGTCTGGAAGTTTGTACGATCAACACCATACAGCGACAGCATCGCATCATTAGCCTCAACCACATGGCCTTCCGCATCGTGAATTATAATCGCATCATAGACACTGTTAAATACCCCCCGCAGGTTTTCTTCGGATTCGCGGAGTTGCTCACGAGTCGTTTCCAACTCCGTAATGCGTTTTTGCAATTCCGGATAATAGCTTTTCCGGTAAGAATCGCTACCAAACCCGATAATGCCCGCGCGCATACCTTCCCAGTCTGGCGGATTACGATTCACATGGCCTCCCCGTACAGCACTTCCAGATCGCGTACGACCGGCTTACGCGGATTGGTGGCATTACAGGGGTCATGTATGGCTTTTCCGGCTAGCCGCGAAATATCCGCCGACCGCACACCGCGTGCGGTTAAGCCGGGCATGACCCCGCATTGCTCGCGCAGTGCAAGAACCGCATCGATGATGCGTTTGCGGGTATCATCTTCGCTCAGGCCCTTGTATTCGACACCCAAAGCCTCACCAATACGCATAAAACGCTCTGGGCTGGCAGAAAAATTATAATCCAAAACATGCGGCAATAACAGTGCATTACATTCGCCATGCGGAAGATCCAAAAAGCCGCCTAGGCTATGGGCCATGGCATGCACAACCCCTAGGCTGGCATTTGAAAAGGCCAACCCGGCCTGCAGACTCGCCAGCATCACCGAACTACGCAATGCCAGGTTGGAAGGTTCCTGCACCGAGGCGAGTAGGGACGCAGACAAGATGCGAATGGCTTCCAGCGCATGCAAATCGGTTATCGGCGAGCGACCATTCGACACGTATGCCTCCACGGCATGCACCATGGCATCAAGACCCGTGCAAGCCGTCAAGTACGGCGTCATGCTAAGCAAGGTTACCGGATCAATCAGCGCGAGATCCGGCACGACGGCTTTGCTGATAATGGCAATCTTCACCTTCTCCGTGGTATCGTTAATGATCGCAAACTGGGAAACATCTGCCGATGTACCACCGGTGGTAGGGATACAGATCAACGGTGGCATGGGCACCGGCACCTTATCCACCCCCTCATATTCCAGAATCGAACCGCCATTCGAGGCTACAATACCAATGCCTTTGGCACAATCCATGACCGAACCGCCGCCAACCGCGACAATGACATCGCACCCCGACTGAAGGTATACGTCGGTTCCCACCATGATCTCGTGATCACGCGGGTTAGGCGAAATACCGCAAAACGATGTGACAGAAAGATGCTCGGCTTCCAGCGACGCGACAACGTCCGCTGCCCAGCCAGCCGTCATGACACCCGGATCGGTCGCCAACAGCACCTTGGAGCCCCCGAAGTTGCGAGCGTACCGCCCTGCCAGTTTCCTGCAATCTGCACCAAAAACATATTCCGGCGCAACAAATTTTCGAAGACCGCTCAGTGTGTTATCCATGGCCACCCCCCGTCTTGGCGCATTCCATCCAAACCACCGGTTAAGAGCTGGCAACCCATAGTACGGTCGTCGGCATCGTTATAAGATTGCCAAATCAACACAGGGTTGTCAAAGGCGATTATCACGCGCAATGGCAAGCACTAACGCATGCGGGTGGCACCGCACCACTGGCACTTTTTTGGGTTGCATCCCTATCCCGCACATACGATGATTTACAGATCTGGTGATCGGACCTTAACGTGCTTTTGTATATTGGTGAGCTCTAGCGAAAATCCATAGGTGAGGGGGAAACGGTGCGAGCGGATGCAAGAAAACGGGGCAAGGTGTCTCAACTGCGGCCCACAAAAGAAGACGATTACCGGCTGATCTTTCAGCTATGCCCCGACATGATTGCCGTCGCGAACAGGCAAGGTATTTTAATCGATGTGAACCCCGCCTGCACACGCATCCTGGGCTATGAAGCCCGGGAGTTGATCGGAACATCATGGGAGGCATTCGCCCATCCGGAGGATATTGCACGAACCCAAATGCAGGTTGCCCGGCAATTCCAAGGGAGCCACATCGTTAATTTTACCAACCGATTCCGGCACAAGGACGGGACATATCGGACGTTGCAGTGGCAAGGCGCCATGACGGACACGGATTGCCTGCTCGGCACGGCACGTGATATCACGGAACAGACCCGGCGGGCAGAGCTACTGGCAAGCTTGGCCCAAAAGGAAAACAAGCGGCTGCAGGCGGCGCTACACGATGGAATCAGCCAGCAACTCTTCGGGCTCCAAATGCTGGCCAATCAAGTACACAAGTCCCTGCTGGCAGAAAACCCCGAAACAGCCCAACAGGCGGGGTTTATGGAGAAGGTCACGCAAGACACGCTGCTGGCTGTACGGGGGCTCATGGAGGGGCTTGCGCCTTGCGATAACCATACCGGCACCCTCGCTGATGATATAAAGCGGCTCGTGGAACGCACCGAACAGTGCTACGGCATCCCTTGCTCCCTGGACAGTACACACGATTGCCCACTGGACATTCATCCAGATGTTGCCAGCCAACTATGTCTCATCGCCCAGGAAGCCATGGTGAATGCCGCGAAACATGCGCACCCTTGCCACATCGCGATAACCCTGGCTGCCGATAACAGTGAGATCTCGCTCATGATTCGCGACGATGGCACCGGCATGCAAACCGATAGGGAAGCGCATGGCGGACTCGGATTAACCATCATGCACGAGCGGGCAGCACTGATCGGGGCAACACTCGGCATTGCACCTCAGCACCCTGCGGGAACACGGGTTACCTGCTGTTGGCGCAGGTAGAGAGCCAGTCATCCGTCTCATGTTCTCAATGGTATGGATCAGCCGCATCCCGCAGACCATCCCCGACAAAATTAAAACAGAGCACGGTTAAAACGATGGCCACGACCGGTGCCATGAGCCACGGATAGTACGAAACCGCCTTTATGTCCAAACAATCCTGCAGCAACACGCCCCAACTGACGATCGGTGGGCGCAGGCCAAGCCCGAGGAAACTGAGGCTGGTTTCACCCAGCACCATGCCGGGGATCGCGAGCGTGAGTGCGACGATAATATGACTTATGATGCCGTGTCGTACAGGTGGCACGCCGCAAACCGTCCGGGCTCGGTTTCCACAACGGGCGGATAGGTTACCTTGCAGGGCGCAAAACACTGGGTGCAGCGCGGATGGAAACTACAGCCGGGCGGCAGATTGCCGGGATCGGCCACTTCCCCCGAGAGATCCATATTCATGGGGACATCGGGATCCGCGTTCGGCACCGCCGAGAGTAGCGCCTGCGTGTAGGGATGCTGCGGATTGCTGAAGATATCCTGTGAGCGAGCCAGTTCCACGATCCGCCCGGCGTACATCACGGCAATTCGATCGCAGATGTGTTTTACCACGCTCAGGTCATGTGCAATGAAAATATATGTCAGACCAAAATCGCGTTGCAGATCCTGCAAGAGGTTAATGACTTGCGCTTGCACGGAAACGTCCAGTGCGGAGACGGCTTCATCGCAAACCACCAGTCGCGGTTCCATTACGAGAGCCCGCGCAATCCCGATCCGCTGCCGTTGCCCCCCGCTGAAGGCATGTGGATAGCGCGTTCGATGCTCCGGCTTGAGCCCCACCTTGGTCAGCATCTGCATCACGCGTTCCGTGCGTTCAGCCTTTGACCCGATGCCATGGATGACCAGCGGCTCGGACACGATATCCCCAACAGTCATGCGCGGGTTCAACGATGCGAAGGGATCCTGAAATATCATCTGCATCTGCGTCCGCAAGGGCTTCAGTTCGCTATCAGCAAGGCGGGAGAGATCGACGGGGCCACGATCCGTCTGGAAAATGACCTCACCACGGGTCGGGCGCAGGGCACGTAATATGGTTCTCCCCGTCGTGGTCTTGCCACAACCGGACTCCCCGACCAGTCCCAGAATTTCTCCTTTCATCAGGTTGAAATGCACCTGGTCAACGGCTTTCACCAATCCAATCTGTCGCTTCAGGAAGCCCTTGCCATATACGGGGAAATGCTTCGAAAGATCACGCACCTGTAACAGCGGCGCAGGTGCCGGTGCGGCTGCCTGCGGGGATGGGGTTTCAGATGCGGGCGGAGACGTCACGATACATCTCCAATCTCATGCACGCGCAGGCAAGCTGCTGCAACCGTTTCGCTTAGTTCCTCCAGCGGAGGCGGGGCACCTTGGTCGCAGCGACCTTTTTGCGCATAGGGACAGCGGGGATGAAACGGGCACCCGGGCGGGATTTCCGATAAACTCGGCACACTGCCTTCAATGGAGGGCAGACGCGCCTTCTCCAACGCTAGACTGGGGAGGGATTTGAGCAAACCGCGGGTGTAGGGATGACGTGGATGCTTCATGATCTCGCGCACCGGGCCGCGCTCCACAATCCGACCGAGATACATGACAGCAACATCATCGGCAAGCTGTGCCACAACGCCGAGATCGTGGGTAATCAGCAGGGTCGAGGTTGCCAGATCCTGCTGCAGACCTTTCATGAGCCGCATGATCTGCGCCTGGATCGTCACATCCAGCGCCGTGGTCGGCTCATCCGCAATCAAAATATCCGGATTGCATACCAGGGCCATCGCGATCACGACACGTTGCCGCATACCGCCGGACATCTCAAAGGGGTACTGGTCGATCCGTTGTTCCGGGCCCGGTATGCCGACCTTACCCAGCATCGCAATGGCTTTCTCGCGCGCTTCCGCCTTGGTAACGCTCTGGTGCAGCAAAATTGCCTCGCAGATCTGGTTCCCAACCGTATGCACCGGGCTCAGTGCCGTCATCGGCTCCTGGAAGATCATACTGATGGATCCCCCGCGTAACTGGTACAGCGCCTCCGCGTTCTCGGTAAGAGCCGTGATGTCGATAGGGGCACGGTCTTGCGGATGATACGTGATTTTGCCCCCCATAATCCGGCCAGGCTTCTGGATCAATCGCAGAATCGAGTAGCTGGTTACCGATTTTCCACAACCGGATTCGCCCACCAGGGCCATGATACGCCCCCGGCGCATCGCAAACGAAACTCCGTCTACCGCGCGTACTTCGCCTTCTTCTGTATAAAAATAGACACGCAGATCCTTGATATCCAGTACGACATCCGCAGCTCCGCCAGTTTCTGCCATAACCGCACCAGGCCCCAGCGGCTCCTCTGTTTCCGTTGGCGTTTGCATCAACTACGTACTCCTCAATCGCATGGGTCGGCGGCATCCCGTTGCCCATGCCTTTCGAAACCAAAAAAGACGTTCCAAGTATGGCACCACTGAGCAAGAAAAGCCAAGCAAAACCGCGGTGCCGGCTCGGTGCCCGCACGGATCATTTTTGTTGTGGCTGCCTTTGTGGCTCGCGGCTACTCGGCTGCGCTTTGTGCCGCCTCCAGGATTTCCGGTGAAAGTTTTGCTTCTTCGATCCAAAGGCTGACTTGCCCATTGGGGGGTACGGTCTTTTGGTAATAATCCTTGCGCGGCCCGAAATAGGTTGTTTTGTTCCTGAAGTGCGTATAGCGCAGGAAGTTGATCACCGCAATCGTCACCTTGCCGTCCTTGAATTCGGGCAGTATATCGGCATAAAGATAGGCGCCCCGGATGCCGGGATGCCGGAAGAAGCCACCATTCTGCTGCCTGAGTAGCTTGCCATTCACGTAGATGGCATACCCCTCACCTGAGCGGTCACAGCCAGCCCCCCCGAGGATCACCCGGTAGGCATGCCCGTCCTTGACCGCCGGGAGCTCGAAGGTCTGCCGCATCAGCAGCACTTCCTTTTCCCATAGCGTTGCCGGTTTCTCGCTGCAGCCGCAGACCGGACCATTGCAACGCGGTCGCCGCGCCTCAAGCTTGCCGTCCCACTGACCAAATGGTGCCTGGCCCTTCTTCCAACCGGCTGCCTCGGGATCAAACTCGGGCCCATACCAGTTCTCCATCCCCTCGGGGAAGGTGATCTCACGATATCGATCGCTTTGTGCCAGATCCTGTTTCTCCGGCGGGTCAAAACTATAATAATACCAATCGGCCGTCTTCATGCCCGGTTTCAGCGGCTTCCAACCGTAATCTTCGATACCGGCCATCTCATAATAATCGACCAGCGTGTCAAGCTGACTCTCAATACTGCCAGGCATTTTCTTTGGCTTTTCACCGCTGGCAATGCCTTTTAGTTCCAGTCCTTTTAGGCGTCGACTATTGGAGCTGAAAGCTTTCTCGACAAAGGCTGGAATCATCTTCTCGAAAAGTATCGGCTTCAGCGCTGCGCTCATTTCACGATACTGTGCTGGCGTCGGATTCTTGCTGTTTCCTGCATGGCGATTCAGAACATCGCCTGAGAAGATCCATTCGACGTTGGGATCACGCGCTGGTGAGGGTGGAAGCGATACGGCTTCCGCCTCGCCGCCAAGCAGCCCAACCATCGCGCGCCCCAGCGCATCACCGGTCAAGGCATAGGTTTCGGCATTCTTGTTGTAGTGATAATCGACACCCGCCGGCGAATCACCTTGTGACCGCCAGAAACCGCGTGTGTCAACAGAGGCAACCGTACCCGCAAACGCAGGATGCTGCTTCGGATCGCCAACCGCCATCTGTGCCGCCAAGACACCCTCCCAGCCTGCTGGCAGATCATAGCCGTGAAAGCCGACCGTGGCAACGGCCGCCGGCATATCCGGCACATCGAATTCCTGGCGCACATCGTTGATCAGATTCACCAGATTCTCTTCATATTCAGCTTTGGATGTACCCTTGTCCTTGTGGCCCTGCCACCAGACAAAACCCGCAATCTCATAGCCCTGCCCCTGGTAGTCAGGCACCACCTTGTCCAGATTCTCCAGCACCTTGTGGACGCCCTTGACCATGTGGCGATATTCATAGCCTTCATACTTGTTGTCGGGCTTTGTCCGGCCGCTGGAAGGCGGACGATAATCCCAGATCAATGAACGATTCCCGATCGACGATTCAATCACCAACACCGGTTCGTCATGATAGGTACCCATCACGTAGCCAAACGGGACCTCCGGGCCCATGAACCGACCATTCGACGTCACCGTCAGCGGGCCACCACTGCCAAGTTCCTTTTTCGACAAGCGGACATCCCAGTATGTGACATCATTACGAACCGTCCAGTTACCCGCTTCATCCACAAACCATGGAAACTTGCCATCGGCAATGATCGTCTCGAGATCCCCCTTACCCGGAAGATCAACACGTTCCATCCAAAAGGCACAGGAGCCTCCCTTCAAATAGGTAATGGTGACTGGGTAGCGTTTGCCACGCTCAAGCGCGACCTTGTTCAGGACCGCCGCGTCCTTCGATTCCTTGCGATAGACGTCGTTGCCATCCAGTGTGGCGATGGCATGCGTGCTGGACGCAAAACCAGGATGGACGAAGTAATTGCCACTCATGGGCACTTCAACATACGTCGTCGCCACAACGGTATGCGGTCCATCAAGGGTCGGCAATATTTCTGAAACCGTACCGAAGGCAATGCTGGTTTCCTTGACCGGCTTGCGCTTGCTATAATCGGCATTCGGATCATATTCGCCCTTGTAGAGGGCAACGGTGGCGCCAGGTGCCGCATCCGCTTTGGCGGATGGGAAAACCGACAACGGCAACAATCCGGAATCGCCCACCGGCATGCGACCGGGCATCACCGCAGGATCGGCGGAAAGGAAAATGCTGGGATAGGCCGAGCGCGCCCCTTTAAGCGTGCCAAAGCCAACCATGTTGGACTGGCCCGCCAGGATGTACACCTTCACCGGCTTGTCGGAAGCAGGTGCGGCATCATCCGGACGCGGCAGAACCGCAGGAACATCAGCAGCCATTGTGGCAGGGACAAACGACAGCACCGTGAACAGCGACAACAGGCAAACCCGTACTTTGTGCATACAGAATCCTTTCATGAAAGTTGTGATATGTCTAAACACTATACCAACTGCCGCTCATCGCAACAAGGGTTGCTTTTTTGCAATGCGGCTTCAGGGCACATCCATGGTAAAGGCCAGCATCCCGCGGTAGCCGCTGATATCCCTAGGCACATTCTGCGGGGGACAACAACCCGGTGCCCCGATCACGGTAGCCGGACCCGATAAACGCCGTCCCAACACCAGACACAGAACATTCCTCCCACGTATCCGGAAACTTGTTACCGGGACCTCCCCGTCGGCATCCCGCACCGCAAAGGCAAAGGGGGCTGGTGGCGCACAAACATAATCCAACCGGCCCCCTACATGATCGAGTTGCAGCTCCAGCCTGCGATCCGATACGCGCCGGATCTTCTTGCATTCGGGGTGCCTGAAAGCGCGATCCTGCCCGTACACGGCACCAAGGGCCGTAGTGGCAATCCGCCTGCCGAGCAGCAGGTTGCCCTGGGAGCTGATGTGAATGCCATCGCAAAGACCCGCCTCGAAAATCGAGACAATAAAGATGTGATCTACTTCATGCGAGAGCTGGCGTTGGCTCTCACGGATGGCCTCCCAACCCGCACCGTCGTGGCGCGCACCGAGAACCCGATTGAGTTGGACCGTGATGATGGGAAGATCCTGTTGACGTGCCACCCGGCGCAGCCCCTTGGCAAAGCGTGTGAATCGGGCCTTGTAGTGCGGATGGTCTGCCGCACCGGTATCACTTTCGCCCTGATACCAGATGCACCCTCGTATGCGCCCTCCGGCCTGCTTGATCCGCCGCTGCATAGCATCAAACAGATGCCCTTTCTGCCCGGGATCCCACAAAGATATGGCCGTGCCCCCGACAGCCGTCGGAATCAGACCGATGGGATAGCCAAGCCCGCGTTTGAGCGTTTTGGCACATGTCAGCCAGGCGGTATGGCGAAGCCCGTGGGTGGCAATGTTCCATCCCGCAGGCGTGCAGTGATGTACCCCGATCTCGGGCGGATCCACAACAGGATCACGACCATATCCTTCAGCATTGCTTTGACCCGCAATCAGCCAGATATCCCCCACGCAGAGAAAATGTACGCAAGCACCAGCGCGTCGCCATTCTATGGCCTCGTTGGCACTCCCGACTTGCGTCAGAATACGATAGGGGCCCCCCGCCGGAATATCCCGCAGCGTTACAGACCAACGACCGCACGTGCCCGCCGCATCACCCCTGACCGTACGATCCACAGTCGTGCGCGCACGTGCCCATTCAAAGCGACGGGCAACCGGCACGAAGGCCTCTTCCTGTACCACACAAACACGCACCTCCGGCTGTTTGCGTTTCTGTTCCGTGCACCAGGCCCCCGCAAGTTTTACCGTCGCACCCCCGTTGTCATCCTGCTGCAGTACCTGCCAGTCGGTAGGACCCACTTCAATCGTTACCGGACATTGCGCTTTCATGCTATCCATGCCGTCACCCTTTATCGTTTTCTTGTTATCAGACGTGTTCCTGCATCACTCGCCCTTCGGAATAGGCACAAAGATGGTCTGGGGTTGCCCCGAGTTTGTCATTTGCTGGTTAAAGAGATGCAGCAGACGCTCTTCCACACCATATTGCACGGCCAACTGCGATAGTTGGCCCATGGTACCGGTAACCCTGCGACAGACATCGTTCTTAAAGGGCTCCAGCCAAGTGCTCCATCCCGGTAGCTCCTCATACGCAAAAGCATCGGCTACATCCGCCTCGGCTTCGGTTGCTGCCCGCACCGCTTCCAATGCCCGGGCAGACCCCAGGTGCCAGAAGGCGATAGCCGGAACCCCATAGGCACGAGCAAGGGCCGTGCGCTCCTGAATAGCCCGGAGCGAAGGAAGGCAAACCATGTGATCGATGCCGTCACGCGTATAGCGCGCCGCCATTTCTCCTTCGGCCTGCATCCAGACAAACTGTGCGTCCAAGGATGGTACATCGCGCAAGGCAATGGTTGCCGCAGCAGGCAGCGATGTATCCAGCGGACGGGGCCAGTCATAGCCATACAAGGGCAGGCACATGGTTAGTTTGGCGGCATGGTCCGACCAGGTATCCAGGATCCGTTTATAGGCCGTGATCGGACACAGCGCGCCCGGCAAGCTATTGCTCCAGGCATAATCGTACATCATGAAGCGTACCGTATCGACCTGCTCCATCGAAAGAAGTTCGGCTACCATAGCCTTTTGCCTGGACCGATGCCGTGCATCTACCGGTTGGAGCGTGAACGACAAACGAGCCGTTGCAGGAAGTTCCTGCGCAAGCAAACGGGCCAGTCGTGGAAGCTGGTTGGCTTGTGCCACCGTCATGTATTCATAATCCAGATCCAGATGATCACATCCGCTCGCGGCAAAGGCTTCGATAATCTGCCGCACATGTGCCGGGAGGCGGCCTGCACCCAGCGCGCCCTCCAGCGAACGTCCATGGTTGGTGATGGTAAACCAGGTGCTCAGCCCCCCAGCCATCGCCGCCTGGCGCCCCTGTGCCAACCCTGCCGGATCTTCCAGTGTAACCTTGCCCGACTCCTGTACCGTACCATGAAAGAGAAGCACATCACTGAACGCTGCCGCAACAGCCGCCTCTACGATGGCCTGCTCATCCTCCCAGTAGGGAACCCACCCCTCTACACGTTGCAGAGATACAGGCTCAAGATGGGCTTGGAGTCGCTGCAGCAGCAGTCGGCAACCCGCAAGCAGCCCTACAAGCACCACCAACGCCAAGCCGGATCCTATCTGCCTGATAGCCGAACCCCGTCGGTGGTGCTGGATATGTGCAACCGTCTGCTTTCTTGGTGCCATCATCGCCTCCGCTACACCAATCTACCGATCCAAGCCATCCCCTGTACGGACTTGCTGCGATAGGAGACGCGCAGTATCGCCTGCCGGTCGGCCCTCCGGAAAGTAGCGGTCCAGAATGGCCTGTACGGTTGCCTGTGCCTGCCGGGCCTGCTCTGCATCGTACGATTCCCACCGTGCCGCATGATTGCGCTCCGTCGTAAAGCCTTCCGCACTCGGCTGCTTGTCCCACCACGCCAAGGCATACGCCCGGAAAGCCGCCTTGTCGGCCGGGATGAGCTGCTGGTAGCCGACAAGCAAATCGTACACCTTGGCAGACGACTTGATGCCAGCCGCTCGAATCGCCGCATCGGCCGCCTCCGCATTCACAATAGGAATGCCCCAGAAATGCAGCAGCGGTCGCAGGTCAGCGCCCGCCGCCTCGGACAGCCCGATCGTATAGGCATCCCCCTCCTCACCGGAGGCGTTGCGGGGCCAGGGGTTGCCTGCCATGTAGGCCTCCTGCGTCGCTCGGAAAAACCGCCCCAAGGCCTCCCAGCCGAATAAACGGGCAATATCCACATACTTGGCATGCCCCTTGAGTTGGTAGGCCCGCTCATAGTTCTTCATGAAGCCGCTTTCGACAAAACTATCGCTCATCATCCAGGCAATGGCAGCCGTCTCAACGGTTTTGAAGGCGCTCGCACCAGCAAACCGTGATCCGCGAAAGGCCTCGTGCATATCTTTCCCGAAGGCCAGGTTCATCACGGCCACATGGGGAAGATTAACAACGGCCTCACGGTCCCCGGCATATTTTGGAAACAGGAAGGCATGGCCCAGCTCGTGGAATTCGTAGTTATGCGCGATCTGCGGCCCCCGCACCAGGTGGTGCTTGCTATACCCATCGGTTTCCTCGGTCGGGTCATAGCCCCGATTGCCCGACGGATATCCCGGATGAAAGGCCCCTCCACGCAACTGGAGATCCACCTGATTGTACAGGATCTCGCGCCCGAAGGCGCGTGGGCGGCCCATAAGATCACTACAAACATCCAGCGCCTTGTCCCAGTTCTGCATCAGTGTCTCAGCATCATCCAGCGCATAGACCCAGCTCGTGGGAACCTGCATCATGTATCTCTCAGATTGAAAATCCGCCCAGGGGGCCGGATGATGACGCTCCACCTCCTGCCATTCCGCATTCGTCGTGCGGTGGAACGGCTTCAAGGAAAAATACGGGGCCCGGACCGCATGCCGCACCGAAACCGTCACAACACCCGCTTCCGATTTGTAGGGCACTTCGATGTAGATGCCGCCACCCAGCGGATTGGCAACCTCTACTTCCGTGCTGTCGATATCATACAGGGCCGAAACCCGGTAGAGGCGCAGCACACGCGGTTTTCTCGTATGATCCCAGGAATGCGCCCCCACGCGGACCTGATATCCCTTGCCCACCAGCTCTTCCGGCACCGTAACCGTTGCAATCGTTCCCGGCACCAGATACGTACCCGTTGGCTTGCGGGCAGGTCGCTCCATATGCATGACCGGACTTCCCCACGTTTCCGGATACCCGGCCTGGATCTTGACCGTATGCACGCTATCGGGATCAGGCACAGCGTCGACCCGCCCCGGAAAATGATCGGCACTCCCAAACCGGAAGCCGTCCAACAAGGCACGGTGCTCACGCAGTCCTTCCGCGTTGTAGAGTTCGTCCATCAACTGCTGCATCACCCAGAACACGGCCCACCGGAGGGTATCTCCCTCTGCCTGCTTCTTGCTATGCAAGGGCGGATGCTTGACCCAAAGCGGACCGTGCATCGCGTCAAAATCTTTGACAACGGCTTGCGCCTTGCGGATGGCCGCCTCATTCTGGGGTAAAGTCGCCTGCCGGGACTTGATGCGCTTGGTCAGGGACGCGATCACCGCATCCTCCAGCAGCACCTCTCCCCGGATATGTGTATGCAGGTGACCGAGGGCATCGATCAACGCCATACTTGCAACGTCCGGTATATCCGCTTTCTTGCTAACAGTATCCGGCACATCGGTCGTCGCTTCCGCTGCAACAGCCCCAAAATCCAACATGGCCCACGCGCAGCCCATCACGGCTACCAGCATCCAACCCTTCAGCTTCAGGTTTCTCATAGATGATCTCCTTCTTTCGTTTTCATACATGCGGCTCGTATCTATGCCATAGGTGCGCTGATCTGTCGATACAGGATACTGAAAGCTTACCGCGATTCTGCGCTTCACAAAGCCGAGGGTACACTCCATACTGCCACGATTGAAACGAAAGGAACAAATCTAATGGCAAAAAATCGCACGCGCTGTATTGGCGTATTAACGGCAGGCGGGGATTGCCCCGGCTTGAATGCAGCTATACGCGGGGTAGCCAAGGCCGCCTTGCATAACGGAACCAAGGTGATCGGCATTCTTGATGGCTTCCGGGGCTTGATCGAGAACCGCACGATTCCCCTCGATGATCAGGCCGTCAGTGGTATTTTGACGCATGGGGGTACGTTTCTCGGATCCAGCCGCGACAAGCCCCACAAAATGAATATGGGCGGACAGGTCATGGATATGACGCCCCTGGCCGCCGAGAATCTCGCCAAATTGCACATCGATTGTCTGGTCTGCCTCGGCGGCAACGGCACCCAGAAAAATGCCTTGCGTCTCTCCCGGAAAGGCAACATCCCCGTCCTCACGCTGCCCAAAACCATCGATAACGACGTTGCCGCTACCGATATCACGTTCGGGTTTGATTCCGCCATGCAGGTCGCCACGGAGGCGATTGACCGCCTGCACTCGACCGCAACCAGCCATCACCGCGTGATCGTATGCGAAATCATGGGCCACAATGCCGGCTGGTTGACGCTCGGTGCCGGCATCGCCGGTGGTGCCGATGTGATCCTCATTCCGGAAATCCCCTACAATCTGGAGCGGGTGGTCGACCATATCCGCAATCGCCGCCACCACAACAAACGCTTCTCCATTATTGCCGTCGCCGAAGGTGCCCTGTCGGATGAAGAAGCCTCTTCCTCCAGCAAGAAAAAGGATGCTGCCACGACCGTGCACCATGAAAAAAACGGGCAGACGCTGATTGCCGAGCCGAAAGCCAGCCGGCTGGCGCGCGAGCTGCAACAGATGTCGGGCGTGGACGTGCGGGTAACGTCACTCGGCCATATTGTCCGCGGCGGTATTCCCTCCCCGACTGACCGGCTGCTTTGCACAGCCCTTGGGACCAAGGCGGGGCAGCTACTGGCAGACGGCACCTACAATGTCATGGTTGCCTGGCGCGGCCAGGAAGCCATTCCGGTTGATCTGGAAGATGTGGCCGGTATCACCCGTACGGTTCCGACCGATCATGCCTGGGTCCAAACGGCGCGACTCGTAGATACCTGCATGGGCGACTGAAACAGGGCGGGGCCAGGCGGAATAGCCAAAAGAGGAGACAACCGATATGCCACAGATCATACAGGGCGCACTTGACAGTGCCACGACGGATCCATCGCCGGCCATAGAATACTGGCCGGCACAAGGCCAACCCGACGGAACCGCCCTGCTGATCTTTCCCGGCGGCGGCTACGGTGGCCTGGCTGAGCATGAAGGCCGTGGCTATGCCAAACGCTTTCGGCAGGCGGGCATCGCCTGTTTCGTCGTGCAGTACCGGCTCGGATCCCAGGGTTTCCGGCATCCCGCGATGCTGGAGGATGCACTCGCTGCGCTGGCTACGATCCGGAAACGGGCAGACGAATTCGGGATCGATCCCGCCCGAGTCGGCGTGATCGGCTCTTCCGCCGGTGGGCATCTCGCCGCACATACGCTCGTCGGCTGGTCTTTGTATACGAGCGAGGTCTCGCTCCGCCCCGATTTTGGCGTACTATGCTACCCTGTGATCTGCGCCAACCAGTCATTCACCCATCAGGGCTCTTTCCGGAATCTGGCCGGACCCGAAGCCGATATAACCCTGCTGCAAGCGCTTTCACACGAAACACAGGTGACCGCCGATACCCCGCCCTGCTTCCTGTGGCATACCGGGGAAGACACGGCAGTTCCGCAGGAAAACAGCCTCGCGTTCGCACAGGCCCTCCGCCATTATCACGTCCCGTTTGAACTGCATCTCTATACCCAGGGCAGACACGGACTCGGTCTGCAGACCTCATTCGATTGGGCCAGTTCCTGCATCCGCTGGATCCAGCAAACCCTGACCACTGACCACTGATTACCGGCTACTGGTCACTGACCCCACCCCCAAGCAACACGGCCCGCAGAGCATTATCATCCGGGCGTACATCGTTGGGCACGACCAGCTCGACTTGCACATCCAGCGGCTGTCCACTCGCAAGGTGGGCTGCCGCATCCAGCGTGTACACAACCGTCATGCCCGGACCAACGTCCTCAAACGAAACCCGCTGCTCCTTGCCATCCATCCGCAAGCGCATGTCCAGCTCCGCTAGCGTGGTCGTGCCACGGTTCTGGGCCGCTACTTCTACTGTATGTGCCGTACCCTCTTCGCTTGTCCGTATATAAGGCCGCAACATGGCCATATCCGTAATCCCGGGCTGATCGTGCTCCAGCATGCGGACCGGACTCAGCACCCCGGCCCCCGTCTCGTCATCCCTACCGGGAGCCCCGGTATCATTCGCGGTTGCGATCAACCGCTCGGCTAGCTCTTCACCAGACGCCTGCCGATTGCTTCCCAGCAATATCGCGGCTGCGCCCGCCACAAAAGGGGCCGAGGCCGATGTCCCATGAAAATATCTTGATGCACCCTCCGGTCCCGGAACAGCAATGCCGATGCCCGGTGCAACCAGATCGACCCGATCCCCGCGATTGGAAAAATACAGGTGGCGTTCTTCGGCATCCACGGCACCGACGCTTATCACGGCCTCATACGCCGCAGGATAGGAGACCCCCATGAGCCCTTCGTTGCCGGCCGAAGCCACGATCAACGCCCCACGCTCCTGCGCATAGCGCACCGCATCCGCCAATAGCGGGGCATGCCCGCGTGTGCCAATACTCACATTCAGAATATCTGCGCCACGGTCTACCGCCTCAACAATCCCTTTTGCCAAGGTAAAAGCATCCCCCGTACCATCAGCAGCCATCACTTGCATATCCATCAGAAAGGCATCCGGTGCCATCTGCCGCACAATCGCGGCAACCGCATCCCCGTGCAAGCCAACCGCATCCCCGACAAGATCCATGCGCTGCCCGTTCATGTTGTCACGAATGCCTGTGTCCAGAATGGCCACACGAACCCCGGCACCACCGCTCGACTGCACGTGATCCAGCCCGAGCCAGGCGGCTGCCCCTGCTCCAAATCCCTGATAGGGCGTGTCAGGCGCCTCGAGCGGATCTGGCTCCGCCCCGGGGGGAATGCGTACCAGTAGATTCGGACTCCGGTCCACGGGTTGCGGGGCCATTGCCAGTAGCTCGTCTAGTTGACGGCCCTCGGGCACCCCTATACGCAACGCATGTCCCAGAGACATCCGGTCCAGTACACGATAGCCCTCGCGCCGTGCAATGCTTTCAAAGGCATCCCGAACCGATGGGCTGGCAAAACGGAGGACATACTCCCCGGGAATGGCATCAGGCACCATCTGCTGTGCGCCGGATGCGACGGGAGATACCGGACGAGCTTGTGGCACGCCTGCGGCATTCGTCTCAGCCACAAGATACGTGCGAGCCCCCGGTGCAAGCAGATTGCGGCCCGTAGGGCGATTCCGTAGCTCCTGCGGCACGCTTGGCACATCCACGACCGGGGAAGCCGCCCTCTGTGGTTGCAGCCACCATACCAGCCAGATCAGTAACGCCAGCACAACGCCTATCAATACCCCCTTCATAATGCAGCCTCTTGCAGGTCGGTGGCTACAAAACAGTCGACGTGCTGCTTGCGGGCATCTGCCAGCAAGTAGATGCCATCAGCCGTGCCGGCCAGGGCTGCCGCCGGCACCACGCGGATCACGTCATGCCAACGACCGGCATCCGGCACCAATTCATCGAGGATGGTCTGCGCCCCGAGAATGGCCGGCTCCGCCAGCATACACCCCGCCTGCCCCGGAGACAGGCACAGGTACAACATATTCATTTCGACCAGCTCATTGAGAAAATGCGTGCCGAGCGATACATCCGGCATCAGACCGTCATGCATCGTGACAATTTCCACGATAACAGCAACGCCGCAAATATCCTGGAAGGTCACCGGAACCCCAAGTTCGGGACTACTGGTGCCCCAGCGTCCGGGACCCAGCATCACGGTTTGCCCGTCCGGGTTTCGCGCTTGCAGGGCCTGTGTCACGGTTCCCAGCACGCGTGCCACCTCATAGCGGTCCCGCATCGGAAGCGCGCTATACTGGTCCGGCACTACATATACGAAGCTGTCCACCTGCAAGACCCGGCTTAAACCAATAACAGCACTCTCCGATCGTATGAGATATTCCGATGCCTGCTCCGGCTTCGGAATATCTTCTGGCTTGATCGTACCCGCCCCTTGCACTTGCAGCGGCCGGCACTGCACCAGATTGATCACCGGCTCGCCATCGCCCCCGAAGTTGACCGTAAACTCAATATCCACCGGGTGGGCATAGGATGCCTGCAATACATGCAGGATCCGACGCATCGTTTCCGTGAATCCCGTTTGAAGCAAAGGGTCAAACGTCAGCAAACGCGGCACCTGGACAAGTTTCCGCCCGCTGCCACGGGCGCGCCGCACGGCTTCACGGTCTTCCGGTGCTAGCAGCGCAAGTATATCCGGTTCAAAGGCCGGCACCAAGTCGTAAAATGCACCCGTGGCATGGTGGTTGGCCTCTAAGTCAATAAAATCCATACGTTGCTGGGTACGGGCACGGACCGCATCAAAGCCATGCTCCGGTCGGCGCTCCGGCGCATTCAAGGCCACAATACGCGTGCAATCATCATCGGACCGATCCACAGCACGTGTGCCGAGACCAGCCACCAGCCGGATGACCCCGGCCTCCGGGTCGATGTCCGGATGCCATACGTACGGATTGAAGGAAAACCCCACCCCCGCGGCGGGGGGATAGAAGCGACGCCCAACCGTACGCCCCGATACCCGCATTACGAGCAGCGCCATCTGCTCATCCTGCTCCAGCATACCGTGACGCGAACGATACCGTAGGGCCTTCTCGCTCATGGCACTGGCATAAATCGTCTTGACCGCCGCCACAAAATCCTCGATTCGCTGCGTGCGTGGTCCCTGGTTCGCACAAAAGACACTTTCGTACTTTCCGGCAAAAGCATGCCCGTAGTTGTCCTCCAACAATGAACTGGACCGGACAATGAAGGGCGATTGCCCGAAGTAGTCGACCATCTCCTCGAACTGCCGCAGGGTATGCGCGGGAAAGGTACCCGTGATAATGAGTCGTCGCGCCCGCGTGGCATGCTCGTAAAAGGCCTCCGGATCGCGTTGTTTCTGCCGCGTCCACCAGATCCCGTTTTGTACCAGATACGAATAGAACACATCCGACCCCACAAAAAAGGAGTCGTGCGGTTCGAGCTGCTGATAGAGCCCTGCATCTTGCTTACGAAGAATGGCACGCGCCAGCAGCATGCCAACCGCCTTGCCGCCAATCAACCCGGAGCCGATCATCCGCCGCCGCACATCCAGGATATCATCGAGCGTCAAGTACTGGCGGGCCAATCCGCCAATCGTTTCATCCCGCGTAATCACCATCGGCAGCAGCCGGGAGAATGCGTCCTGCTCCGCCTCCGGTGGTAGCTGGCCATCTGCAATGTGCTGCTTACGGTTGAGCGCATCGATAAACGCGCTTTCCCAAAATCCCGGTTTCCGGTCCGCATGTAACCCGGACCATTTAGCCGTTGTCATCAGCCCGGCAATCTCAGCACTGTTCGAGACGGGTGTGAAGGATCCATCCGCTTCAAAGCGATGCAACATATTCATCGTCGCAGAGTAACGGTGTTGCACCTTCATCGGGCGGACATACGTGTGATCATGATGATAGACATCCAGAAACAACTGGGTGGTCGCCCCAATCGGTTCGAGGGCGTACGCCGAATGATGGTTCCGATACAGCGCAAAATACGCCAGGGTTTCCATATCGAACAGGTAGGGGCAGATCAGCTTGAAGAAATTGCCGAGCATGACATCCGAGTACCAGATCTCCGCCAGCGGCGAGAGACAATCAAAAATGTACGTCGCGCCCCGCCCCGTCTCTCCGATAATATCGTGCATGGCCGAAACAAACCCCTCGAACCCCACCGCAGGATCCAGCTCGTGAATCTGGCAACCCGCCTCTGGCTGCAACAAGGGCGTATGCGCCGCAAAACGAAAATAGACCAGCGGACGTCCAGTTTCGCGCGCCCAGGCGACACATGGCTCCACCAGCGACTGATAATCGGAAATCCGATCTATCTGCCACACCACATTATCGCCCGCCAGGATGCCCTTGAGCACCCGGTCCAACCCCGGTAACCCGGTTGAGAATTGATATCCTTCCATGCGGCATAGTTTCCCGCCTCATCCCACAGAAGTCAAGTCGCGCAAACAGCAGGCATACGTCGCAATCAGTGAAGGTACAGGTTAGTCACGGCCTCTGCGCGTTGGGCGAAATGCTTGACGCCGGGACGAAATCCGCGCAACATGACGGCGTGCGTAGTGCGGGGCATGATCCGTCAACTCTCGTATACACTTCAAAAGAATGAACCCTACCACGCAGGAGCGATAGATGATGCATCCAATGCAAACAATGGCAGCATGGGTGCTATTCTGCACAGGACTAGCATGGATGGGAACCGGATGCGAACTGCCTGAAACCGACGATACAACCACCAGCCCCCCAGCCAACGAAGCAACCGAAGCCAGCAGCACCAACAGTACTGCAGCAAGGGAAAGCTCATTTGATTATGCATCCGCCACCTGGCTGGGGCCGGCATACCCCAATACCACGCGCGATGAGCGGGCAGTCCTGCATTCGGCCACCATCGACCGCAGTACCAACATAATCCTTCTCGATTATGACCCCTTGCCAACCGACTGGCCCAAGCAAGTCAATGCCGCCGGACAACTTGTGATGTTCGAGCAGCTCAGTGATGGATCCTGGCGGGGCGGACGCGTTGAATGGCTCGACCCCGGGCAGTCTATCAAATCCCTCGATAACATCGACAATGGCTACAACGGTTGGACCAAGCCACCGGCAGGTGCAACCATGGCCATCAGCATCCTGTCAACCGATGGACTGTTCTGCTCCAACACCATCCTGGCTACCTACTAGAGTAGGCAGGCACGCCATATAGTAAGAGAAAGATCTGGTATGAAACGCCTGGCAAAACCGGTCGCATACATCCTGCTCTTCCTGGCGGTTCTCTTGCTCGCT
>CAZRCN010000029.1:10971-21788 GCA_964598575.1 uncultured Victivallales bacterium | reverse complement strand
GTTCGCCGCACATACATGTAATAGGGGGCCAGTGCTTTAGCTTCTGCGGTATAGAAGAATGGGATAACATGCGCCGGTCCAGTGGGTAGATCCAACTCGAACGTCACATGTTTCGCGCCGGGTGCCACTTCCTGATGCAGAACCTGCCCCCCTATCTCCAACCGTGCCCATTGTATAGCAACGGCCTCGCCATCGGTATACAAATGACGGGCGGCATCACTGATGCAATCCCACCGGATTTCGACATCATCCCCGATGATCGGCGCGGTAAGCGGACGGTCAGCCTCACGCGGCCAGCGCCTTAGTTCAAAGACGTAACGGCCCGCCTGCCGTACATCCAGTTCCCAGTAGCCCGTAACCTTATGCGCGCGCCGCACTTCGCCCTGATTCCAGGCGCAGTTGGTATCCTCATTGCGTATGTCGTGGGTTGTCAGCATCACCTCTTCATCATCCGCGCCAATATGGAAGGGAATGTCCCGATCAAATTGCCCGGACACCAAATCCCACCATTGCTCGTATCCTGCCCGGAGTGTGGCCACCCGATCAGGATGTGCGGCGGCTACATCCTGCGTCTGACGCGGATCCGCATCCAGATCGTACAGTTCCCGGCCATGGATCAGCCGCCAGCGACTCTGCATCGTGCAACTTAAACGCCATTTGACCGGGCGTGCCACGCGCTGTACATCGGTCACTAGAATACGTTCCTGCCAATCAGCATCGTGCTGCCCTTCGAGCAGCGGCTTCAGGCTGCGACCATGGAAGGTTCGGTCCGGTGGAACCTCGAGCCCACAAAGGTCGAGTATTGTCGGCATGAAATCAATGTAGGATGTCAATTCGTCAACATTACGCCCAACTGTCTTCCCCAAGGAAGGTCTGTACAGGAAGAATGGCACGCGGTGCCCCCCTTCGTAGGCATCCCCCTTCTTGCCCCGCATCCCCGCATTGTAGTTACAAGGCCCTTCCTCAACATGCCCTTGCGCATTGCACGTCACGCCGCCACCGGACCCATTGTCGGTCATGAAGACCACAATCGTATTATCGGCAATCCCAAGATCATCCAGCTTGGCGCGCAGGCGCCCGACATTCTCATCGACATTCGTGACCGTGCCATAGAACCGGGCGCGCTGATCCGTGGGGGCAACATCCTCGTATATGTCCCGGTACTTGTTCTCAATATTCCAGGGACTATGCGGCGTATTCGGGGCAATGTAACAGAAGAAGTTTTCGTCCTTGTGCTGCTCGATAAATCGCATGCCTTCCGAGAAGAACACATCACAGCAGAACCCCTCGAACTTGACAGGCGTGCCGTTTACCGCATAGGTGTCGTCATAGTAGTCATTTCCCCAGTGGTCGGCCGTATTCCCGATTCCCCCGCCCCAGTGGGCAACCGAATACTCGAAACCCCGTTCGTGTGGACGAAAGGGGGTTGCATCGCCTAGGTGCCACTTGCCGAAATGCCCGGTGCGGTAGCCTGCATCTTTCAGCGCATTCGCCAGTGTCCACTCGTCCTCGCGTAGCAGTGATCGCCCACCAATCGTGTGCCACACGCCGGTGCTGTTGCAGTGATGCCCGGTAAGCAGTCCCGCCCGAGTCGGCGCACAGGTCGTGCCGCAATGAAAATCTGTAAACCGCACGGATTCAGCGTGCAGTCGATCCAGATGCGGCGTTTGAATGCATGCATTGCCATGCGCACCAATTTCCCCATACCCCTGGTCATCCGTTAGAACAAAAACAATATTCGGTCTTTTCATATTTTCCTTTCCACTTCTCACCCTGACATCACATTCGTGTCCGGCGTATCGTAGGCGGCCACCATGTAGGGATGGTCGGGCCGGTACACGGCAAGCGGCCTAGGGTCGTCAACGCGACCGATGGGGCGACAGCCCGTGCCTTCGGTCTCTGTCACCGAGTCACCCAGCTCCTGCCGCGCCGCTTTCAGCGCAACCATCAAGTCTGTCACGACATCCGGATGCTGATCATAGACATTCACCTGCTCCCCGATATCCGCCTCAAGATCATATAGTTCCTTCATGGGTTCCGATTCGGGGCCAAACATCCTCCCCTTACCAATATGCAGTTTCCATTTACCCTTGCGGATTGCTTCCAGACGGTGCTGGATATAATAATAGAAAACCGTATGTGGTGACGTTGCGCCCGCTTCGTCCAAGAGAAGCGGCATAATATTCTTGCCGTCAATTGTGCGGTCGTGTGGCTCCGTCGTCCCAGCCACCCGAGCCAACGTCGGCAGAAAATCCATTGAGGTAATCAATTCGTCGCACACGCGTCCTTCAGGCACCTTGCCGGGCCACCAGGCAATGCAGGGCACACGTTGTCCACCTTCCCACGTTGCGCCCTTGTTGCCGCGCAGCGGTTCATTACTTCCGCCTTCGCCTCTGGCGCGCGATCCGTTGTCACTCGTGAACAGCACCAGCGTATTCTCATCCAGCCCCTGGCGCTTCAACTCGTCGAACAGCACCCCCGTAACCCAATCGATGCATTCCACGGCCCCGCCGTAGCCACCATTCCCGGACTGTTTCAGAAACCGATCCGGCACGAAAAGCGGCACATGCACATACATGTGGGCCAGATACAGGAAGAAAGGCCCCTGTTTGTTGTCGCGGATAAACCGCACGCATTCCTCCGTGTAGCGCTCGGTCAAACCACGCTGATCCGGTTGCTCCTGTATGACGTCATCATTGCGCAATAGCGGCAGCGGAACACGTTCAGCGCGTTTCTCGACAGGACCTTGTATGCCCATGTCATTGCTGTAGGGCAAACCGTAGTATTCATCGAACCCATGATTGGTCGGCAGGAAGTCCGGTTGGTCCCCGCAATGCCACTTGCCGACGATCTTGGTCCGGTACCCCTGCCCCTTGAGTACATCGGCTATCGTGAGCTCATCCGGATGAAGGCCAATATCGGCACCAGGAAAGAGCACCCCCGGAAACCCAACCCGCTGCGGATAGCAGCCCGTCATCAGTGCCGCCCGCGAGGCCGAGCAAACCGGCGACATGACATGGTAATCCGTGAACCGCATGCCTTCGGCCGCCATCCGGTCCAGGTACGGCGTCTTGTTTACTTTTGATCCGTAGCAGGCCAGATCGCCATACCCCAGATCATCACAATTAATCAAAATAACATTCGGCTGTTTCATTTCATCTCCTTGTCTAGGGATTCCAATAGGACTCGACGGCATGCCTTGCTAGCTGCACATAGTGACGACCACGTTCGTAATCCCCGAATATCGTCCCGACTTCACGTTGTGCAATTTCGAAAAGACAGCCGCTGGCCGCCTCACAAACGTGCTGGAAGTATGCCAGAATTGCCGCGTCGTCAAGCGGGCCATCGCACGTTACAAACTCCGCTCGCGGCTTGCTGTAGTAGACAATCCGGCTGCCGCGCAAGTACTCCCCGACAGAGGGTTCGTCATTGAACGGCGAAACGGATATCTTACGCAGCTTGTCCCACTTTGAGAGGTAATCCGGCCAGGTGGCATCCACGCGTTCGCAACAGCCATAGGAAAGCAACCCGAAACGATCGACCAACCGCTGTTGATAAGGGAACACGAATTCACCGAAGGATTCGGCCGAAACCGCAGTGGTCTCCTGCGATTCCAAAAAACCCCAGCACTGTGTCGTACGTGTCACCGTATCTGTTGGCAGTTCATCGGTAAACGCAAACGATTCCTGTGCCAACGGACTCAGTCCATTGGTCGGCAGGAGTAGCGCTTCCGCCTCCAGGAAATCGTAATACTGCTCGTAGACACGCGTTCCCATTTCCATGGCCTCATGCAGGGCATCCGGGCAGTCGTACATCGCCATGTAGTATGCCTCCATACCCATCAGGTACACCAACGGGTTGGTCAGTGCCCCCGGCAGAGCATTCATCACCATCCGGACAGGCAGGATGTCCCCGAACAGCTCTTCCAGCATGGCGCGCTCTTTTTCCGTCGCTGCGCGATCAACCCCGAACGAACCGCCCCGCAGCTTATCGATTTCAGCGGCAAGATCGGTAATGACAGGATCAATATGAAACCCCTGGGGATTGTCGAGGTCCGGTCGCGTAATATGCGGCGAGATGCCAAACGGGCGCACATGGGTTTTCCACCGAATGTCGAAGGTTGGTGCGATCGGCGTGTCATCATCAAACAGCTCACGCCCGACCAGTGTACCGAGAAGCGCGGCTTCGATTCGACGTGCCTCCTGCCCCTCACATTGCAGACGGGGGGTTATCACCTCATGCGTGAAGTTAGAAAACAGCATCCGAACAGGCGGGGATTCCCGCCGCCCCTCTGCCTGTGCCTGCCATATTTTCAAAATGGCCTCATTCCTTGGCGCTTCGGCATACTCACGCTGTAGCCGTGCTCGCTTCCGTAAAATATCACGATCATGTTGAGAAAACCTATTCATTCGCGCAACTCTCTTTCTAGCTCTGTGTTTTGCTTCTACCCGGCAATGCGGTGCCCGGCGCGCACATCCTGATCCCATTCCGACAACAACGCGAGCAATACCTGTCGCAGATCACGCACTTTGGCATCCTCGACCCGATTATGCAATTCATACGGATCTTCATCCAGATTTGTCATCAGCATGGGGGCCAATCCGTCGTCCTGGCGTTCGGCCGCCAACTTCCAGCCATCTCTGACGATCATGCACCAATCCCCCCGCTCGGAAAAGATGGCGTCCTGCGTGGTGTCATGCTCTCCCCGCAGGAAGTCGGCAATGCTGACCCCATCCACGCCATCAACGTGGGCAATGCCTGCCAGCGACAGACAGGTCGGCATCAGATCAATGCCGGAGACGAGGGCATCCGTCACCCTGCCTCCCGGCAAACGGGGCGCATATATGATCAGCGGGATGCCCGCCGACTCCTCATGCGGCAGGCACTTGTTCTTGAGCCCGTGACTGCCCTGCATATCGCCATGATCCGATGTAAACACCACAATCGTATTATCGGCAACGCCTAGCTGCTCCAGTTTCTCCAGCATTCGCCCCACATTCGCATCAATCTGCGTACACATCGCATTATAGAGGCGGATGTATGTATCAAGACTGCTGCCATAGCGCTGGAAATCCGGATCATGCTCCACGGGCCGCGGGCTCCGGGGTGATTGCGTGGGGGTAAACGGATCAATCTCCTGGCAATTGGGACGTCGCTCCAGCTTCTTCCCCGCATACATGGCCTCGTACGCCGGTGAAGGCTGCTCGGGATAATGCGGGGCCTGGTACGACATCATCAACAGAAACGGTTTGTCCTGTGCGGTCAAATACTCTAGTTCGGCGATGGCAATGTCCGTAGTTACATCCGTGCGGTGGGCCTCATACCGGTGCTCCTGATTCTGCTCATCGTAAAAACAAACGTCTTTATAGAACCCGTTATAACACTGATACCCCTTGAAGCGCTGAAACCCGCCTCGCAGATTCTCGGTGATCGGTCCATTCCCGTTGCCACCCAAATGCCACTTGCCGACCCAGGATGTCTGATACCCGGCCGTCTGGAAGGCATCGGCAAACGTCGTTGTGCCGTCCGGTAATGGGTAGCCGTTATGGTACACCCCGCATCGGCTGGAATACTGTCCCGTCATCAGTGTACCACGAAACGGACCACAAACCGGATCATTCGAGTAACAGCGCCGGAACAGCACCCCCCGTTGTGCCAACCGGTCCAGATTTGGTGTCAAAACGTTTGGATTATCCATGCACCCCAGTGCATAACGATGCTGTTGATCGGTAAAAACAAACAATACATTAGGTCTTTTCAAGGTCTACCTCGCCTTTTTTGTTTTCCGTTACCTGTAGGCGGAACCGTACCGATGCATTGACATCGGTACGGAACGTTATATCCACCAGATCATGTTCCGCCCTGCGCACAATCCCGTTAGCCGCGTCGCAGTGCAACGGCACAAAGCCATTACATGCCACGGTCAGGACGAAGTCCTCGCCAGCGACAACATCGACTTTGCCGGAAAGGATCTTGTTCCGCGCATCCCACTTGATGCCATGGCACTCCAGCATACCCTGCATGATGTGGCGATTGGTGGAAATCACCTGCGGATGATCGGCGACCTTGCGCAACGAGACCATCGCCGCCTCACCACCACGTAATGTCAGCGCGAGGCTTTTGCTACCATCCAATGCACCCAAGTACTGTTGCGACCAGAAGTCAAACGCATGGTAGCATTCTCCAGCAGCCAGGCCCACCGACCCCGTATCCGCCTGATCTCCAGCAAGTGGTGCAGATATCTCACGCGTCCGTTTTCCATTGTTGAGCAACATGACCTGCGACCAGCCATCCGTCACGCGATAGACGTACACCGCCGGATGCGCCGCGCCGCTAAGCATGTCAACCGGCCGCGGGGATTGTGTGCCGCCAAGCATCGGGAACAACCGCGTGACGTCTCGAAACATCTCGTCGGTCATACGCCCGATCGAGGTGCCGATTTCGAGTCGTCCGGAAAGAAACCCCATGATCGTCAAAAACGCACGCCGCTTGTAGGCAGGAATGGGCTTGCCATCCATAAAGAACGACTTGCCATCCGGATAATACAGGAAAACGCTACGGGACTTATACCAGCGCAGCCCCATACGCGAAGCCATTTCCGGCTCGAAATGGCTGGCATCGCCCCATACGCGCTGGATGTCGACAATGCCAGCCGTAGCATCCAATAGCGGTACATT
Organism: uncultured Victivallales bacterium; assembly: GCA_964598575.1. GTDB lineage: Bacteria > Verrucomicrobiota > Kiritimatiellia > UBA8416 > UBA8416 > T3Sed10-140. The sequence continues at coordinate 15,111 of CAZRCN010000029.1, read as the reverse complement.
TTCGTGTGCTGGCCCCCCCAGATTCCGCTCGTGTATATAGGCATCTGGCCCAAGCCCCTCGCGGCAAAGCCGGAACAATTCGCGGTAAGCCGCCGTCGTGGTGAAGCGTGCATCCGCAAAACCACCCCCACGGGCCCAAGCCGTCTCCGGATAATCGAATTTGATGCCCTGCAGGCCAGCTTTGCGTAAACGTTTCCATACGCGCAAGCAGTGCGCACGAAAGTCCGGATGCGTAAAGTCGTACCGCACATAGGGCTTTTGATGGGGATGATTGTAGTGCAGACGGCTAATGTCCCCATGCAGCATCCAATCCGGGTGCGCCACGGCAAAATCGTTCGACGGCATACTGCTCTGGAAATACGTGAAAGGAATACCGCCCACCGCCTTCACCGCCTTGCAGAAGCTGGCAAAGGTATCGTATGGCTTGCGCAGTGACCCCGGTTCCACGCCTCTTTCGTGGCCATCCCCCGGGCCGTATGCTCGCCAATGCGCGTCATCCCACCATCCCTGTTGGGTATCACCAAAATTTCCATAGCAATACGTGTCGGGTTCTAATCGCACCGCCAAGGGCGTATACTGCATCAGACCGCGATCGCGGGCCAGTTGCAACTGCTCCACCAGCCCAACCGAGTTGTTGATCGGTTTGCCTTCCCCCAAGTGCTTGGTTGACACCATCCACCCACACAGTGTGGGAAAGTCATACACGTTCGGATTCGCCCCGTTGGCCAAACGCATTGCTTGGCCAAACGCCTCAAGTGCCTCGAATGGATCGTTCCGTACAAAATCCAGATAGGCCGTATCTGGAGCAACATACGTTTCGCCCGGAGCCACCAGCCGTCCCTGCGGATCTGCAAAGGATAGGTTTAGATTCCTGCATCCAGGATTACGGATGCGTTTGCCCGGACCCTTTTCGCCATCGCGCAAAGCCACAGTCCGCATCCACTCCGCATATCCCAGCCCACCAGCAACCAGGGTACGCCGTTCGCCGTTATCCCGATACGTCAGCATTGCGCCATTATAGGCCTCTACCTGCCAGTCTTTTTCTACTACATTCGGTTCTGCACCGGCTCCACTACGCAGCACACGCGGCTGGGTGATGTTCTGGCCAACAAACAGTTCGCCGCCATAGATAACATCGACCTGACGAATGCGGATCGGATATGCCATGCGGTTCTCGACCCCCCACCCCAGCTCGATAAAAGGATGACGGTTGTACAGGCGAATACGCAAAATCCGGACCGGGTCATACCCCTCGGTCGGCGTGTAGGTCACGTAAAGCTCAGTGCCCTTTCCAAACGCCGTCTCGCAGGCTTGCTTTGTACAGACGATATCTGTCTCCGGCTCACGCCAGACCGATCCCGGAAACCGATCGACACGAAACTGCGCATCCCGGAAGCCATGTATGCCCGAGCGCCGATCCTTGGCCGTCCATCGCCCCGTCTTGCCATCAACCGAAATCTCGTAAAAACGATTTTTTACTGTAACCATATGCTTACCTATGTGGCAAAGAATTGCCGCCCTCCACACATCATGTTTTCTTCTTCAGCCTAGGCGACAGATCATTCGGATCATTGAGTCGGGCACCTGCTGGTGCGGGGACCGGACCTGCATACAAAGGATCCCTGATCTCGCGCATCCAGCGGTCCAGTCGCGCACGCATATCCATCAATACCGTTTCATGCGCTGGATCCGGCGCAAGATTATGGGCTTCATTCGGGTCATAATAAAGATCAAAAAGCATCTCCTCATCAACCGGATACGCTTGCCAATCCTGTTCCATTCGTAATACCTTGCTTTCGCCATTATCACAGTTCGCGAGAACCGGCGTCTGACGTCCATCAAAACGCCGGATGTATTTCCAGCGCTCCGTTCGTACCGCACGCATGGGATCATAGGCGGCATGGAAATTCACTTCAAAGAATAATGCATCATGCATCGCTTGCGATGCATTTTCTGCCAGCGGCAACAAGGATGTCCCGCGCAACCAGCCGGGGTGCTTCATCCCCGCAAGATCGCAAATCGTCGGGAAGATATCCAGATGACTGGTCATCGTATCCACAACGTCCCCACCTCGGAAAACGGGCTTGCCCGCGGTAGCTTCAGCGAACGCGGGCCCCCGCATCACGAGCATCACGCCAATGCCGTGATCGGTCAGATTACATTTCATGTGCGGGAAAGCAATGCCGTGATCGGTCGTGCAGATCACCAGTGTGTTGTCTGCCTTACCGCTGCGTTCCAGGGCCTCCAGTACAGCAGCAATCTTACGGTCCAGATTGCGCGCAGATGCCTTATAGCGCGTCATATCCGTCCGTGTCTCGGGTGTATCCGGCAAAGGTGCCGGAGGTAGACAGTAGCGGGGATCGTCCGGGCATGTTTCAAGCGGCGGGAATTCGCGATGCGTCTCACCAAACCCTACCGCCAGGAAAAAAGGCTCGTCAGGCGCGTGATGCAGAAAGTCTGCCGCCCCTTTGCAACCGTCGTTGCCCAGCCAGCGGTCGTACCCGATGATCTCCCATGGTTCCTTGTCGCCGTGTCTGGTGGCAATATGCTGAACCCCCGCTAAGGCAGACACATACCCGGCCTGGCGTAACATATGCAAAACATGCTGTCCGTAATCGTTCAGGGCAAACCCGCGATGCGCCAGCCCTGTCATCCCATTTTCATGCGGATAGCACCCGGTCAGCAGGCTTGCCCGACTCGGGCTGCACGTTGGATTCACGCAAAAATTCTGCCGAAACAGCACGCCTTCCTCGGCAAGTTTCTGCAGCGCGGGCGTCAGCACCGCATGCCCGTACGGCTGCACATAGCGACCTGTGTCGTGCGAGTGAATATACAATATGTTCGGTTTCTTCATGTCTTTCCCTTCGCGCCGCTGCGTAACCTGCCGAATCATTCTCTTGCAACAGGATGCTGCTCATATCCTGGCAAACATAAACCTGCACACTATATGCATTCCATGCGCTGCATCAATCATAATACATAACACGAATACCCTTCTAGCCTGTACCTTCATCGTTACCCTACTGCTTTCGACTCTCACTGGTGCCACGGTTAAAAGCGGCTACTACTGCGGTACAGTCTGTTCCACCACATCAGCCAGACGAACAGCACCATCCGTAGGAATACCAGCGGGAAGCAAACACCTTTGTGCGCGTTCTTTGGGTGTATCGAGCATCTCGCCCAGTGTGCGGGCCAGCGCGCTGGGGGTCAGGTCCGACTCAGACATCACGCAAAAGGCTCCGGTTTCCGCCATAGCACAGGCATTATGCCATTGGTGATTGCCCGGCGCGTGGGGCAGCGGAACCAACACCCCTGGGACCTGCATCATAGCCAGCTCTGTACAAGTCGCTGCCCCACCTCGCGTAATCGCAAATCGGGTCTGAGCCAGCAGCCCCACCATATCATCGTGAAATGCCACCACGCGTGCCTCTATGCCGCGGGAAAGATACTGCTCGGCAACTGCGTCTTTTTCACGATGCCCGGTAATATGAAATACAGGCGGTAATACCCGCCCCATGTCCCGGTAGACCTGCAAGGCTTCCGGCAGAACGCGATTCAATATCGATGCGCCTTGGCTGCCGCCCATCACCAGCAGCACCGACCTTTCCTTTGTTGCAGGGTGCTGCGCCATAGCTGCACGAAAAGCCGCTCGTACCGGAAACCCACAATACGAAACTTTTCTCGACGGAAAATAGCGTGTGGCCTGCGGGAAGCCGGTTCCGATCCGCGAAGCCAAGGGCGCGAGGAACCGGATAGCTCGGCCGGGCATGGCGTTACCTTCATGCAGCACGAGCGGAACGCGCAATAGCCTTGCAGCAATAGCGGGTCCGACCGAGGCATAACTGCCCATCGCCAGGACCACATCCGGTCGATCCCGACGCATTTGCCGCCACGCACGGCCAACCGAACGCAACATCCCCGATATGGCACCCGCCTGCTGTAGATAGCCACCCTGCATTCCACGGGCATGCAGCCGAATTACATCCCCATCCCAGCCCTTGACCGAATCCGTCTCGGCATGCCGCCCCACGAGCCAGAGTGTGACGCAGTGTCCTCTTTGCTGGAGAACCTGGGCCGTTGCAAGGCCAGGGAAAATATGTCCCCCCGTCCCACCACATGCAACGGCAATCCGGTAGATGC
>CAZRCN010000029.1:0-10871 GCA_964598575.1 uncultured Victivallales bacterium | reverse complement strand
CCAAACCAACCACGGCTCTGCCTTCGCACACTACGGCAGCCATGGCTACGCGCACAGCATACCACAAAAAAAGCGAGACCCGTAGGGATCTCGCTCGCAGGACCATTCCGATCCGCTGTATTACGCAGCCAGTTCGAAATCCTCCTTGCCCGCACCACAATCCGGGCAAACCCAGTCTTCGGGCAAATCATTGAATGACGTCCCCGGCTCGACACCGTTGTCGGGATCACCAATCTCCGGGTCATAGATGTACCCGCACAAATTACATACATACTTTTCCATGATGTGTTCTCCTTATCCGTTGTTTAACAAGACGGCCTGTGTATAGGCCAATTGCCTGCTCGATGCAAGAGCGAACGCGCGTAACGCCTTCTTACCAATTCTCAGCCAGCAGCTCGAAATGCGCCTGCGGATGGGCACAAGCCGGACATACCTTGGGGGCTTCATTTGCCTCGGTAATGTACCCGCAATTGATGCAGCGCCATACCACCGCTTTGTCCTTCACAAAAACCTTGCCGGCATCCACGTTAGCTGCCAGTTCCAGATACCGCTTCTCATGCTGACGCTCGGCCACCGCAATGGCTTCGAAAACCGTGGCGATATTCTCAAACCCTTCCTCGCGGGCAACCTTGGCAAACCCCGGATACATCTCCGTCCACTCATAGTGCTCTCCAGCAGCACCGGCACGCAGATTCTCTACCGTCGAGCCCACTGGCCCCGCCGGAAACGCTGCCGTCACTTCCACTTCACCACCATCCATCATCTTGAAGAGGCGCTTCGCATGCTCCCGCTCCTGATTGGCGGTCTCTTCAAAGATATCCGCAATCTGCCGCAATCCGCTCTTGCGGGCTTCGCTCGCTGCATACGTGTACCGATTGCGCGCCTGCGATTCCCCCGCAAATGCTGTGCTTAAATTGATTTGTGTCTGTGTTCCTTTAAGTCCCATCTGTTCCTCCTCTGTTTTTTCTTAGCCTTTGGTGCATGTTCATCCCGCTCTCGACTTCATGACAGCGCTGGATGTACCAAAATCTGTGAGTAGTTCTACCCTACATACCGTACCACGTAAAGTGTCTCTCATGCTTAAGGTTTTACGCATTGCGCAATCCTGCAAAATGCCCCTATTTTGGGTTCATTTTTTAATTAGAGTAAAATAAAACCTAGCGGGGCTGAAATGCGGGCAAGGTTCTGCTTGCATGTTATGGGATAATGTTGCACATTCAGAAATCATGAAGCGCATTGCAGCAGTCAGCAAGGATGTTGCTCCGGCATCGTGAACACATCTTATAATTGCAAAGGGAGATTGATCATGACGAAACGAGACCTCGTGGTCCGCATATCCAGGGAAACCGGCGTTCCACAGCAAGACGTACATGCCATTGTCCAGAAAACCATGAACTACATATCTGATGCACTGGTAGAGGGCCAGCACCTCGAATTTCGCGATTTCGGCGTATTCGATATCTGCCGCCGCAAACAACGTGTTGGGCGCAACCCGAACGACCCCGGCACTACCATACCGATACCCGAACACAACGTAGTCCGTTTCCGGCCTGGCAAGCGCCTTCGAGCACGTGTAGCGGCTGCCAACGCACAACCGACTGCCTGAAGCGTATGGCTAGCAGTGCTTTTAACGCCCCGCGGGGCATGCGGGATTTCTACCCCGAAGATATGCGCAAACGTACTCGTGTTTTTGATGCGTGGCGTCATGCGGCCGAATCCTTCGGGTTTGAGGCCTACGACACCTGTGTAGTAGAATCACTTCCCCTGCTTGTCCGTAAGGCGGGCGAAGAGATTGTCGAGCAAATCTACCACTTTAAGGACAAGAGCGGTCGCGACCTGGCACTGCGGCCGGAGATCACGCCTTCCCTTGCTCGTATGGTTGCCGCACGACAAGGTGCCCTCTCCTTTCCGCTAAAGTGGTACACGGTCGGACAGTGCTTCCGCTACGAACGCATGACGCGCGGCCGCAAACGCGAGCATTACCAGTGGAATCTCGATATCGTAGGGGAACCATCGGTCATAGCCGAAGCGGAAGTTCTGGCTACAGCGGCCAAAGCCATGGAGGATCTCGGACTGGGTCGGAATGATTACGCGATCCACTATAGTTCACGAGCACTGCTAGGGGCGTTATTGGGGCAACTTGGCATCCCACCGGAACATCATCAAGCGGCCTTTCTGGCGCTCGACAAGCGTGGCAAGATACCGGACACCGCCATGTCCGACCTGCTAACATCGGGTGGCATACAACCCGAGGGCATCCCTGCCATCCTGCAACTGCTCGAGATCCAGTCCCTCGATGATGCCGCCCAGCTCCTGCCCCCGGAATCAGAAGCGGTGCGCGATGTGATGGCCTTTCTCGACCATGCCGACGCATACGGGTTTCGGTCCCTGTTATCTTTTGACATTGGTGTCATCCGCGGGCTCTCCTACTATACCGGCATCGTCTTTGAAGCGTTTGACACGAAGCGCGAGCTTCGAGCCATTTTCGGTGGCGGCCGCTATGATGGACTGCTCGCCAGCATCGGGGGTAACGCCATGACTGCCGTCGGCCTCGGGTTCGGCGATGTTGTCATTGCAGAGCTACTGGATCTCAAACAAGCGGCTGCTACTGCCGGATCCACGCGGTCCATCTGCCACGTCGGCTTCATGGCCCTGGAACAGCAATCGGTAGCCATTCAGGTTGCAGCCGCGCTGCGGCGGCAAGGTGCTAGCGTCAATCTGCTGCTTACCCCGGTCAAGGCACGCACGTTCTTCTCCAAGGCCAATGCAGCCGAGGCCCGTCAGGCGGTACTGATCGGCGCTGATGATCTCGCAGCCAACACCATCCGTCTGAAAAATCTTGCCGACCGAAGCGAGCAGGTGCTGCCATTACAGGATTTGCTGGAGTAAAGTGCCATTCGGACCAAACACCTACGAGAGCAGACGCTGAAGAGCTTGCCCTGGGTGTTTCTCTCGCAGTAGCGACTCCCCCACCAGAAACCCATCATACCCCAGCTCTTCCAAACCTGTGATATCTGCACGGGTCCCGATGCCACTCTCTGCGATTTTGAGGCGATCTGCCGGAATACAGGATGCCAACCGATGCGCCGTCGCCAAGTCGGTCTTGAGGGTTTTGAGGTTACGGCTATTCACGCCAATAATCGCCTCTTCCAGCGGCAGAACACATTGCAACTCCGACTCGTCGTGCACTTCAGCCAGTACCTCGAGACGCAGCGCACGGGCCTCCTGGTATAACTGCTGGATCTGCTCCTGATGCAACGCCGCTACAATCAAGAGAACCACATCTGCACCCCACGCCGCCGCTTCCAGCACCTGGTACGTATCACAAAAAAAATCCTTGCGTAAGACCGGAACCGGAACCGCGGTCCGCACAGCCCGCAGATCCTCCAAGTGCCCCAGGAAGTGCCTCGGTTCTGTCAGCACGGAAATGCCAGCCGCTCCAGCACGAACGTAGGCTTCTGCAATCGTGTCGGGCTGATAGTCGGAACGCAAGAGACCCGCCGAGGGACTGGCTTTCTTTACTTCCGCCACAATTGCCGTACCAAGGGTAGCGCTATCAGCCAGCCTGGCCGACAAACTGCGATGCACGCGTTCTGCTGCCGCTTTTCGCAGTGTATCCGGCGGGACCGCTTTGCGGGCTACCTGTACAGCAGCACGCCGCTCGTTCATAATTTGTGTCAGAACATCCACCTGCAGCTCCTGCCCGCTAGCTATTCGTACAGGCAATCAGTTGGTCCAGGACCTTGGCAGCCTTGCCGGCATCCACCGCGTCGCAGGCTGCCTGCCAACCGCCTGCCAGTGTATCGGCGCCCCCACCCGCGACAATCGCGGCAGCCGCATTGATGCAGACGATATCACGAGCTGGCCCCTTTTTGCCCGCAAGCACCGCCGTAAGAATTGCTGCATTCGTGTCGACATCCCCACCCTTGAGATCAGCCGGATCCGCATAGTCGTCCACAAACCGCAGTGGGTCCAGTTCATAGGTTCGGATACTGCCTTGCTTCAGTTCGCTGACACGCGATGGTGCGGTCAAGGTGATCTCATCCATGCCGTCATGCCCATGCACAATAAATGCGCTACGGCTGCCTAGCCGTAACAGTACCTCGGCAAATGGTTCTGTCAGCTCTGCCGCAAATACCCCAATGATTTGCCCTTTCGCCCCCGCCGGATTCGTCAAGGGTCCCAACATGTTGAAGATGGTTCGCACCCCAAGCTCCTTGCGTGGCCCCATCGCATGCTTCATAGCAGGATGCAGCTTGGGCGCAAACAGAAAGCCAATCCCCGCCTCCCGTATACACTCCTCGACTTGCTCCGGATCGATGTCCAGATTTACCCCCAACGCAGCCAGCACATCTGCCGAACCGCACGCGCTGGAAATGGCACGGTTACCGTGCTTGGCAACGGGAATGCCGGCCGCTGCTGTCACCAAAGCCGCTGCCGTAGAGATATTGAACGTCCCACTATCGTCGCCACCCGTCCCGCAGGTGTCCACAACATTCATGCCGCCTGTGTCAATCCGTACCGCATGCCGACGCATCGAGGCAGCACCGCCGGCAATCTCATCCACCGTTTCGCCCTTCATACGCAAGCCTACCAGGAAACCGGCAATCTGCGCTGGCGTTGCTTCTCCAGACATGATCAAGTCAAAGGCTGCACAGGTTTCTGCCTCTCCTAGGTTGTTTCCTGCCAAGATTGCTTTCAAGTATGTCTTCATGCTATCACCCTCTCCCCGTTGCTCTTCTGCTGTCAGGCCGTCTGATGCCCTTCTGCCATATTCTTGAAATTGCGCAGTAGCCGTTTTCCGGATGGCGTCAGCACCGATTCCGGATGGAATTGTACCCCGTAGGTTGGATGCGAGGTATGGTGAACGCCCATGATTTCACCATCTTCCGTCCACGCATCCACAACCAGACAAGCGGGCACGGTCTCCGCCAATATCGCGAGGGAATGGTACCGACCCGCCGGAAACGGGTTTTGCAGGCCTTGCAGCAAGGGGGCCCCTTCGTGATGAACGGGTGAGGTCTTGCCGTGCATAATACGCTTGGCATGCCCGATCGTGGCCCCAAAGGCAGCGCCAATACACTGATGCCCCAGACATACGCCCAGTAGCGGTAGCGTCCCGCTCAAACGGCGAATCAACGCCACCGAAATACCTGCCTCATCCGGCGTACAAGGCCCCGGCGAAACGACGAGGCCAGCCGGCTGCATCGCAGCAACCGCCTCCACCGTGATTTCATCATGCCGAAACACGCGCACGTCAGCTCCTTGCCCCGCCATGACTTGCACCAGGTTGTACGTAAAAGAATCGTAGTTGTCGATCAACACGATCATAGCGTTCTTGGCCCTTTCCCCTCATCCCGGACTTCCAGCCCACGTAATGCCATGTCCACCGCACGCCGCATCGCGCGCGACTTGTGACATGTCTCTTCGTATTCACGGACGGGATCACTATCAAAAACCACCCCCGCACCTGCCTGGACCGACACTTCACCCTCCTGCGCCACCAGCGTGCGGATGGTGATGGCAAAATCCATATTACCATTGTAGCCAATGTAGCCGATTGCCCCCCCATATACACCGCGTGGCTGGGGCTCAAGCTCATGGATGATTTCCATCGCCCGAATTTTCGGGGCACCCGAAAGTGTACCCGCCGGGAATGTGGCCGCCAGCACATCGAACGCATCCAGCTCGGAACGCAGAATGCCTTCCACATGCGACACCATATGCATCACATGGCTGTAGCGCTCAATCGTCATCGAATCGGTTACCTGCACCGAGCCGGGCTCAGCAATGCGTCCAATATCGTTTCGCCCCAAATCCACCAGCATCACATGCTCGGCCTTCTCTTTCTCATCTGAAAGCAGCGCATCCGCCAGGGCACGGTCTTCCTGCTCGGTCGCGCCACGGGGACGCGTCCCCGCAATCGGTCGTACCTCCACCCGGTTTCCCGTCAAACGCACCATCAGTTCCGGCGAGGATCCCACCAGCGTCTGTTCACCCAGCTTCAAGAAAAAGGTATAGGGGGATGGATTGAGCAAACGGAGGGCGCGGTATAGCTGCAAGGGCGGGACATGCGTCTTGGCGGTAAATCGTTGACTCAGGACCACCTGGATCACATCCCCATCGTAAATGTAGCGTTTGGCACGGGCTACCATATCCTTGAAAACCTCACGCGGCATGTTCGATGTGAAATCTGCTGGGGGATATACTTCGGGTGGCGGCATGGCGTGTTCGGCGAGGCCATTAGCAACCGTATCCAGCTCTCCACAGGTCGCATCATACAACTGGGCCGGATCCGCAACCTCTCCCGGCCGGGTACAAAACACCACCTTGATCGTATGGCGAACATTGTCGAACACAATCAACCGATCCACCTTTAGAAAACGACTGGTCAACCGCTCCTTCGGATTTCCTGCCGGCTGCGGCCGCGGAAGGATCTCAAAATCGCCAGCAGCCTCATAGGCAAGCACGCCCACAATGCCACCCGCAAAACGCGGCAAGCCCGGAATTTGCGCCACAGTCAGCCCGGCATACGTGGCGCGCAATGCCTCCAGTTGCATGCCGCCGCCCTGGCTATGATCCACTTCCAGCAGTAAAGCCGGGTCTATCCCCACAAAGGAGTAACGCCCCCACGTTTCGCCCCCCTCCAGGCTTTCAAATAAAAAGGCATTTTGATTCCGGCAAAACCGGCTCAAAACACTCACTGGGGTTTCGGCATCAGCCAATACTTCCCGATACAACGGTACAACATCATGACGAGCCGCTAATGCAATATATTCTTCCTTGCCCGGATAAAACACGGTTCTGGTTTCCTTCCTGCTCTTTCTACCTTCGGTAAAACGGTGTATTCCAATACAGAGCCCGATCGATGTCAATAAGATACACGAACAAACTACTGCTTCGAATAGGCGTGGCCCCACGCGAATACCGTATCGCATATCCGCATCTATTACTCCATAAGCTCAATCAGCTCTGGTGCCGATTGCGCCAGTAATTTGCGAGCACGGCTCCCAATACCCGCATCTCCGGCTACTGCTGCCTGCGCCAGGGGCTTACAATCCGACAGCAGCAGCGCCCGTACCGCGTCCTTGACCAGCGGTACAGAAGTAGGCGTGACGCTCAACTCATCCACTTCCAGTCCCAACAAAATGGGTACCATCAGGGGGTCACCGGCCATCTCACCGCATATCCCCGCCCAAATTCCGTGGGCATGCGCGGTTTCCACCGTCATCTGGATCAACCGCAAAACGGCCGGATGCAGCGGATCATACAAATAGGCTACCCGTTCATTCCCCCGATCTACCGCCATCGTATACTGGATCAGATCATTCGTCCCAATGCTGAAGAAATCTACGCGCGGCGCAAGTTCGGGCGCGAGCAACGCCGCCGAAGGAACCTCCACCATAATACCGCGCTGGATGTTTGGATCGTATGGTACCCCCTCGGCATCTAATTCCGCTTTCGCCGCGGCCAAATGCGTGTCGGCCTCATTGAGCTCTGCGATTCCGCTAATCATAGGATACATAACCTTTACATTGCCCTTCGCACTAGCCCGCAGAATTGCGCGCAATTGCTGCCGGAAATAATCGGGGTAGCGCAAGCACAACCGGATCGACCGTAATCCAAGAAACGGATTCATCTCGTGGAAATCCTGTCGCCCGAAGAAACATTTATCCCCCCCGATATCCAGCGTACGAATAATCAAGGGTAGCGGATGCAGGTCCTCCGCCATTTTCTGGTAGGCAGCCGACTCATCCACTTCGTCCATCATCCGGTTTTGCACAAGATGCAAGAACTCCGAACGAAGCAGTCCGATGCCTTCGGCGCCATGCGTGTGAACAGCAGATAGTTCCGATGTGCCCTCCAGATTTGCCGACAGTACTACCTTGTACCCATCCTTCGTGACGGCTGGTTCGTGCTTCAGGTTGTTCAGTTCCGCCACAATCGATCGGCGCGCCTTATCCAGGTTGCCATACGTATCAAGTTGCGTCTGGGTCGGGTTCAGAATCAGAACCCCGCGATTCCCATCTATCAGAACTGTATCCCCATTCCGAACCTGCGTCGTGATATTGTGCAACCCCACAACCGCCGGAATCGAAAGCGCCCGCGCCATCACCGCCGTATGCGAAGTCGGACTCCCCAGATCCGTGGCAAATCCCTCAATAAATTCCCCGCCCAGAGAGGCCGTCTCAGATGGTGCCAGATCATGTGCAACCACTAGGTGTGGCGATTGCAGTGCCACCTTCCGTTCGGTCGGGCGGCCCGTCAGGTTCTTGAGGATACGCCGCCCAACATCGCGGACATCGGCAACCCGCTCCCGCAAATAATCATCATCTACCGCAGCCAGGACACTGGCATACTTTTCGCTTTCTTCCTGCACCACAAACTCAATATTCTTCTGGCGCTCCCGGACACCCGCCATGATCTCCTCAATGAAGGTCCGATCATCCAATACCATGAGATGCGCATCAAAGATGGAGGCATCATGCGACCGTGTCTGCCTCGCAAGATCCTGCTGGATTTCCTGAATCTGGCGCCGCGTCTCAATGAGTGCTTCCTCAAAACGGGCAATTTCGGCATACACATCTTCTGCGGCAATCGGCCGCTCAAAGACATTGACTTGCTCCGGAAGCAACAGCAGGACCGGGCCCACCGCCACCCCGGGTGAGACACCAATACCCCGGATCACTTTGCCTGATATTTTGCTGTCTGCATCCATGGTACTAGTCCTCATCAAACATGCGCTGTTCTATCAATTGCTCCAGATAGTTAAGTGCCTCTTCGCAATCGTCACCTTCTGCCGTCACCCGTAAAACCGTTCCACGAGCGGCCTCCAACGTCATCAGCCCCATAATACTCTTACCGGAAACCTCGTTCCCATCCTTTTCAACGCTGATATCCGCATCAAACTGTGACGCGGCTTTCACGAATAGCGCTGCGGGACGTGCATGCATACCAAACTGGTTTCCCACTTTGAACGTTCGCACAAGCTTTTTGGGGCTTTGGTTATCCATGCCTACTCGCTTCCATCTCTCCCATTACTGAGCAGCTTCATGAGCCGTGCATCCAACTCTTTTTCGGCATCGTGGCCTAACCGGCGCAGTTTCATGTCCAGGGCCGCCGTCTCAACCACATTAGCCACATCCCGTCCGGGTTCAACCGTTACAATGACCTGCGGCACCTCAACCCCGAGTAACGTACGACTATAACTGCCGCGTTCCGCCCCCAGACTATTCGTCCTTGCCGGGGGTTCCCGCAGTAAAGTGACCACAAGATCCAAGCGCTTGGCTTCCCGCACCGATGCCACACCAAACAGGCTTGGCACATGCACAATGCCCAGCCCCCGGATTTCCATGTGATACTGCGTGACCTTGACCGGAGATGCAATAATAGCACCCGTCGAATCACGTCGGAGTGCCGTGATATCATCAGAAACCAGGCTATAGCCCCGCCGTACCAACGCCAAGGCGGCATCACTTTTCCCGACGCCGGAGTCACCTTCAATCATCACACCAATCCCCATGATTTCAACCGTCGTGCCCTGCACATTCTGGCGCGGTGCCCGTAGGTTCTCCATCAGGATCGTCGCAGCATTGATGAAATGTTTCGTGATCAACGATGTCCGAAATACGCAGGTCCGATAGCGTTTCGCCATCTGGATGAACTCCGGATAGACCCGCTTGCCACGGGTAAACACAATGCAAGGCACTTTTTTCGCAAACAACTCCTCGGCCCGCTGCTCGCGTGTGGCTGTATCCAGCGACCCCAGATAGGCATGCTCCGCCAGACCGATAACCTGTATCCGCCTTTCCGGAAAATGCTTGAAAAAACCCGCCAACGCCAGCCCGGTTCGGTTGATCGTGGATTCCCCGATCAGCCGCTTCTCTCCCCCTTCTCCTCCAAGAAGCTCCAGATCCAGTCGCTCCGCCCCCGCCTCCAGAAAATCCGAGACGCGCACGGCCCGATTACGCACTTCCCCTTTTTTTGCCATCTTCTGCCTCCTTTTGCCTGGAGCCCTGACTTTCTCGCGTACTCAGGGTTCCAGCGTTTCGGCTTCACCCGGCTTCACGCGGTGATCCTGCACCTTCTCGCGCAGCTTACGCAATTGCCGTTCCGCACGCTCAAAAGCCATATCCAGTGACTTAACCAGATCTTCACTTGTATCACTTGCCTCCAGCCGGATATGGTTCTTGGCCTGCACCACAACCTCTGCCTGCTGGCGATGCTTCTCCACATCCATGATCACATGGACATGTTCCACACGGGGAAACAAAGTCATCAACTTCTGCGCCTTTTCCTCCGCATAGCTTTTTGCTTCCGGTGCACTATTCATGTGCCTGGCCGTAATCTCGATTGGCATGCTGCCCCCTTTTCCTGTTTGTTTCCTACATCCGGAATTCTTTACCCAGATATAATTCCCTACTCATCTCATCCTGAATCAAAAACGAACTCGGCCCTTCCCGCAACACTTTTCCCTCAAAGAGCAAGTACGCACGATCCACGATGGAGAGGGTCTCGCGTACATTGTGATCCGTGATCAGGATCCCCAGCCCTTTCTGCTGCAATGTGCGAATGATCTTCTGTACATCTGCAACAGCGAGTGGATCAACACCACTGAATGGCTCATCCAGCATCAGTAGCGAAGGCTCCGTAACGAGGGCACGCGTAATTTCGAGTCGGCGCCGCTCCCCGCCGCTAAGGGTATATGCCATTTGATCCGCAAGCCCCGTCAAGTCCAACTCATCCAGCAATGCATCCAGTCGCCGATACTGTTCCACACGCGGAATCCGCAAAGTCTCCAGGATCGCCAGCACGTTCTGCCGCACAGTGAGCCGTCGAAACACCGATGGCTCTTGCGCCAGATAGCCGAT
>CAZRCN010000028.1:0-22626 GCA_964598575.1 uncultured Victivallales bacterium | reverse complement strand
ACACTCAACATGGAGATCAATGTCGCCATTGACCGCAGCCTGGACTGGCTTGCCGCCCGCCAGAAAGAGAATGGCATGTGGTCCAACGAGCAGTTCCCTGCCCTGACCGCACTCCCGGCCTGGACCTTTATTCGTTCCGATCATCCGGATCGTGAACGCATCGTCGAGGCGGCGGTGAAGGCGATACTGGATGCCGTGCAACCCGATGGCGGCATCTACCGTACTATCGAAGGCCGCAAGGGCGGCGGATTGTCCAACTACAATACCGCCATTGCCATGACCGTCTTGCACGCAACCGGTGACCCCGAGCTTGCCCCCGTTGTCCTCAAGGCCCGCACGTTTATCGCCGAAGGCCAGCATATGGGTGATGACCAGTTCCGCGGAGGATTCGGCTACGATGCATCCACGGACCGGAACTACACTGACATCATGAACACCATGTACGCGCTCCAAGCCATGCGCTACACGGCCGAGGCCGAAGAATTGCGGCCTGCAGGCGAGGCCAAGGCTACCGTCAACTGGGATGCTGCCGCAGAGTTTGTCTCCTCGCTACAGAACCAACCCGGCGAAACGCCTGCAAGCCAGGGCGGTGGATTCTTCTATAAACCCGGCGAATCCAAAGCCGGCACCGTGGAAACCGAAGATGGACGCATCCTTTTCCGTTCGTATGGAAGCATGACCTACACCGGCCTTCTCTCCCTCATCTATGCGGGCGTCGATCGCTCCGATCCACGTGTCCGCTCGGCATTCGACTGGGCTTCCAGGCATTGGACCCTCGACGAAAATCCCGGCATGGGCAAAGAAGGCTATTTCTTCTTCTTCAATGTACTTTCCCGCGCTCTCAATGCCTTTGGGGCCGACTACATTCCCCAGGAAGGCCAAGAAGAAGCCCTCAATTGGCGGCGTGCAACGGCTTCGCGCTTGGTGCGCATGCAGAAAATCGATGCCGACACCGGCCAGGGCTACTGGATAAACGAAGATGGTCGCTTCTGGGAAAATGACCCGATCCTCGTTACCGCGTATGCCCTGCTGGCCCTCCAAACCGCTGCCGGCGAGTAAGCAGCGGGGGGCGCTCCTGACTGGCACTACGCAAAACGCGATCCTTGCGGGCCATTACCCCGCAAGTCGGTGCCATTCGGTTCACCCACCCTGTTGCGGACGTTCCTTGGCAACACTCTTCGCAACCCAATCCGATAGCGTGCCCGATGGATTTCGGACAAATCCTTTCGTCAACCGGAAGTGCTTGCGTCCCGTGTGCCCTGCAAGCAGCTGGAACCCATATTCAAGATCACGGAAATGGGCTTGCCAGTAGGCCTCTACCGACTGTTCCTTCGATCGGCAATGCTCCAGGAACAGCGTCGCAACGTCTGGTGGAAACCGTAGCGTAATGCCCGTTTCTTCCTCGAAGCGGGCAATGCGCACATCCAATTCCTCCTGTAACTGCACCAGCCCGGCTTGCGCCGCATCATGGGATAGCAATGCCTGCAACCGACCATCCGGATCCTGCACCGTTTCCGCATCAATATCAAGGGTACGCAACGCGGTCGAGGGTAACTCGAACTTATAGTTGCGCAATAGCCGCTCCAGTACCGTCATCAGCCCACGCGCACCCGTCTTTTCCGTGTAGGCGCGTTCCGCCACCTCTCGTATAGCTTCAGCCGAAAAGCTCGCTTGCAACCCGTACCCCGCAAAGTCTTGCTCGTACTGCCGCAGGATGCTCCCCTCGGCATGCAGCATGACTGCCTCCAGGTCATCTACATCCAGCGGATCACATACCACCCGAACCGGAAGTCGCCCGATAAATTCAGGTTCAAACCCATAAGTAATGAAATCGCGGGTATCCACCGCATGCAGCCATTCCTCTTCGGGCTTACCATGCAGATTCTGTGCTTGCCCGAACCCAATCGGCCCCTGACCTAAACGCTTGCGAATCAGCTCAGGTAACGTATCAAAGGCTCCGCTCATGATGAACAGAATATGTCGCGTGTTGATCGTTCGCGGCGGGGTCTTCCCGCCGCGCTGCAGTTCCATGATCGCCTGCATCTGACCCAAAAGATCCGTCTGACTGAATAAGCTCACATCCGCTTCTTCCATCAGTTTCAGTAATGCGGTCTGCACCCCCCGGCCCGAAACATCCTTCCCGGAACCGCCCTGCGCCGCAATCTTGTCCACTTCATCCAGATAAATGATCCCATATTGGGCTAGCTCCAGATTGCCATCTGCCGCGGCGACCAGATCCCGGACCAAGTCGTCTACATCACGTCCTACATAGCCAGTTTCCGAAAATTTGGTCGCATCGGCTTTAACGAACGGTACACCAATCAAACGCGCAATACAGCGCAGCAAGTAGGTTTTCCCTACCCCCGTCGGCCCCAGAAGAATCACATTATGCTTCAGGTATTCCCCGGCACCATCCGCGTCGCCCGCCACACAACGGCGCACGTGGTTATAATGGTCGCATACCGCTACCGACAGTACCTTCTTGGCCTCATCCTGCCGGATGACAAAGCGGTCCAGGTACGCACGAATGTCGCGCGGTCGAAAACGAAAATGCTCAATGGCATCGAGAACAGACTGCGCATCGGATGTCCCTCCCTGGTTTCCTGGCTCCTCTGCGGCGCGCGACGCCCCCGGCACCTCCTGCCCCCCGAACATCGGCCCCAGCTTCCCCATTAAAGCCCGTAGCTGCTCCTCCAGCGGCGGCTCTTCTCTTCCATCCTTGCCTGACATCCCGCATCTCCTTACGCGTTGATCCGTTCCTGTCCAAAAAAAACCGCAGCCGACGGTTGCCGGCTGCGGTTCGTAAAACCTGCTCGCTTAGACCGCGTCTTTCGCTGCCTTTGCAATACGGAATTTCAAAACCTTCTTGGCGCGGATCTTGATGGCTTCACCCGTCGCCGGATTGCGCCCCATACGTGCTTTGCGTTGCACCTTGATCAACTTGCCAATCCCGGGGATTGTGAATCCATCCGGTGTCTTTGCTCCCTTGTAGGCCATTGCCACGAGTGACTCGAGGGCTGTCTTTGCCTGCACTTTGGTGATGCCCGCATCTTCAGCCATCTGCGTTACAATCTGAGCCTTCGTCTTCGGGGTCGCTTTTGCCATGTTTTCTCCTTGGGTTGTTTAGTTAACAACGACGTACGACAGACCGTTTGTAGTACATCCATACCCGAAACGCAAGGGGAAATAATCTTGCACTAAACAGACCTGCTTTCTACATTCAACTCTTGTAGGACAGGACAGGTAAGGCTACGACATCGCGCGCAGGGCTACAACGCATACTGAACAGGCTCACAGCATTCCGGATAGACAAACAATCGACAGCACAATATAAGGACAGGCATGAAGCGACACCGGCTCGAACAAGCCGAAAACACCTTGATTGCTATTATTGAGCGCAAGGGGGCAGACCAAGGGCATGACCGTCGCACACGCATCCTCTTGCTCGTGCTCAAATCCCTGTCACACCTCTATCGCGCCATTATCCAGTTCCGTCTCCGATGTTATACCCACGGCATCTTGCGGCATCACACACTCGGCTGCCAGGTCATCAGCGTCGGCAACCTCACCGTCGGTGGAACCGGCAAAACACCCGTCGTGGAAATTTTTGCCCGCGAACTGCAAAAAGCCGGGCGGCGCGTTGCCATCCTCAGCCGCGGCTACAAAAAGTCCAAACCGCCCTTGCCGAACCGTCTGATCAACAAGATCACCCTCAAGGATCAACGCGTACCCCCGCGCGTCGTATCCAACGGCAAGGAATTGTTGCTCGATTCCCACTTGAGCGGCGACGAGCCATACATGCTGGCAGCCAATCTGCCCGAGGTTGCCGTCCTCGTGGATAGCGACCGCGTGAAGAGTGGCCGCTTTGCGATTAGCCACCTGAATTGCGATACGCTCATCCTCGATGATGGCTTCCAGTACCTCTCGCTCAAACCGCGCGTACAAATTGTGCTGGTTGACCAAACCAATCCCTTCGGGAACGAGAACGTGCTTCCCCGGGGGATCCTGCGCGAACCCATCAAGAACATTCGCCGGGCTGACTTTATTTTCATTACAAAGTCGGATGGCACCGACAACGGCCCCATTCGTGCCCAGATACGCCGCTACAACGATAAAGCCGAAATCATTGAATGCCGTCACTGCCCCCGCTATTGCACCAACGTGCTCACCGGGGAACGAACCGACCTCTCGTTTCTAGCTGGTCGCAAGGTTGCAGCACTTTCCGGCATTGCCGCTCCCAGCGGATTTGAAGCCTCCCTTGCCTCCTTCGGGGCCACCATCCTGGAGAAATTCCGTTTTGCCGACCACCACCGTTACACCCAGCAGGAACTGATCGAAATCATCAACACGGCCGCCAAAGCCGGTGCCGAAGCCATTATCACCACCGAAAAGGATGCGGTACGCTTCCCCCATCTCTCCCGGTGTGATGTCCCCATCTACTTCCTGCGGGTCGAAATTGAATTTCTGAATGGCGCGGATAACTTCCAGCAGTGGATCGAGCGCATTTGCTTCCTGCACCCCGACGACAGCGAGGAGACCGCATGAGCGAGCATATCCTCATTTGCGGCCTGAACTGGCTGGGGGATGGATGTATGTCCATGCCAGCCCTGCAAGCCTTTCGTGCCAGCCACCCCAGCGCACATATTGCGATGTTGGTCAAGCCACCGCTGGCCCCGCTCTGGCGGTGCAGCAATGCCGTTGACGAGGTTCTTACGCTGCTACCGGGACATAGCGGACCCTTTCGCACCGGCATCTCGCTACGCGCAACCCCATTCACCAAAGCCTACATCTTCCCGAATTCTTGGCGCGCGGCCCTCCCCCCCTTTGTTGCACGAATTCCTGCACGTATCGGGTTCCGGGGCCATATGCGGCGTATCCTCCTCACAACCGTGATACCGGAGCCACAGGAAGACGTTCACCAGCAGTGGGAATATGCCGCCATCCTGCAACTCCCCCCGGACACCCCATCGCTACCCCCGCCAGAACTGACCCTTCCGCCGCCGCCCGCGGACTGCCCGCGCCGCACACCCGCCATGCCCTTGTTCGCGATACTGCCCGGTGCGGCCCGCGGCCCTGCTAAACGCTGGCCCGAAACGCACTTCGTGGCAGCCGCACACATTCTCTATCAAAACCAGCCCTGTCAGTTTCTTGTAATGGGAACACCAGCGGAAAGCCCGCTTTGCCAAGCCGTTGCTGATGCGCTACCGGGCAATGCCGTCTGCCTTGCCGGCAAAACCGCCTTGCCCGAATTTGCGGCTGCACTACAAGCCTGTGATGGTGTCCTCTGTAATGATAGCGGGGGCATGCATCTGGCGGCTGCCGTAGGGACCCCGGTGGTTGCCATGTTCGGATTGACCAATCCCGCCCAAACCGGCCCCATTGGAGACCGCGTAACCTGCTTGCAACCTGAAGGCATCCAGGGGACCCGCCGCATTCCGCGCTCCAGCACCAAGGCCCAGGAGGTTTTGGCTGCCATCCCACCTGAGCGCGCCGCCCGGGCCTTGCTCCAACTCGTATCCGTACCGGCTGCTCCATCCTCATGAATGTACTACGCCATGCCGCAACCGTTAGCTTCTTCACGGCCCTGAGCCGCGCACTCGGCCTCTTGCGCGAAATCCTCATGGCATCCGTCTTTGGCACCTCCCTCGTAAAATCCGCTTTCGATACCGCATTCCGTATCCCCAACCTCTTTCGCGGTATCTTCGGGGAAGGTGCCCTATCGGCGGCTTTCATTCCGGTCTATAACCAGACCCGCGTGCATGACGGCCCCAAAACAGCCAACCAGCTTGCGGGGCAAATCCTTTCCCTCGTTACCATCGCATTGTCTACGCTGGCCGCTTGCGGCATGCTAGCCTGCACCGTAGCACGCCTGTTCCTGGCCCCCGACGGACGAGCCGAAACCACCCTGCGCTTACTCACCATCCTCTTCCCCTACCTGCTCTTTCTGTGTCTTGCTGCCGTCTGTATGGGCATCCTCAACAGCAACAATCGCTATGCAATTTCGGCTTCTGCCCCCATGCTCATGAACCTGATATGGATTGCGGCTCTAGCGCTCATCGTCCCGTATATGCAGCAGGAACTCCAACAGCGCATCACCATCGTTGCCTGGGCCGTCTTGCTTTCCGGAGCCGCACAATGCCTCTATCAGGCCATCCCAATCTGGCAAAACCCCGCTATTCGTCCCACCTGGCCCCGTGCACCCCTCACGACGCAGCGCCGCAAAATCCTATCCCTGTTCCTGCCGGCTGCCCTGGCAACCGGCGTCCGCGATGTCAATGCCATTGTGGATAACCTGCTCGCCTTCTGGGTCGGTGCCTGGGCTCCCGCCAGCCTCGTGTTTGCCGAGCGCCTCATCTATCTGCCATTAGCCCTTTTTGCCACTTCCTTCGGCACCGTCCTCCTGCCAACGTTTTCGCAACAAGCCGCACAGGATCCGAAAGCCATGCAGCGTACACTGGAACAAGCCATTTCGGCCATGCTGCTGCTTATGCTCCCGGCCGCCATTGGCATCATGATCCTGGCAACGCCCCTCGTACGGCTCATCTACGAGGCCGGCCAATTCGATGCGCGCTCCACTATGCTGACCGCACGGGCCCTGCTCGCCTATGCCCCCGGCCTCGTTATCTTCTCACTCTACAAATTGCTCGTTCCCGTCTTTTATGCACGGCAGGACACCCGCACCCCGCAGCGCTGGGCCATCCGTGCTGTTATTCTTAACCTCGCACTCAACCTCCTGTTCCTCGCCGTACTACCCCCCTTCTGGCGTCATAGTGGATTAGCCCTGGCCACAGTGCTGTCGAGCCTCATCAATACCGGTGCGCTTATCGTCATCCTTAACCGTGACACCACAATCCTGCCACTGAGACGCTTGGCCCGCCGCGCCGCGCGCCTGACGGCTTGTGCGCTTGGCATGGGTCTGCTCCTCTTCTGGTTCACTCGCTTCGGTACGGCCTATCGGGACGGGGCGATGCTTACCCATAAACCCGGCCTCGCTCTCTTTTTGGTTCTCGCTGTCCTGCTCGCTGCAGGCCTGTACACCCTGCTCCTCTTGCTCTTCTGCCGCAAGGAACTCTTGTTCCTCCTCACCACCTTCAGACAACACAAAAAAACTGCCGGCACCTAAAAAGGTGAGCTTCCGCTTGCCACCGGTGCCACAACCCCCTATATAGAGGACTGACAACGAAGAACAGGAGAGAATGTTATGGATCCGCTATATGCCCTGAACCCACTCGATGGACGCTATGCCGCCCTCACCGCCGACCTGACCGGCATCTTTTCGGAAGCAGGCCTCATGCGTTTTCGGGTACAAGCCGAAATCGAATGGCTGATCGCCTTGTGCGAGGAACCAGCCATTCCCGAAGCAACACCACTCTCGGGTGCCCAGCAGCAAGAACTCCGTGGGCTGGTCAACGATTTCTCCCCTGAGCACGCAGCACGCATCAAGGAGATCGAAGCAACCACACGACACGACGTCAAGGCCATCGAATATTTTCTACAGGAACAATTGCGCGAACGAAAGCTGCTGTCCCATATCGGGTTTCTGCACTTTGCCTGTACCTCGGAGGATATCAACAACATCGCCCACGCCCTCCAATGCCGGGCAGGGCTGCAGATCCTCCGTCGTACCCAGGATGCCATCACCGGGTTTTTACGGGAACAGGCTCACACCTATCGCGACGTCCCCATGCTGGCACGCACCCATGGCCAGTCGGCTTCACCTGTCACTATCGGCAAAGAACTTGCCGTCTTTGCCGATCGACTAGCGCGTCGATCCCGGCAACTCGATGAAACCCGCCTCACCGCCAAACTCAACGGTGCCGTCGGCTGCTTTAACGCACATGTTGCCGCCTACCCGCAAGTGGATTGGCCCGCCCTCGCACAGCGCGTCATCGAGGACCGTCTCGGACTCGAACAAAACCTGTTTACCACCCAGATCGAACCACACGACACCCTCGCCTCCCTTTTCTATACCCTGTCGCTCTGGAATACCATTTTGCTCGACCTCAATCGTGATATCTGGATCTACATCTCCATGGGTGTCTTCCGGCAGAAGGTCGTGGCAGGCGAAGTCGGGTCCTCCACCATGCCACACAAAGTCAATCCGATCGATTTCGAGAATAGCGAAGGTAACCTCGGCCTCGCCAACAGCCTGCTCACCCACATGGCAGCAAAACTACCTGTTTCCAGACTCCAGCGCGACCTTTCGGACTCTACCGTCCTACGCAATACAGGAACCGCCTTTGCCTACGCGCTGGTTGCCTACCATTCGACCTTGCGCGGCCTCCAGAAGCTCAGCCTCGACGAAACCCGTATCCGCCACGAGCTCGAGCAAGCCTGGGAAGTCCTGGCCGAACCCATTCAGACCGTCATGCGGAAAGCAGGCATCGAAAACCCGTACGAACAACTCAAGGAGCTCACGCGCGGCAAAACCGTTACCGCCGAAACCATCCGGGCCTTTATCGAGAAACTGGATATTCCCGCCGATGATCAACAACGGCTCCTGGCCCTCGAACCAGCAACGTATACGGGGTTGGCCCACTGGATCGTGGATCAACTGGACGGCAGCGCAGCGCGCTAGGCATGCCACACAAAAAAGCATTCGCTTCAGATCCCGAGCGCATCAGCCACGAGACTATCCTTGGCGCGAATCTCGGCCGGCGTCAAATCAACCAGCTCATGCGGGAAGACAATCCATTCTTCGGTCTTGCGCTGGTAATAGTCCGGCACCAGTTCACTCTGGTTGGCCTGCTCCTTGTAGTAGAGCGTCGCAATCCGAACCTCCCGCACATGCGGCGATAGCGTCTCCACCACCTTTTGCATCGTCGAACCCGAATCAAAAATATCATCGATCACGAGAACCCGGCTGTCAGGCCAGAGATGCTCCAACACGCGGCTGAACATCTCCATGCGGGGTTCCTTGCGCTGTCCAATGCCCGTATAGGTCGCAACCTTGACCGCCGTATGATACGTCGAAATGCCCTTGTACGCCAGATACTCATGAATCACGACCCCGATCGGCGTCCCGCCGCGCCACAAAACGATCAAAGCATCCGGCACAAAGCCCGAATCATAGATCTGCTTTGCCAGCATAAAGGAATCACGGACCTGGTCATCCGCCCGAATAAAACGTTTCTCCACCATCCGGCTCCTCCGCCTCTTCTTCAACCGCCGCCGACAGCTCTGCCACATACGCCGCTAGATCCCCGGGCGAAAGCAAGCACCCACACAGCCGCAGATGCGCATCACAAACATCGCTAACCATTGCCGCGTCCCGGTACCGATCCTCTGGATTCCGTCGCAGCATCTTGCCCACCATCACACAGATTTCATCCGGCAACTCCGGCGCATAATCCCGCGGATGGGGAATATCACCCTCTATCACCACATCCAACATACGTTCCAAATCCTCATCGTCATAACGGAATACACGCTTCCCCGTCAGCAATTCGAACAGGATTAACCCCAGCGCGTAGATATCACTCCGACCGTCTACCGGTTCGCAGGCCGCCTGCTCGGGCGACATGAACTCCACACACCCCACGATTTCCCGACTCTCTTCAGCCTCCTGCTGCTCCACTTTTGCCACCCCGAAATCCGTCAATTTCACGACGCCTTCACGGTCAATCATTATATTGTTGGGGGAAAGGTCACGGTGCACCAGCAACAGGGGCTTTCCATCGGGACCGATATGGCGCTGGGCATAATCCAAGGCACGGGCCACGCTGCCAACCAGGTACAAGGCCCAGATGACCGGTACCGCCTGCCCCAATTGCAGATGATACCCGATAAACGCCCCCAGTGTAATACCCTCTATGTATTCCATCGCAATATAATAGCCGCCCGCATACCGCCCCAGATGATAAATCTGCACGATGTTCGGATGTACCAAATCTGCCGCCATTTTCGCCTCGTGCGCCAGCCCCGCGGCAAAGTCACTGCGGTTGGCATAGGCCGGCAAAACCGTCTTGATCGCCACTTTGCGCACAAAACCCTCTGCACCGTACTGGCAGCCCTCGTAAATAGCCCCCATACCTCCATCGGCAATCTTCCGGTTCAGCGTATAGCCGACCTGATCAAATATTTCGCCCGGAACACCATCCGATTCATCCGGCTCATCCACCTCCGGATACCACCCGTCCGCTAACGAGAGAATCTCGATTTCCGTATCCCCAAGCTGCACCAGATCCCCCTCTTGCAGCCGTTGGCGTAACACCCGCCGACCGTTGATCCAGCTTCCATTGGTCGAACCCAGATCGATGAGATACGCCTCATACGGATCAATATCAAAACGGCAATGCACAAACGACATGGACGGATCCTCAATCTGGATGTCCGTTGCGCCACTCCGCCCCACCAGAATCGAGCCTTCCATCGAAAACTTGCTGCCTGCCACCGGCCCTTGCGTTACCAGCACCTTCATACCGTCTCTCCGCTAGCGCTGAAAAAACACCATCGTTCGCGGCGCAATGCCACCTTCCTCCATCTGCGCCCCCGACAAAATCCGTCCATCACGGGTGCGATAGTACGTACTGCCATGATTCCACTTTGCGCCGGCTATGTCAAAAGCCGAGCGTTTGGCTGTCACGTATCCGCCATGCGTATAGCCAACCAACATCTGTGTGCCGGGCGGTAAGGCATTCACATCTTCAGGCCGTAACTCCGAGCCTTGCCGGACGCGACCATCGACCAGAAAATACATCGTGCTGGCAGAGAGAATCTCGTCGCCCGCGATTTCCGTGGCATGGTCGCCATGCACGCCAATCTCCAAAAGCCCCTCATCCACATTCTCCGTTTCGCCATCCCCCAGAACCACGCGCGTACCTGCCGGCATCCGTTTCCAGTCACGGATCTCCGCCCCGGTTCGTTCCGTCCCATCCGGATAAACATAGCGCGTATGCTCGCTGCGGTATTGATCCCGGGCGATATCCCAGGCACTCCGTCCGGGGCGAATCACATCCGATTCGCGCCCGGCATATTGCGCCCGGGCGACTGACTGCTCACGGGCACTCCCATACAGTACTTGCGCCAGATATGGATCAGCCTCCACCAGCCGCCCCGCCCGCACATCCGGATCAAACAACGGTTGCTTCTGCAACCCCAGCTTGGCTCGTAAGGCTCGATCCGCAAACTGCATCCCACATCGCTTGCGGCCACGATGCGATTTCCGATGCCAACGATTCGGCGTTCCATACGCCACCATCGAATGCGGTATCACCCGCTCATCCGGAATCCGGTAGATACGCTGCAAATCCCGCAGCAACAAGCGCAACGAACGAATCTGTGCTGCCTGTATCGGCTGGTTATGGTAGCCCGTCACCTCGATCCCGATGGAATGGTTGTCCAGATTCGTGCGGCCCTCCCACATACTCCGTCCAGCATGCAGGGCAATCCGTTTGCGGTCCATGATCCGGTACACACTCCCATCTTTCGCAACCAGATAGTGCGCCTCCCCATACTTCTGCAACTTGCGCAATGACCCCGGTGTCGCCCCCTCCGTCGTGTGCAAGAGAATATACCGGGTTTGCTGCCGCACAGGCCGCTTCGTATTCCACGGACTCAGGCGATTCTCAATTGCCAGATCTACCGCAGCCCAGGCCTGTGCCGCCAATACGCACACCAAACCAACCTGTAATATACTCCGAAACCGCGTCCCCATCTGTTGCCTCCGCCAAATCGCTTACTTGCGGAACAAGGATACGGCCGTCATCTCAGCCGGCACCGGCAAGGCCAGCAGTTCCAGCACCGTGGGCGCAAGATCCGAGAGCTTCCCGCGCTCCACCAACGGCATCGTATCCGCATCCCGCGCCACATGGATACATTCGACCGGCGACAACGTATGACTCGTCTTGACCATGCCCGTCTCAGGATCAATCATCATCTCCGAATTCCCGTGATCCGCGGTGATCAAGACATGTGCATCCAGCGCCAGACAACGCTCGACCACCCGCCCGACACATTCGTCCACAATGCCGATCGCCTTTTTGGCCGCATCAAACAACCCCGTATGCCCAACCATATCCCCATTGGCATAGTTGATCACAATAAACCCATACGGATTGTCCTCCAAACGCGACAAAATCGCTTCTGTCAGATTGTAGGCCTCCATCTCGGGATGACTCCCGAAACTCGATGGATCAAACCGCGACGGTATGTCTACCTGATCCTCCCCCGGGAAAGGCGTCGTCGACTTCCCATTGAAAAAACTCGTCACATGCCGGAATTTCTGGGTTTCCGCAATTCTGAGCTGCCGCAGTCCGGCGGAGGCAATTTCTTCCCCCAGCAGGTGGCTCATGCCGCCACCCGTGTTCATCGGGCCCATCATATAAGACTCGAATTCATCAAAATAGCGCGTCAGGCCGACATACGTAACCTTCGGGTGGGCACGCCGTTCGCCCGCATAGTCGTCGGAGCAGAATGCCATCGTAAGCTGGATGGCCCGGTCCTGGCGGTAGTTCGTATGCAGCACGCAGTCACCGTCCTGTATGCCCGTATACCCCTCGGCCACATGCGGCAGGATATATTCATCGAACATGGGCTCCCCATCCGGGGTGCGGTCCGCCTCATACGAGGCCTCCACCGCGGCACAGGCATCCTGCATCGGCTTGCCCTCACCAAGCACCAGCGTATGATACGCAACATCCGTCAAAGTCCAGTTCTGCGACCGATCCATGGCATAATACCGCCCCATCATGGTTCCGATCCGGCAGTTGCCCACCTCATCCATCACCTTTTGCAGCTTTGCCAGATATTCACGCGAGCTGTGCGGGGGGGTGTCCCGCCCATCCAGAAACGGATGCACAACGATCTCCCCCGCCGGAAACTCCGTCCGTGCACGTTGCATGATCTTGAACAAATGCTCCTGATGCGCATGCACGCCCTCATCCTGTAACAGCCCCATCAAATGCAGTCGGCCTCCAGAAGCTTTCCAGTTCTCCACCAGCTTTTGCCACTGCGGCACCTCGAACAAGGCCCCCGTGCTCAAACCATCATCGATCCGCTTCAGTTCCTGCACAACGATCCGGCCCGCACCAATATTCAAGTGCCCGACTTCACTCGACCCCTGATACCCATCCGGCAACCCTACCGGCTCCCCCGAACAATCCAGCAGCGTCCACGGATATTTTTCCTTGTACATATCCATGTTCGGCGTATCCGCCGCCAGAACCGCATTCCCCTCAACCGCCGAACTCAGCCCCCAACCATCTCGAATAATCAATACAACCGGTCGCATATCCATTCCTCCCTTTATCACGCCTTTATCTACTACAGCCTTCCATTCAAACGAATCATAGCCCTACCGGCAAGCATATACTCACAACCTTTTAGGTTTGACTTCACCCGGCGTAGCGCCTACCGTTCAACACGTTGTTTCCAGATTCCTGAAAGCCGGGGTCGTTTCGGCAAACAGGAGGAAACCAACAGCGAACGGCTCGTCAGGGCACCACCCTGCCCAGCCACCTTTTGCTACGATGGCCATACAAATCGTAACGGTAAACACAACAAGGAGATACAACAATGATCGTACCCACGAACAAACTCTTCGACCACGCTTACGGCAACTACGCCATCGGCGCCTATAACATCAACAATGCCGAACAGGTCATGGGCCTCTTCCGCGGAAACCTCGATAGCAAGGCCCCTTTCATCATCCAGCTTTCCAAGGGCGCTCGCTCCTACACCGACAAGCGCTTGCTCGAAGCCATGATCCGCGCCGCCGATGACATTTTCCCTGAGGCCGTGTTTGCCGTACATCTCGATCATGGCGACGAGGAAAGCTGCTATGATTGCATCGATAGCGGGTTCTACAGCTCGGTCATGATTGATGCCAGCCACGAGAGCTTCGAGGATAATATCGCCATCACAAAGCGCGTTGTGGAACGTGCGCATGCCAAAGGCGTTTCGGTCGAGGCCGAACTCGGCAAGCTTGGCGGCGTCGAGGAACATGTGCAGGTCGATGAAGCCGATGCCAAGCTCACCAACCCGAAAGAAGTCGAGGAATTTGTCCGTAAAAGCGGTTGCGACAGCCTGGCCTGCGCCATCGGAACCAGCCACGGTGCCTACAAATTCAGTGGCGGCCAGGGCCTGCACTTCGATGTCATCGAGCGCATTGCCGAGCTTGTGCCCCGCTTCCCGCTCGTTATGCATGGATCCAGCTCCGTCCCGCAGGATGAAGTGGAGCGCATCAATGCCGCCGGTGGCCAGATCAAGGGAGCCAAAGGCGTCGATGAGGCCCAGATCTCCAAAGCCTCCAAGATGGGCGTCACCAAGGTCAACATTGACACCGACGGACGCCTCGTATGGTGCCGCGTCCATCGCGAAAGCTTCCGCGATGATCCCGAAAACTTCGACCTGCGGCCAGCCGGCAAGATCTTCATGGCTGAATATGCCAAATACATTGCACACAAGAATGATGTTCTCGGTAGCGCCGGACAACTCGACGCCGTCCGGGATTTTGTACAAAAGTAAAAGAAAACAAACCGAATCACATCCCCGCGACCGACCTGCGCCCGCAGGCCGGTTGCATCGGGATACAACGCAGTGCCTGTGTTCATCAGAACATCGCCGCTGCATCCAGATCCATAAAGAAGTAGGAGCATCACATGGCATCCAAAAACATGGTTATGATCGATGGTAACACCGCAGCCGGAACCGTTGCACACGCTTGCAGCGAGGTTTGCGCCATTTACCCTATTACCCCATCCTCCCCCATGGGGGAAACCGCCGACGAGCTAAGTGCCGCTGGCGTCAAGAACCTCTGGGGCACCGTGCCCGAAATCTCCGAGTTGCAGTCCGAGGGCGGCGCGTCAGGTGCCGTACATGGCTCGCTAACCTCCGGTGCCCTCACCACAACCTTTACGGCATCCCAGGGGCTGCTCCTGATGATCCCGAACATGTACAAGATCGCTGGTGAGCTTTCCCCCACCGTCTTTCATGTGTCGGCACGCTCCCTGGCCTGCCAGGCCCTATCAATCTTCGGCGACCATTCCGATGTCATGTCCGTTCGCCAGACCGGCTTTGCCATGCTGGCCTCCGACAGCATCCAGGAAATTGCGGACTTTGCCGCCATCTCACACGCCGCCACCATCAAGGCCCGCGTACCCTTCCTGCATTTCTTTGACGGCTTCCGTAGCTCTCATGAAATCCAGAAAATTGAAGCGGTCACGAACGATATCATCCGCCAGATGATTGATGACGAGTATGTCATTGCCCACCGCCAGCGCGGCCTTTCGCCAGATCATCCCGCCGTACGCGGCACATCCCAGAACCCCGATGTGTATTTCCAGGGCCGCGAAACCGTCAACAAATACTATGAAGCCACACCTGCGATCGTGCAGGAATACATGGACCGGTTTGCCAAACTCACGGGCCGTCAGTACCATCTCTACGATTACGTCGGGCATCCGGAAGCCGAACGCGTCATCATCCTCATGGGCTCAGGCGTCGAAACCGTCCATGAAACAGTCGAATACCTCGTCGAACAAGGCGAAAAGGTAGGCCTGCTGAAAGTGCGACTCTATCGGCCTTTCGATGCCAAGGCATTTGTCGAGGCACTGCCTGCTTCCGTCAAATCCATTACGGTTCTCGACCGCACCAAGGAACCCGGTGCCCTCGGCGAGCCGCTGTACGTGGATATTCGCACCGCCATTGGCGAAATGATGTCCGAAGGCATCTACAAAGGGTCTAACTACCCGACGACACTGGGGGGACGCTACGGCCTCGGCTCCAAGGAGTTTACCCCCGCCATGGTCAAAGGCGTCTTTGATAACATGGATGCCGACAAACCCAAAAACCACTTCACGGTGGGTATCAACGACGACGTCACGCACACAAGCATCTCGTACGACGCATCCTGGAGCATCGACTCCGGCAAGCGGATTGAATGCATGTTCTACGGCCTCGGCTCCGATGGCACCGTCGGCGCAAACAAGAACTCCATCAAGATCATCGGTACCGATACCGATTATTATGCCCAGGGATACTTCGTATACGACTCCAAAAAAGCTGGTGCCATGACCGTATCGCATCTGCGTTTCGGCCCCAGCCTCATCCGGAGCCCCTACCTCTGCACCAAGGCCGATTTTGTGGCTTGCCACAACTTTGCGTTCCTCGAGAAGTACGACATGCTCTCGAATGCCAAAAAGGGCTCCGTATTTCTACTGGCCAGCCCCTACGGCCCCGATGAGGTCTGGGAACATGTTCCCGACGAGGTTGCGCAGGTGATCATCGAAAAGAACATCCGGTTCTATGTGATTGACGCCGTTTCCCTGGCACATGAACTAGGGCTCGGTGCGCGGATCAACACCATCATGCAGACCTGCTTCTTCTCCATTTCCGGAGTCCTGCCGCAGGAACAAGCCATCGAATCCCTCAAGAAAGCCATCAAGAAAACCTATGGCAAGAAGGGGGAGGACATCGTTCGGATGAACTTTGCCGCCGTCGATGCCGCCGTCGAACACCTGCAGGAAGTCAAGGTGCCGGCAAAGCCCGCCGGCAAGATCACGATTCCGGCCCTGGTCCCGGAGAGTGCACCCGAATTCGTGCAGTCCGTCACTGCCACCATCATGCGGCAGCGCGGCGATGAACTACCCGTGAGCGCCATGCCGCCCGATGGCACCTGGCCGACCGCCACGACGCAGTACGAAAAACGCAACATCGCAACAGAAATCCCGGAATGGCATCCGGATATTTGTATTCAGTGCGGTCAGTGCTCTCTCGTTTGCCCGCATGCCTCCATCCGCATGAAGGCCTATGCACCCGAAGAACTCGAAGGCGCTCCCGAGGATTTCCAGAGCGTCGAGGCCAAGGGCAAGGAATTTGCCGGGATGCGCTACACGATTCAGGTTGCACCCGAGGATTGTACCGGCTGCGGCGCTTGCGTACAACGATGCCCCGCCGTCGAACGCGATCCCGAGACCAAACAACCAACGGGCAAAAAGGCCATCATGATGACCGAACAGATTCCCATACGCGAACGCGAGCGGGCCAACTGGGATTTCTTCATGCATATCCCGGAAACGGATCCGTCCCTCATTAAACGCGAAACGGTCAAGGGCAGCCAGTTCTGCCAGGCACTATTCGAGTTTTCGGGTGCCTGCGCCGGTTGCGGCGAAACCGCCTACGTCAAGCTGCTCTCGCAGCTCTTCGGGGATCGCACCATGATTGCCAATGCAACCGGTTGCTCCTCCATCTATGGCGGCAACCTGCCAACCACGCCATATACGGTGCGTGAAGATGGACGCGGCCCCGCCTGGTCCAACTCCCTCTTTGAGGATAATGCCGAATTCGGCTTCGGGATGCGCCTCGCGACGGATCGCTTCGCCACCTTTGCGGCCGAGCTTGTCCAGCGTCTCATCGATGGCGAGTGCTCCTGCAAGCACCTCAAGACCGAGCTGCTGCAGTCTATTCTCAATGCCGATCAGTCCACCCAAGCTGCGATCGAGGAGCAGCGCGGACGCATCGACGAGCTCAAGCAGATTCTTGCCGACTGCAAGGACTGCGAGGCATGCAGCCAGCTCTTATCCGTAGCCGACTACCTCGTCAAGAAGTCCGTTTGGATTCTTGGTGGTGACGGCTGGGCCTATGATATCGGGTATGGTGGCCTTGACCATGTGCTCGCTTCAGGCCGCAATGTGAATGTGCTGGTGCTCGACACCGAGGTATACTCCAATACCGGCGGTCAGGCATCCAAGGCCACGCCGATGGGGGCAGTTGCCAAGTTTGCCGCATCCGGCAAGCCAGCCAACAAGAAGGATCTGGGGATGATCGCCATGACCTATGGCAACATCTATGTTGCCCAGGTATCCATGGGAGCCAATCCCAATCAGGTCATCAAAGCCTTTACCGAAGCAGAGGCCTATGATGGACCTTCTCTGATCATTGCCTATTCGCATTGCATCGCACAGGGGATTGACATGACCAACGGTTTGGATAACCAGAAAGATGCCGTAGCATCCGGTCACTTCCCGCTGTATCGGTTCAACCCCATGCTGCGCGAACAGGACAAAAACCCACTGACCCTCGACAGCAAGAAGCCAACCATGAAGTTCAGTGAACATGCCCTCAAGGAAAACCGCTTCCGGATCCTCACCAAGAGCCAGCCGGAAATGGCACGTAAACTCCTGGAGCAGGCCGACAGCTTCGTGGCAGCCAAATACGAGCTGCTCCAGA
Source organism: uncultured Victivallales bacterium (assembly GCA_964598575.1). Classification (GTDB taxonomy): domain Bacteria; phylum Verrucomicrobiota; class Kiritimatiellia; order UBA8416; family UBA8416; genus T3Sed10-140. The sequence goes on along the minus strand of CAZRCN010000028.1, from coordinate 4,458 downwards.
AGCTGGCGGAAATGGATATCGGCATGTAGGGCACGCCCCTGCCCTGCCCAAGGGCAGGGCCGTACATTTCGCGGAAGCCTGGGCGCCATTGCCCTTACTGGCAGCATCAAGACAAAAGGCCATCGACGATATCGTCGATGGCCTTTTTCTTGTAGCGATGCTGCCTGCTGTCCTACCGGACAGACCAGATATACTGGTTCAACTGCGCTTCCAGCAACTCCTGCTTCCCGCTGCGAGCTGTGGGTTCTCCGTTCTCCAGCGTGTAGGCTTCCAACCGCTTGAAGTCCGCCTGACCACTCTCGATCTCGGCCCCGATCCCCGCATCATACGAAGCATACCGCTCCTTCAGGATGTTTTCCATGAATCCATCCGCCTGCATGTTGGCAGCCACTCTGAGCCCGCGGGCAAACGTATCCATCCCCGCAATATGCGCAATGAACATGTCGTCCAAATCGGTCGACTCGCGGCGCAACTTGGAATCAAAGTTCAAACCGCCGGGCTGCAAACCGCCCTGCTGCAGGATAATGAGCATAGCCAGCGTCGCGTCATGGATGTTGTGCGGGAACTCATCGGTATCCCATCCCAGCAGCAGATCGCCCTGATTCGCGTCCACGCTGCCCAACATGCCGTTCATCGATGCCACTTGCAGATCATGATCAAATGTGTGCGCAGCCAATGTGGCATGGTTACATTCCACATTCAGCTTGAAGTGCTTCTCCAATCCGTACTGCCGCAGGAAACTGATCACTGTGGCCGAATCAAAGTCATACTGATGCTTCGTCGGCTCTTTCGGCTTTGGCTCAATCAGAAACTGCGCCGTGAACCCAATCTCCTTGGCATAATCCACCGCCAACTGCAACAGCCGCGCCAGATGCTCCTGCTCACGCTTCATATCTGTATTCAGTAGCGTCATATACCCTTCGCGCCCGCCCCAGAACACATAGTTCTGACCACCGAGCATCTTGCCAATCTCCAACTGCTTCTTGATCTGCGATGCCGCATACGCAAACACGGCTGCATCCGGGTTCGTCCCGGCACCATTTGCAAAACGTGGATGGCTGAAGGCATTGGTCGTGTTCCACAACAGCTTGATCCCGGTATCCTCCTGCATCTTCTTGGCCAACCCGCAGATATGATCCAGCCGGGCATTCGTCTCTTTCAGCGAATCCGCTTCCGGTGCAATATCGCGGTCATGAAAACAGTAAAAATCCGAACCGATTTTGGTAAAGAACTCGAACGCAGCCTCGAGCGTCTGCTCGGCAGCCTTGACCGGATCATCCGCTTGTTCCCAGGGCCGCACCTGTGTCCCGGCACCAAACGGATCTGAACCCGTTCCACGCATCGTGTGCCAGTAGGCAATCGAAAACCGCAAATGCTCCCGCATGCTGCGCCCGGCCACCTGTTCCTCCGGATTGTACCATTTAAACGCCAGTGGATTCTTCGAATCCGGTCCTTCATACGCAATCTTGCTAATGCCTGGAAAATATTCGCTCATGTCTCCCCCATACTTGTACGTTGTTTGCACACCCAGTGCCCCATACAACCTATATATGTTGGTATAGGGTACACCATTACGTTTCCCTTTGGTTTATACCTGCCGTCGACGGATCTAGCAACTGCAATCTCTGACTGACCAGCTTGCACTTGCGGCAACATTCCCGTACAGTCTTCTGCATGTTGTGTGTTGTTTCATAACGTCATCCGTTATGCCTGCGGATATGAGGATCAATATGCTGGTGGATTTTCACAATCACTCCTGTCTTTCCCCCTGTGGCTCGCTGGAACTGAGCCCACGCCGCCTGGTGCAGGATGCCGCTGCAATGGGAATTGGGGCGATCGCCTTGACAGATCACAATGCATGCCGCAATGGGCCGGCCTTTGAGACGGCCTGCCAGCGTGCTGGCATCCTTCCGCTATTTGGACTCGAAATCACCACATCCGAGGAATGCCATGTTCTCGCCCTGTTCGATACCCTCGATGCAGCGCTCGACATGGACCAATGGATCTGGGACAGCCTACCGGATCGTCCCCTCGACCCCGCCTTTCATATGGATCAACCCGTCGTGGATGCCGACGATACTATTCTCCATATGGAAGAAGATGTCCTGCTCACGTCCGCATCCTCATACGCCCTGCATACCATCGAAAAGAAAACCCATGCATGCGGCGGACTCTTCATCCCGGCCCACATCAACCGGATGGCTTTCAGTGTGGAATCCCAGCTCGGGTTTTTGCCGCCCGGCAACTATGATGCCATCGAGGTGCTGCCACCCGCCGTTGAAGCCTACCGCGCAAAGTATCCCCATATCCCCGTCATCACGGGATCCGATGCCCATGTTCCCGAACAAATCGGTCAACGTGCCTTTTCGCTGCCCATGACGAATACGCGCCCCAGCCACATGCGACAAGCCCTGCAAACCCTTTTGCCCTGATCAACTTGCTGTTGGAAAAAGCGGCAGCACCTCGCCCAGCAGAAAGATGGACCCGGCAACAACCACCGGCAAGGATGCCTGTCGGGCCTCATCCTCGGCTGCTGCCAGTCCCGCACCCACATCCGCATAAGCTTGCGCCGCTCTCCCGTGCCGCCGGTACACATTTGCCAGATCCTCCGGGGGCATACCGCGATCCTCTTGCATGGGAACGCATACCACCCGGCGCGGCATCGCACCCCAAGCCTGTACCACCCCATCAATGTGCTTATCGTGGCACATCGCCGTGACCAGGACGATGTGCTGATGCCCGCGTTTACGCAGCATTTGCACCAAGGCCTGCGTACCAGCCGGGTTATGGGCCGCATCCGCTATGACCAACGGTTGCTCCTGCAAGATCTCGCAGCGGCCACGCCAGCACACGGATGCCAGGCCCTGCCGCACTACCGGCATGGGAATCGAAACCCCGAGTCGCCCACATACCTGTTCCAGTGCTGCCAGGGCAATGCCCAAATTCTCGATTTGGTGCTGGCCCTCCAGCGGTAAAACGACGGTCCCGGACCACTCGCCTTGTGTAGCAACCCGTACCTTCTGTCCCCGGTCGATACGCTCCAGCCCATGCACACTCACCGCATCTGGTGCCAACAGCAGCGGGCTCCCTGCTTCTTCCGCCACCGAACGCAAGACCGCTTCGGCTTCGGTCGCCTGCGGCCCACTGACCACCGGACAGCCCGCCTTGATGATACCCGCCTTTTCCCGGGCAATCTGCGCCAGCGTATTCCCCAGATACGCCTCATGATCCATGCCAATCCGGGTAATCACACTGAGCAGGGGTTGAACCACATTGGTAGCATCCAGACGTCCGCCCAACCCCGTTTCCACAACCGCCAGACGCACACCCGCCGCCTGAAAACATAAAAACGCCATGACGGTGGAAACCTCGAAAAACGTGGCTGCATGGCCAACGTCCGACTGCAGCCGGTCGGCGGCGACCTCGCATCGATGCAGGGCATCCAGCAGCATGTCATCCGGCACCTCCGCGCCAGCCAGACGAATCCGCTCCTGGAACCGCATCAGATGCGGGGAGGTATACAAACCGGTTCGGATCCCGGCCGTACGCAGTACCGCTTCGATCATGGCTGCCGTCGACCCCTTCCCATTGGTCCCGGCAATGTGAATCGAGGCAAACGCGGTTTGCGGGTTTCCCACCAGCTCACATAAACGGCGCACCACCGCAAGCCCCGGTTTGATACCGAACGCACGCCGCCGGTACAACTGTTCCAACCCGGCTTGTAGATCCTGCGGCTCCTTCATGCAAAAAGATGCTCCCTTCCTACTCCACGGCAAATGCCACCGTCACACGTGGCCAGCGATCCACAAATCCGGACGGTAGATGATGCAAGCGCTTGATCTGGTCCGCAACGCGTTGCACAGACTCATCCAATACCGCATTACCGGATGGCTTCGACAAGGCGGCCCGCAACACCGAACCATCCGCCGCCAGTTGCAACATCAAAATGACTTCCGCATCCCCGGCAACCGCCTTCGAAGGTGGCTGCCATAGCGCATACAGCGCTTTGCGAATCGTCGCCAGCCCCCGTTGATCGGCATCGGGAATCGACGTGCGGTCGCTCGCCGTCGCCCCCTCAGCAAGTAACCGCCGAATCTCCTCCGCCGTCAGCGGATTCGGTTCGGGTGTCTGACTAGGTCGGTCTACCCGCCGTACCACCCGGTTCGTGTTTACCTGGATCTTTCGTGCAGGCCGGGGTTCCGGTTCGGGCTCCGGTGCCGGCTCCGGCTCCGGCTCGGGCTCCGGTTCGGGGTCGGGCTCCGATTCGGGTTCCGGTTCGGGTTCCGGTTCGGGTTCGGGCGGCAAAACCGCGGCATCAGCAGGTGGACGCACATCCACCAGAAATTCTATGGGGATCACCGTATCGGGCGGTTTGCGAAAACACCCGGCAAGCAGCCCATACCCCAGCAACACCGCCAATCCAACCGCGTGCACCCCCACCACAACCCTGAATATTCG
>CAZRCN010000027.1:5421-23439 GCA_964598575.1 uncultured Victivallales bacterium | reverse complement strand
GTGCACGAAGCACCCGAAAAGGGTTGCGATTCCGTAGTAGCTTGTGCATGGTATGTAAAACCGATGATAGAACCAAGGCGCTACCCGTGCATGGGCTGCCAGCACGGGCGATATTATGTTGAAAGAGATCATGGCAAACCAAACCAACAAACAACCCACCATATTTATTACCGGCGATGATGAGTATCTTATCACCCAACAGGCCGCTGCCGTCCAGACAGCCTTCAAGAAAAACTGTCCAGACGGCGAACTCGAGATCATCGATGGCCGCGTATCAACCGTATCGGAGGCCGAAAAGGCAATCCTGCAATGTCGATCTGCCTTGGCGTCACCTGGGCTCTTCAGTGCCAACCGACTGGTTTGGCTTAGAAATGCCGATTTTCTTGCTGACTCCCGTCCGGCCCAGTCAGCCACCGTTCAGGAGGCCCTTACCCGTCTACTGGCAGATATAAAAGCGGGCCTGCCCGATGGATTCCAGCTCCTGATTACGGCGGAAGCTGCAGACAAACGGCGCGCGTTTTACAAAGGCATACGTACGATTGCCACCATCAAGGAATGCAAGAAGAGCGGCAAATCGGCAGAAGCGCGGCAGGACATCATTCGTTCCATTCTGGAAAAAACCGGCTGCAGCATGTCGACTGATTGCCTTGCATCCCTCGCGGAGCGTACCGGGAGCGACACCCGCCGCCTGGTAATGGAAGTCGAAAAAGTGTGCTTGTATGTAGCCCCCCGCACAGAGATTACGGTCGACGACCTCGATGCCATCGTATCGGCCTCTCAGGAAACCGCTTTTTATGAGCTGGCAAACCGTTTCGGTGAACGGGATCTGGATGGTGCTATCCGGTGCTTGCATGAACTGTTGTTCCAGAAGCACAGCGTCATGGGCCTCATGGCGCATCTGGAAAATACGATCCGCGACATCCTCGTGTTCCGGGAAGCGCTTGATCAGGGATGGCTCGTCCGGAATGGACGCCAGCTATCCTGGCGAAATGTGCCTGCTGGCGCCAGCGAAGCGCTCTCCGCCCTCGACAAGGATCCCCGCAAACTACCTCCATTTATTGCCGGGCGTGTAGGCAGCTATGCACAACGCTTTACCCGTAAACGTCTCGATCACTGCCTGCACCATATCGTACTGGCACATGAAAAAATGGTGTCGACATCCGTACCACCCGAAATCATCCTCGAAAACCTTCTCGTTCGCATGCTGGGAACCGTCCGGAAGCAAAAAGGACCCACAGCACCCAAGCGCACGCGCTCCGCATAATACCCCCGGTTTCCGGCAATATACAGTAAAGCCGCACATTCTTTCGATTGCAGCAGCAACAACGACGTGGTACATAGAACGAGCGTGCCGTCGTGCAATCTTATCCAGAAGGGAGACCCATGATCCGTGACATCCTGAAAAAAGCAACCGAGATGGGAGCATCGGACATCCATATCAAGGCAGGAAAACCGCCATCGTTCCGGCTGCAGAGCCATTTGCAAGCCTCGGATCTACCTGTGGTGGACGCTACCCTGCTCCGCGAAACCGTCTTGCAGATGATGACCGACCGACACAAGGATATTTATGCTCGTGAACATGAAGTCGATTTTTCGTATTGGGAAAAGGATGTAGGCCGGTTCCGTGCCAATATTTTTGATGCACAAGGCACTCCTGTGGTAGCTTTGCGTCATGTGAAGGACGACATCCCCTCCTTTGATGATCTTCGCCTTCCCCCCTGCATGCACAGTCTCGCAGAAGCCCGCCATGGCATCATCCTGGTTTCAGGCACAACCGGCAGCGGTAAGTCTACCACGCTGGCCGCCATGATTGATAAAATCAACCATACGCGCTCTTGCCGGATTATTACCATTGAAGATCCGGTCGAGTACATGTTCCAGGACGAGCGTTCCGTCATCACCCAGCGGGAAGTCGGCATCGACACGAATAGTTTTGAATCGGGCCTCAAGCATATGATGCGACAGGACCCTGATGTCATCCTCGTCGGAGAAATGCGCGATGCCGTCAGCATCCGGACGGCCTTTCTGGCTGCCGAAACCGGCCATCTCGTTCTATCTACGCTCCATGCAGGAACCGCCGCCCTGGCTGTTCCGCGCATAATTGACGTTTTTCCCAGCCACGAGCAGGATAATGTCCGCCTGGCACTGGCAGCAAATCTGCATGCCATCATCTGCCAGCGCCTCATTCCCGACGTCGATGGCAACCTTATTCCTGCCGTGGAAGTGCTAATCAACACCTCCACCGTGCGTAAACTTTTGCAGCGAGACCGACTGTCGCATCTGGATGCAGCCATTCAAACCGGGCGCAACGACGGTATGCAGTCCTTCAACCATTCTGTGTATGATCATATTATCAACGGGCGCATTTCCGAGGCAGAGGGGATGAAGGTTGCCAGTAACCCCGAATCCCTGCGAATGAATCTGCAAGGTATTTTCCTCGACGAGGACAGCAAAATCCTCGGGGATTGAATCGCACGTATGGATACGAAAGCACATCATCGAGTTGTGATTACAGGCGGGGGGGTTGTCTCCTGCCTTGGGCTGGATCAACAGGGCCTACGTGCGGCGATCCTGCAGCCGCATACCGGTCTCCAGCAGATACAAATGGACCCAGCTGTCGATTGCCGCACTGTCGCTGGCGGTCAGGTAGACCGGCGAGCCATGCAGGACCGTATGCAGACAGAGAAGATCCGCTATCGGGAATTTACCACCGATGCCGCTGCGCTTGCTTCCACGCAGGCTCTCCGGGAGGCGCAAGTGCCTGTTGCGCCGGAACAGCCGCGTGATATGGCGGTCGTGGTCGGATCAGGCGCCAGTAATGTCGAGTGTAACTTTGCCACCTATCGGACCTTCTTTTTGGATGGCGCCAAACGAGTGCGTCCTACGACAGTACCGCGGGGCATGAACAATGCGATCAGCGCCCAGCTCTCAATCCGTCACCGCTGTGCCGGCCCTAATTTCGTGGTTTCCTCTGCCTGTGCATCCAGCTCCAGTGCTATGGGCCAGGCGTTTCGCATGATTCGGCATGGCTACTGGAAGCAAGCACTCTGCGGCGGTGCCGATACAATATTCAGCCCCACGATGCTAACGGCCTGGGATCGCTTGGGTATTATGTCGAGAAACCCCGACCCCGCACATGCCTGTCGTCCGTTCGACCGGGACCGCGATGGCCTGGTTATCGGCGAAGGTGCTGCTATGCTCGTTCTTGAATCGCTTGCCAGTGCCCGGCAGCGCGGCGCGCACATTCGTGCTGAGATCTGCGGATACGGGGAAAGCTCTGATGCCTCACATATGACCACGCCGCATGCGGAAGGACAAAAGATCGCGATCCAGAACGCCTTGACAGATGCCAGCGTCCCGTCACACGAGCTGGGTTGGGTCCATGCACATGGTACCGGAACCATTCTGAATGATCAGACCGAATGCGAGTCTCTGCGGCAAGCGCTCGGACCGGATGCGGCTCATATCCCAGTCGTATCCCTCAAGTCCTACTACGGACACATGCTTGGTGCAGCCGGTGCCATCGATCTACTAAGCAGCATCATTGCCCTGGAACATGGAATCGTCCCGGCCGCCATCAACTTGTCGCAGCCCGCCCCTTGCACGCAAGGATTGCAGATGGCTGCTGACACACCGCAAGCCTGTGACCTGCCTTATTGCCTTAAATGCGGCTTCGGCTTCGGCGGCAGCAATGCCGTCTTTGTTCTCCGTCGCTGGCAGGAGGAATAAGCGGCTCTGTTTCACGCCTGCTGGACCGTCCAGGCCAGGTTTTGCCCGGCACGGAACGGAACGACACCATCATATGCTGCCGGAACCGCTTGCGGCTTGCGCTCCACCACAACCTCCCCACGCGGGGCAGGCAACCCGTAAAAACGGTGTCCAAACGTACAACAGAAGTCTTGTAGCTTATCGATGCATCCCATCCGCTCAAACGTGTCTGCCAAATAAGGCAGCAACAAAGGCGCCGTAAACACGCCCGCACAACCACACGCCCCTTCCTTTGCGGTGCGGGGATGTGGGGCCGAATCCGAGCCGAGAAAAAATCGGGGGTGCCCCTCACGCACAATGTCACGCAGGGCTTCCCGGTCATGCGGGTACTTCGCAACCGGTTTACAAAAATTGTGTGTGCGGCCCGCCCAGTCATCCGCTATCAAATCCAAATGGTGGGCGGTAATGGTTGCGCCCACTGTAGGCCCCAGCGACCGTACGCATACAACAGCCTCCCGGGTTGTTACGTGCTCGAGCACAATCCGCAAGGCAGGAAATTGCGCATGGAGCCGCTCAACCTCCGGCAGGAAATGTTCTTCGGCATTCAGAATACAGATATCTGCCTCCGGTTGGGTCGGCACTTCCCCGTGCAATAACAAGCACAGCCCCAAGGACTCCATGGTCGCAAAGAGCGGATCAAATGTACGCAAATCAGCCACGCCCCACTGCGAATGGGTCGTCACGCCTTGCGGATAACACTTCACCCCTACTATCCCCGCCGCAACGGCATCTTGCAGCATCTGCGCCGATAGCCCCGCATGCAGGTAGAGCGTCATCAGAAAGTTCAGCTCCGGCTCTTGCTGCTCCAACGCCGTGCGATAGGCAACCGCTTCCTCTGCCGACCGCACCGGCGGATCGGTGTTCGGCATCACAACACATCGCCCTACCCCACCATGCCGCGTGAGCGGCACAACCTTTTCCATCATATCGCCTTGACGCAGATGGACATGAAAATCGTCTACGCGGGGTATTATGAGTTTCGTTTGCATAGCTACCCCTTGAAAATAACAAACCGCCGCATGGCGTAATTAATAAAAAGAGCACTGAAAATATTGCCACCGAAGGCAAGTGTCGTCATGATGCCATACCGCGCAATCAGGATCGACTGCAGAATCGTGCCAATGAGCATGGCAACGGCTGACACCCCATAAAACAGAAGAATTTCCAAAGCCCAGTGATGTCGTCCTTTTTTGAATACAAACAGGATGTTGAGGGTATAGGCAACCGCATTAGACCCCACAAAGGCAAAACCGGTTGCGATGGCGGCATGCAGCGCGCGACGGCCTTCCTCCACTTCACCGGGTGTAACCCCTAGCAACTGCACCATCCAGTCGTCAGGTGTTAGCGCGGGAAAAATGCGCCAGGCAAACAAAAAGAACAAGGTGATATGTGCCACCACGGCCACACCACCAGCCATGCCATATTTCAGGAATTGCGCAAGCGGCCCAGCCTCATGACTTAAAAAAAACCGCCCCCACACCATCCATCTCGCTAGCTTTTTTTCCATCAGTTCCCCTGCCTTGCCTATACGTTCTGTCAATAATTGACAGAACATTATCTTTATCAATATCTATTTACCAATGGGTTAAGATCGCCCTATACCGCCCCCCCATTTTCTCCTCTGTTTTTCCTCTATTCCGGTGCACGATTACGGGCGACGATTACGATGGACGATTGGTGCTTCGCCCCCAGGGCTCGGATACAGGTCTATCAGCTCGGCCCAGCCCTTACACCGCATGACACGGCCCGGCATGCCATCCGTCGTCAGCGTCCGGTTCCATGGGCGGTCAAACAACGCAATATCATACGGGGCATGTCGGGCGAGTTCCAGGGCCATCGTCGGGGAATCATCGACTGCCAGCGCAAACTGTGCCTCCGATACCTCTTCCATCGACATCTGCTTGACACCCGCAACAGGACCATGTCCGCGCTGATATTTATCCACAAACGTTATGCCCTCAAAAGGAACCGCATGGGCCTCCAACCAGGCACACGAAACATCAGCCGTATCCGGCGGACGTCCCGTGACAATTTCCACCCGGCAGCCGGCACGATGCCACTGCTGCATCCCCGCAATGGCACCCGGTACCGGCTGTAGCTGCATCAACACATCCGAATCATGAAACAGACCGAAAAGCACCTCTTGTTCTGCCACCTGTAAACCAAAAGATGCATCCAGTTGAAAGGAATGTATATCCTCAAATTGCACATATTTACCAAACTGCTTGCCAATCAGATGTGCTAGCATGCGGGCCGTCTCACACAGCACGTCATCAAAATCCACATAGATGGGCACACTCATTCGCTTTTGCTCCCCGCATTCGTCATCTGTACCGGTTGTACCCACGCATCAAATTGCTCGGCGGATATGTCTTCTGCCGCAAGAGCAACGTCGCGCAACGTGCGCCCCTCTTGCCATGCCTGCAACGCCAAGGCAGCCGCACGATCATATCCAATATGGGGGTTCAAGGCCGTTACCAGCATGAGGGAAGATTCCACCAGCGACTGCATCCGATCTTTATTCGCAACCAGACCCTCCAGGCATCGTTCCCGGAACGAGTCGCACGCATCCGCCAACAACGTGATGGCTTGCAGCACCGCATGCGCTATGAGCGGCTTATAGACATTCAACTCAAATTGCCCCTGTGAAGCAGCCATCGCAATCGCAGCATCATTACCATATACCCGGCAGCACACCATGGTGAGCATCTCACATTGCGTCGGATTGATCTTTCCGGGCATAATCGAGCTCCCGGGCTCATTTGCCGGCAGCGTCAACTCTCCCAGTCCACTGCGAGGACCGCTCCCCATCCACCGGATGTCATTGGCAATCTTAAATAAGGCGGCCGCAATGCTGCGCAGATTGCCTGATACGCGCGCCATCGCATCGTGCGCTGCCAATCCCGCAAACCGATTCGTTTGCGGTTGAAACGCTTCACCCGTCATATGTGAGAGGCTCTCGCAGAACAAACGGCCAAAATCCGGATGGGTATTCAGGCCGGTGCCCACCGCCGTACCGCCTGCCGCAAGCTCCTGCAATTCCGGCATATTCCCTTCCAAGGCCTTAAGACCTTGCTGTACTTGCATCGCATAACCGGAAAACTCCTGCCCCAACGTCAAGGGGGTTGCATCCTGCAAATGCGTACGGCCAATCTTGACAATATCAGCAAAACACGTGGATTTCCGTTCAAAGGCATCTACCAGGCTATGCAAGGAAGGCAGCAAGCGTGACCGCAATTGCCCGACCACCGCAACATGCATAGCCGTCGGAAACATATCATTCGTAGACTGCCCCATATTGACGTGATCATTCGGATGCACAGGCTCCTTTTGTCCACGCTTCCCTCCCAGCAATTCACTTGCCCGGTTCGCCAGCACTTCGTTCATGTTCATATTACTCTGCGTGCCACTGCCGCTCTGCCAGATCAGAAGCGGAAACTGCTCCAGACAGCCGCCATCCAGTACCTCATCGGCTGCTTGCACAATGGCATCTCCCACATCAGCGTCCAGCAATCCAAGTTCCTGATGCACCCGTGCCGCCACCTTCTTGCAAAGTGCCAGACCCTGAATCAGGGCTGCCGGCAAGCGTTCATCCCCAATCGGGAAATTCTCCACGGCCCGCTGCGTCTGTGCGCCATAATAGGCTTCGTCGGGAACGGCAATTTCTCCCAGCGCATCTTTTTCTATTCGCATCCCTACTACCTCGAATATCATTGCTTTGTACTTCACGATCCACGTCAGATACATCCTAGCGATCAGAGCAGGCCTTGTCACCCCCTAACCCAACAACGAATATTCTTGCACCATGTCGGTTGATGCATTACCTGTTCTATATGAAATCTGATACACCACAAAATGCCTGGTTGGAATCCTTTTATGCGAATCTAAAGACGCTTGTAGATTCCGCCTTCCCGAAAACGTGCCCCAAATGCGGCAAGGTATATAAAGATAGTCAGGCCTTTCTGACTGAAACCATCCCGGTCCGCGATGTATCCCTGTCCGAACGGAGTGGACTTTTTACTATGGCAGGGGCATCCTCCGTCGCTGCAATCGGAGTATTTCGAAACTGCATCTGCGGCACCACCATGATGGCAGATTTTCAAGATCGCCGTGATCTATCATCCAAGGGCAATGAACGGCGCGCCCAGTTTGAAAAAGTCGTCGATTTGCTCTGCGAGCGAGGTCTAGCACCCGACGAGGCCCGTTTGGCGCTACGCAAACTGATGCGCGGAGAGGAAAGTCCCAAAGTCGAGGAGCTGCTAGGTAAGATCGACCTACCCTAGCGCATATCCGCACGAAGATACCCTTTGTCTTCCGATGCCTATTTGCGGGCGGTGTGGAGCAACGGATAAAACAGGCAGCGCGGCAAAAGCCCTACACTTACCACAAGAATCAGTATATTCACGATGTTGCGTTGGGCCTCCAGGGACGCCGGGTCTACACCCCATAAAAGCAAGGCGCCCAGCAGGCAACAAAAAACCATCCAAACCGTCAACACCATCTGCATCCGCCCCTGCATCCAGCGGCCCAGCATACGGGTACGATTGTAGAAGAGGTCAAACACGGCATGCTCCAGCACCGCACCCTTCTCGCCGAATACCGGCACAATATGTACGGTGCTTGCCGCCCAGCGGCTTGCCATGAACTGCGAGAGGGCCGGATACGTAGTTGCCATCTGGATCGGAAATGCCAGATACCCGATATACTTGACAAAAGAAAGCGGTGCCGCAATGACATAGTCCCGAAAGGAGCGGTCTCGGACCATGCAATACACGACGTATCCCCCCCGGCAAATCGATCCCGGTGAAATGGGTACCACCTGGAAAAGCAACAAGACACCGCCAAACACGGCGGCAGCATAGCCCGCATCCCCATGCGTGAGGTATACATGCGCTGCCAAAACACCCGCCACGGTCACAGACACCACCTGCGTGACCGGCAAAAACGCCAGGTGCACCCCGACGGATTTCAAGTATTTGGCAATATAGGGATCATCGATATCTGCAAGAATCCGGGCGGCATCCTCGCTGTGCAGCATCCCGTCCGCTTGTCCCTGTGCTATCTGGTCTCGCAACCACGCCTCGCGAAAGGCAGCATCCCGTAAAAATCGTTGCAAATACTGAATCCGCTCGCGCCCCAGACGCCAGAGCCATAGCGGCTCGCTTATGGCCCGATGCAAAAATGGAGGCAGGATGCGCAAACTGCAACGTTCCAACCAGAAGAGCGGTACATGATTCGGCAGAAACAGGGCATGTTGCTCTCCGATCCGTCCACAGCGATGCCACTCGATCGCCAACGCGGCTGCTGTAGCCTGTCCACTGCGGCGCACGTACGAAAGATGTCGCAGCATCTGCCCGATATGCTGCTGTACAACGCTGTTACCCCATATCCACCGGACCCATCGTCCCAACAACGGGATTCCCCCCAGGAGGTAAAAGCCAACAAACCGCCAAGTAGAGCGCTGGAGCAACCTGGCAAACGATGCATCTATGGTACCGGTAGCTTGGTACGCGGCAATCAGTCCGCTGCGCACATCCTTTCGCAAGGCGGGATCTGCCATCAAACGGCCCCCCTGATGGAAGATATCCGGCATGGATCGACGATACATCGCCTCATGCCCTTCCAGCGCATCCAACATCTTTTCCGCCCCCTGAAACACATTTGGATGGGCAGCAGCATACATCCGGAGTTTTGTGTAATCACTGCGGTCAAATTGTGTCCAGGATCCAGCACGTATGCCATCGACAATCAGGCGCACATCGCCAGGACTCATAGGCAGAAACGGCAGCAGCGCCAGTCCGGCCCGAAAATCGACTGCACATAATCCGGCAGACGGATCATGATCGTACCCCAGCCGTTTGAGCACATTCGGCTGGCTCTTGTACGTGGTCCATTCATATTGGCGGGCCAGCTCCCGCGCCCCCATATTCCGCATCATCGTCGTCAAACGATGCATGAATTGCCGCTTGGCGACATATTCAGGGCTCTGCGTCTCACGCGGGGAAACGTGCTGCCAGTCCTTGCGTAGATGGGGCTGCACATCCGATTCCAGTCGCCAGATACGCCCTTCGATCCACTCACGCACCTCGCCATACGCCCCGAATTCGGCATCATAGAAGGAGGCATAGGCATCCGCGATTGCATCTTCAGACCCAAAGACCTCGCGCGCGGCCAGGCGCAATACCTTCGGCCACAGCAATCCAGCCCGGCAGGCAGAGTGCAGGGACTGGGCAGAAAACGGGGCTTGAAACGCTAGACCATAGATCCAATTCCGAAAAGCCGTCGCAAACCGCGCAGGCGGTATCAGGATCTTAACGGCATACACGCCCCCCTCCTGCAATCCCGCCGGACGCTGATCTTGCGCTCCGCCGGACAACGTCAGCAAACGGCACCGATAGACTTGTCCGGCAAATCCCCCCCCCACAAAACGCTCCACCTCGAACGTCGCCTGACATACATGTTCCGGCCATGCCGCCATCAGCTCATATTGGAGCCTATCACCAGGTTCATAGCGCGTTCTGTGGTATGGCAGATACATCCCCAAGCCGCGGATCTTCTCGATAAGAGACGCACAGACCGTACGCGAATATTCAGCCTTAGCCATGATGCCTTACTCCTCGTCCGGGGAAACAGGCTTCCGGCTAGCCTTGCGCAAGCTGTTTTTGCGTTTATCTGCGAGGATCCGTTCGCGTTGCCGACGGGAGCGACGCCGTTTTTGCCGACGAATCTTCTCCCGTTCCTGCTGTTGCTTGCTTGCCCGGCCACGCAGCTGCGCATCCAGTCGATCACACAGCATTTTGCGCGCATAATACCGATTCAAGGCACGCGAACGCGTCTGATTGCACTTGATGATGATCCCGCTTTTGCCGTGCACCAATTGCACACAAACCGAAGCTTTGTTTACCTTCTGGCCACCCGGCCCGGACCCTAGGATGAAGGATTCCTCCAAGTCTGCTTCCGTTACACCCAGCTTCTCTAAATCCCGCGCCAGTGCGGCTTGCTTTTCTGCCCGTACAAACACCCTGCCTCCTGATTCCTATGCTTTGCTCAGCGCCGACCGAGGCGAGGCGGCAGCGGGAAAATCGAAATGCTTTTCAAAAAGTGCCACGAGGGCATCGCACATATCCTCTTCGTCGGAGCCTTCCACGCGGATCAACACCTCTGTCCCCGGATACAGCTCCAGCGTCATCAACTCCATGATCGAGCGTAAGGTACAAGCGCCACAGGCACTGCTGACGGTAATGTCGCCGGAATACTCCGCCACAAATTTTACGATTTCGGCTGCGGGACGGCAGTGAATGCCCTGTGCATTCTGGATCGTTGCTTTTCGCTCAACCATCAAACCCTCCGTATACAACAAGGTTACCGCGACTCGTGTTCCTGCGCCTGCACCGCCTGTTGCCACCGCTCACGTTGCCGTTCAATAAATGCGGTTACGTCCTCGTCTTCTTCTGTACGCTCACTCGCCCCATCTCCATCCGCCGCGCGGGACCGTTCCGCCTCCGGGGGAATGGCTTCCTGCGAGGGGACCGCATCCTGCGAGGGAACGGCCCGCGACCTTCCCGCTGAGCCAGGCAAAGGCCGCACATAATCCGGTGGATCGGCCAGCTCACTTCCCGACCAGCCTTGTTTCCACAACCCCTCCAGATTTAACGAATCACGCCGGCGGCGCGTTTCCTCTGCAACCTTTTCGGGCGAGTCAAGCACATACGGCGTGATAAACACAATCGTCTCCGTTCGCCCGGTCCCACGCGAATCGGAATTGAAAAGCCGGCCGATCAGCGGAATATCCCCCAGCAACGGAATTTTCGAACGATTGCGGCTATCGCGTTCCCGTACCTGCCCCCCCAACACAATTGTCTGCCCGGTCCGCACCGCAATCGAGGCCTCGATACTGCGATTGATCGAGATTCGCTGCCCCGCCAATTTATCCGTGTCCGTATTCGACATATCTCCCGGCTCACTGATTTCCTGTTCAATCTCCATCATGACGACGCCATTATCATTAATCTGCGGTCGCACCTTGAGTGTTAAACCCACATCCTCTTGCCGATAACGGGCTGTGCTGTTGTTGTCCCCAACTTGTGTCGTCCCTTCAAACACATAAATGCGCTCGGTAGAAGCGAGGGTTGCCTCGGTGTTGTCGGTGGTAAGCAATGCGGGCGTTGAGACGACCCGGGAACGGTTATCACTCGCACTCGCGCGTAACACGGCATTGACATTCAAATCAAACAACGTGAAAAAGTACCCCAGACCAGCTGTCGCCAGATCGGAGGCATCCGTTATGTTGGCAGCATTCCTCGGCGTAGCCACCCCTGCCCCTCCGCCACCACCAGCAAAGGCCATAATGGGAGATCGCCGCCCCTCCGCATTGACCGAATACGTTGTCAAGGCGTTCTGCACCCACGAGACGCCCGTCTCTAACGAATCATCCAAACTGACTTCCAGAATGACCGCTTCAATCAAGACCTGTGAAAGCATCCGGTCCATATCTTCAATAATGTCCTTCAAGGTGGCTACATCCGATTTGCTGGCCATAATCACCAGGGAGTTGGTGCGCATATCCGACAAGATCTTGATGTTCTCCTTTGAAAGCTCCCCGACGCTGGATTTGCCGAGCTGCTGCTGATTCTCCTGCCGCCGTAGGGCCGCCTCGATTTCTGCCAGCCGCCGGGACTCCCGTTCTTCCGTATCATCTCCCCCGCCACTGCTCGGGCGCTCACCCTTCTGCGTCGCACCTATCAGATCGTTAAGCATCCCGGCAATTTCCTCTGCCAGCGCAAATTCCAGGCGAACCACCTCTACAATGACATCCGGTGATGTCTCCACATCCAGTACCGCAACAATACGCTCGAAAAAGGACATATTCTCCGGCCGTGTAATGATAATCAGTTGGTTCGTGCGCTCATCGGCAATGATCTGTACTTTTCCGCGAATAATGCCCCGTTGCGCTTCAGCCACAAGCTGTGGATCAAATCCGGGGTCTGCGCCGCCCGTGTCCTCGCTATCTGGTTGCACGCGGGACGGACGAATCACGCCCGGGGGGCCGCTTGGCGTGCTACGCTCGACGCCCGGTTCGCCCGAACTCCGTTGCCGCGGTGCGGTGCTGCTCTCCAGTTCCTTCTGCGACTCTGCTATGATCTCTTCCAGACGTTGCTTGATGTCACTCGCACGTGCATGCCGGATCTGAAGGATATTCGGCTCCTCCCTCGCCTCCGTTGGCTGATCCAACATCCGCAAGATCTGCAGCATACGATTGATATTTACCGCATAATCCGTCAACAAAATGCTATTCGTGCGCTCGAATCCATTCACTTGCCCATTCTCGTTACGCATCGGCTCAATGGCTTTGGTCGCCTCCTGCACATCTATATGCTTCAATTGCACCAACTGGCTGATCATACTGCCGCTCTGTTCCAGCACCACGCCCTCCGCGGCGGGATCCAGGATCTCCAAGGCTTCCCGCCGAATGGATTTTACGGGCACCACCCGTACAAAGCGGTCGGAATACTCCACCAGTCCAACCCCATGCATCGTCAAAACCGTCTCGATGGCCTGCAGATATTCTGAGATCGTTAGCTCGCCTTGACTCCGCAACGTGAAGGTCGGCGTTGGCAGGCCCGGTGCACGTAGTAGCGTCTTGCCTGTCTTTTCGCTATAGTCAGCGAGCACGATATCCAGAGGTGCTTCGTTGAAGTTAAGACGGGCCGTCATCGTTGCCGGGGCGTCAGCATCCGCCCGCTCAACATCTTCCCCGGGGATTGCCGATCCGCCCGCAGGCGGCCGGATCGGTGCCGGCTGGCCCCAGGACCAAGGCAACAGGAGCCCCCCCAACACCACTATCGATATGCCGAATCTGATTCTACCCATTTCTGATATCCCATGCTTCAGGTTTCGCGACGATACGCACAATACAAATCCAGTCGTCCATGCCGGATGGTGCGGCTCTTGGGACGAACATGCAAATAACGCACATCCATCATAGCACCCTCCTGTTGTAGATCAAAGAGGAAATGGATCAAGGCCCCCAAGCTGCCTTCCCACTGCCGCACATAAATCGGCAGCTCGTGGATCGGACCTTCTTTTCGTGGCTCGCCCGGCTCATGCCGCAATAACGCCAGGTTATGCTTGGCTGCAACCCCTTCTACAACAGAAAGCCAATGCACGTCCATCTGCTGATCGCGCGGGAAAACGGGCATCAGGTTCTGCCGCTCCGCCATCCGTTCTTCCCACGCTCCACGTTCGGCCACCAAGCTCCGGCTATCACGAAGAGAGGCCTGCAACTGCTCGCGTTCAGCGCGGAGGGTTTCAAACCAGGTGCGCCGCGTAGAGGCATAATAAAACAAGCCACCATATAACCCGACAAAAAGAGTCGCAATCGCCAGTATATACTCACGCCTGGAAAGGTTCATGGTGCTTCCTCCGCAGCAAATAAGAGATCAAAAGAGAAGCGGTGCCGTCCCTGCCGGGTACGGGTACGGGTTCCGGCTTGCACGGCCGTAAACAAGGCTGACCCATTCAGCCGTTCATTGAACTGCAATACCAGATCGCCTCGATCTGCCTCCCCAATCAGTTCAATGCGATCGCCCTTGCGATATGTCCACGAGGTAAGTTCTACCCCCTCCGGCAAAAGCATGCTCACTTCGCGCAGACACTCGAGCGCGGATCGCGTACGATCCTCATAGCGGTCAATCAACGTTACTTGCAGACGCATACGCCGCACATCATTTGCAGGTTCCCGCCAGCTTTGCTCCTCCTCGCGGAGCTGTGCAAGCTCTCGTTCCTGCCAGACCATAAACCCCCAGCCCCCGAGTGCCAAAAGCAACCACAGCCCCCCGACCCACCCTAGGAGCAGATACAATTGCTGCCGGAAATGCCCCTGCTGCGCCTCTTTCAGCCATGCGGATGGCATCAGGTTCAGCAGATGTGCCTCTTCCGCCCGTTCCGCTCGCACAACCAACCCCTGCAGTCCATCAGGAAACGGAATCGTTCCGGCGGGCAGAATCGTGAGCCTGGTTGCCTCAGCCACCGCTTCCGATAACGTATCCATCGAGCCAAAGGAGGCATCGGGAACGAGCACGACCTCTGCCTCTTCGGATACCCCGAACGTGGCATCCCCTTCAAGCACGATCCGGCTCACCTCATCGGCAAGCTCCCGGCAAGCCTCTGCATCCTGTAGATCCTCCGGTTGCCCCAAACCGCTCAAACCTATCAGTTGGCCTTCATCGTGCAACAAGACCAGAACCTCCTGCTGCGATAAAAGCACCAGAACCTGACGCCGGTCACGTTTCAGGGCATCTGTCCGTTGCATTGCTTCCCAATAGCCCAGTGCGGTAGCATCCAGACGGGTAAACACACCACCATTCGATCGTATCGGGGCACAAACTTCTTCAACCCAGGCATACTGTGCGGCAGCCACCAGAACCCGCGTCCCATCCTCCCGTCGTGCCAGCACCTCATGGGAATACACCATCTGCTCAATCGGAAACGGCGAAAACTTGTCTGCCTGCAGTGCCACCGCACCGGCAATTTCCTCGTCTTCCACCAAGGGCAGATCGAGAATGCGAATGACAAGCTGGCTGCTCGGCAACCCCAACCGGATCTTATGGCCGCCGCGCCCCGTCATGCTAGCGGGCAGACCGTCCGTCGATACATGCAGCACCTCTGCCGTTGCCGGCGCTTCACCATGTTTCCGCCCCAACATCCAGCAATAGCGGTCTTCCCCCTCATATTGCATCACTGCTGGTGTTTCACGTTTCATCCGTTGCCCTTTTGCACAATTATCAATCGCCTCATATCAATGCCTACCCATCTTCCCGCCAGAGCAGGATCTGTACATCGCCACCAGAAACCTCTACTGTAGACCAAATCGTATGCGTAACGCCATACAAAATCCCGACAGTTTTCAAACGATATATGGCCGAATCGACTGTGATCATAGAGCGTGCCTCTTCCGGAACGTCAGGGTATTCAGCCAGAAATTCCGCGGTGCTGCGAAATCCGCGGCGTTCCGCACCAGATGCATCCGTCCATTCCGAGCGGAAACGCACAATATCATCGGCCGTAATATCCTCCATACCGGGTAACGTCATCAAAACGTCGCGGCTGGCTGCGTTCACGTTCACCTTCCCATCCCCATGCACAGTGAGTAGATCTTCAATCCCTCGCACGTAGATTTCTTCAGCACCCTCGGCCGCATCCGACAAGCGTCCCCCCTCCAGAATCGCCTGTGAAAACCCTTTGACCAAGCGTAGCTCGCCAACCGTGTCGAGGGGTCCATCCTTGGCCCGGTACGGTGAAGGCAGGGTCGCGTAATAATCATCCGTTTCAGCCCCATCCGGACGCGGATCGTCATCTGTATCGACCCAGTCATATAGGCTATCAATCAAAGTCGGCCACATTTCTTGCGGCACACCGCCTACATCCAGAATGCGCTCCATCGAAGCGTCATCGCGCTCGCGGGCAATCACGTTGATATTACGGCGAGCCGGCTCCGGTTCGATCCGCAACTGAATGGTAGCAACCTCACCCTCTTCCTCCATGGGTAATGCGTGCTCCAGCGTAACATGTCCGCCCTCTGCCAGGCGCAAGGCATCTTCATACCACCGCTCGGTTTCCGCCCGTACCTCATCGGGTTGGCTGCCGCGCAATCCTGCGCTCTTCAGGATCAGAAGCTGCCCGAGCGACATCCCCGAGCGCGCCGCATAAAACGCATGCGTCCGATTGCGATAATAATTCGTGATTCTGGATTCCAAATGCGCCTCAAAGGCCAAGGTTGCCGTCAACATCGCCAGCAACCCGGTAACCCACAATGCCACTATCAGGGCAGATCCTTGTCTGCCACCCAATCGACTGGCCCCTCCAGAGCGCATCATCATGGTCGCCTCCAGCTTTGCCCCGCCGCACGAATAGGCGCGATTCGCTTCATTTCCAACGGCTTGTCCCCCTCCTCGATGGGCTCAAGAAATAATGTGACCTCCACTAGCACCGGCACGCGATTGGTTTCCTCCCACTCATCCAACCAGGCAATCTCATCCTGATCATCATACTCCCAGGCCGTGCGACAGGAAAACCCGACCACGCGCGGAGACAGCAATTTCTCCTCTACCGCATCCGGATCAAAATCCTCCATCTGGCCCGCGAGTCGCCAACTTGCCATCATCGCCCCCGTTTCCCCGTCCGCAGTAGATCCCACAAAAAAGCGCACGCGATGCGGGGTTTCGGCAAAGCGCTCCTCATGTCCTACCAATGCGCCGCCGAGCTTCACCCAACTGATTTCATCCTCGGCATTTTCCCCGGACCCCGTGTTGATCTGATAAAATCCATGTTCCTGGCGTGTGTAATACGCCGAGCGCAACCCCAACATCAATTGATGCATCACAAAATCGCCATGGTGCAGTCGATCTACCAATGCCGTACCGCGCTGCCAGGCAGTCGTTGCCGCCGAAAACGTCATGAACGTAATCGTGGCCGTAACAGCAAGCAGGGAAACTGCCAGCAAAATCTCCAGCAACGTAAAGCCCCTCCTGCCCCGTCGTGGCCAGACTGTATGCTGTCGCTTTGACAAAGAACAAGACATCAAGGTGACTCCTGATAGTACATATAGTAGGGAATCCGCATGAATTGATCCCGCCCCCGGCCTTCCCAGGCCAGCGTCGTTGTCAGGCGGATCAGACGCAATTCGGCATCAGGTGCATCCTGATCCGGGTCGTCAACCGTCCGGGAAAAACGGATGCCGTCATATTCCGCATCCCGCACCACCAAATCTTCCGGTTCACCGTCTGGCGGCAGCATATCCGGGTATTCCGCTGTCCCCATCGACAAAGCCCACATAGCCTTGTGATACTGGTCCGCCACGCGTAAAACGGCAAGGCAACGGGAGATGGCCGTCAGCATCATGACCAGTGCCAATCCCAAAATAGCGATGGCCATGAGAACCTCGATAAGCGTCATCCCACGCTTTCGCTCGCCGTTTGCACCCGCACCATTCATCCGTGCTCCTCATTATATTGCAAACCCACCAGGCGGATCAGTCCGACTGCATTGCCGCCGAACCCAGCATATCTACAGCAACCGTCATCCGCCCCCCATCTTCATCTTCCAATGTCACACGATACGGCGTGCACCGACCATTCGTCGCATAGGTGATGTGCACATACGCCACACCATCTTCCATAAAGTCCGTATCTGCTTCATCTGCATAGTCGCGATCCAACACCACCGCAGCAACGCGAACGCCCTCCAACTGCC
>CAZRCN010000027.1:0-5321 GCA_964598575.1 uncultured Victivallales bacterium | reverse complement strand
GGAAGAACCACCACAAACGGTCGCTGATGCAGCACGGCCATGCTCCGGGCATACCGGCCGCAAGCAGCTACCGTGCGGGCTGCCGCACGCAAGCGGTTTCCGCGCAAAGACCGCACATACGCCGGTATCGTAATGCCCGTTACCACCCCGATGATCATGATCACGAGCAAAAGCTCAATCAGGGTGAATCCCGATTTCCTGTGCATCGTCGCGCTCACCCCGAAGGAGTACAACCGGCAGCCCATAAGACGGTTACCAACTCGAAATATCGTCATCCGTTCCCATCTGCCCATCGGGTCCGGCAGAAACAATCCGGTAGGTGTTCCCCTCCTTCCGGAACGTGAACGGGGTACCCCATGCATCCTGCAAGGCAGCCGATCCACCTCGGACATATGGTCCATTCCAATTGGACACCCCAGCCGGCTGATTCACCAGCTCATCCAGACTCCCCGGATACCGCCCCGTGTCCAGCTGGAAAACATCCACCTGCGTGGAGATGGCTGAAATACTTGCACGGGTAGCCCGGATGCGAGCCGTCTCACCATGCTGGCCAAAATTCCCCACAACGACTGCCGCCAGAATCCCGAGAATCGCCACCACGAGCAGCACCTCGATCAACGTGAAACCTGCGTTTCCCTTCTCTGCCCGTACGCCTAGCCTATCGATCTGTCTCATGCCTTCCTCCCTGCTGTTGATCCTATACATCTTTAACGGAGTTTATCTTACGTGTTCACAGGCAAGATTGCAACCTTGCACCCACGAATAAAGGGGACTCCCTATCGTGTGATCGGCTGCAGCACCGCTTCGCCGATTGATCTTCCATCCATAAGCACGGGTGCCTCCCGCGACTTCCAGGTGTGCCGGACCGCCACCGCAACCATGCGATGCCCACGCGTAAGAAACAGCAAGTAGTCCAACTGGAAGGCTACCCAGTAGAGCCAATAGGCACGATCCGCAATCCGACAGCGTGCAGCAATCTCATCCGGGGCATGCTTTTGCAGCATTTGCTGTACGATCCAATCACACACCGTCATAAAAAAACGACTGAAGGTTTTCACTTGCATCACATCGAAGCCACACTTGAGCAGCGCGTACAAGCGGCGCTCAGAATATAAGCGACGCGGCACACCATCGGGGCTCATGCGCGACTGCAGCAAGGGCTTGAGAATTGTCAGGCGTTTTTCACGGGCCAGGGTGAGCACCATCCGTCCACCGGGGATCAGCAAACGATGACATCGCTCCACGAAGGCAATATCCACATCGCGTGTCTCAAGTACGCCCGGCAGCACAATAAGGTCAAAACTGCCATCCGCATCAGGCCAGGCGCTATCGTCGGTCATAACCCCGACAGGATGCTCCAGAGCTTCTGTCAACCGGTCGGCTGCCGCCGTATCAACAGCCAATGTCTCCCATTGACCACCCGCCGCATGCAACTGAAAACTGAACATAGCATTGCTTGCACCTACCTCCAGGCAACGCACGCCATCCAGGCTGCCGGCTAACGCCAAAACCTCCTGCAACTCGGTTTGCAGCATAAGGGAACGCCGGAACAGGTACCCATCCGCATCAGCAGCCGTTCGCTCTGAGGCTGCCATTTCTTCTGTTTTGCTCATGTGCCCCCTATTCGCGTTGACCAAGATATTGTTCCACATCAAGTGCCGCCATGCAACCGTGCCCGGCCGCCAATACGGCCTGTTTGTAGCGCGGATCACGTACATCCCCGCAAGCAAACACGCCCGGGGTACGGGTGCGGGTAGATCCCGGATCTGCTACGATGAACCCATCATCATCCCGTTCCACCAGATCCTGAAACGGTTCCGTTTTCGGATCGTGCCCAATCGCAACAAAAATCCCCTGACACGATACCTCTTGCTGCTCGCCCGTTTCGCGGTTTTCCAGCCGAGCGCCTGTCACACCCTGCTTGTCTCCCAGAATCTCCGCCACTACCCACGGAACCATCCACGCAATCTTTTCACTCTTCCGGCATTTTTCGACTTCAATGGGCGCAGCCCGAAAATAGTCCCGTCGATGCACAATCGTGACACTGCGTGCAAATTTGGTCAAAAACATGGCATCTTCCATCGCCGTGTTGCCACCGCCCACAACAAGCACATCCTGCTCACGAAAAAAGGCCCCATCACAGGTTGCACACCCCGAAACCCCTCTGCCATAAAACCTCTTTTCGCTTTCGATCGGTAAGCGCCGCGCCTCCGCCCCTGTTGCAATCACAAGCGTATCGGTCTCGATGAAACCATCATCGGTTTCCACAACAATATGGTCCCCTTCCCTGCGGGCGTGCTTCACACTCTGCTGGGAAAGCCGTGCTCCAAAACGCTCTACCTGCTTCCGGAACCGATCCATGAGCTCCGCACCCGATATCGGTTCCACAAACCCGGGATAATTTTCCACTTCATACGAAACCACAAGCTGCCCACCAGGCACCGGTCCGGTCAAAACCAACGGATCCAGATTCGCTCGCGCAGTGTATAGGGCCGCTGTATATCCGGCCGGGCCCGTTCCTGCTATCACAACTCGTTCCATCCTCTACCTTGCCTTCCTTGTTTCCTCGGCGTCATTCGCCAATATGCGCAACCCCAGCCACACTTTTACATTCTTCCAGTTTTGCAACAACCACGCAGCCAGTTTTGCGTTTGCACCTTGCAGCAGCGTATCGCCGCCATAGCCTGACATACCGGAAATCATAACACCATCCCGCCAGTTCGAAATCGTCAGGGCACAAACCGGAAGTGCACTGCCACCGCTTTGCATCCAGCGCAGAACATGCTGCTCGAACGCCCCCCAGGCAGGCTCCCCCGGCTGTGGCTGCGTTTGCACGTGTTCGCGAAAGCGCCGAATCCGCACCGCCCCCTCATCACTTACATACAACAAACCATTATTGACCATGTTTTGCCCACGAAATGCATCACGAAACACCGGGCGGGACACGAGCCCATTCCGATGCCGCTGACACCCCAGCGCGTCCTCCACAAACTGTGATTGTGAGCTCACAACCAAAAAACCCGGAACATACGCAAAGGCTGGCAGCAACCCCGCATGATCATCCGGCTCCCGACCATCTGCCAATACCCGATACAAGGTCTCTCCTCGCAAAGCTACCTTCTGAACGTCTTTATCCAGATTGCCCAAAGCGGTTAGGATCCCATCATGCAACAGCGGATCATCTACCCCAACTACCAACAGAAACGCAGGCCGCCCACTCTGCTTATCAAACCGGAGCGCAAGCAGAACCTCGTCGCGCAACGACTGCAGGAACGTATCCGCATCCAGGCCCGCCTGGTCCAAAATGGCCTGCAATCCTTGTTTCCAGATCTGGAGCGTCTGCTCGTCCCCCAATTTGAGGACCATTTCCTGCTGCATCTCCCATAGTGTCTGCAGTTCCGGTGTCCCCGCGTAGGCCATGGCCGTATCCGATGGCAAAAAGTCCAGTGAGAGCAGCCGTCTCGGTTGCCAGCCGAATACCCCGCGCCAGAACGGCAACTTTGCATCGACGGCATCCCGCGCCAAAAACAGCTTCAGCGTTGAATGTTCCCTGGCACGCGCGGCAATACTCAACCCTATCCCGCGAAAGCCCCCGATGCCCTGTCGCGCGACCCAAGTACGCAAGGTGCCCGCCCGCCGTCGCAAATCCTGTTCTGCCGTGGTTTCTGCCAGATCCCCCCCGGTATCCATGCCCTGCTCCAGTTGCCCCAGAACCTGTTCCAGTAAGCGTCCACCCTGGATAATGGCAAATACCTCACCCCCAGGATCCAACTTGGCCGCTATCGACTGAAACGTCAGCATGGGGTCAACCGCATCCTGATCCTGCCCCACACTCACAAAAGGAATAGTCCCCGCCAAAAGCAATGCCAATACCCTACTTCTGATTTTTCCCGGTAACATACCCGCCTCCTAGCTACATGAATGCCTGATGCTAGCGGTTCCCTCCCCGTCTTGCAAGACACGATGCATATGACCCGCCGAGCAGGAGTTCTTGATCCATCACACCAGGAACGGTATAAAGAAACCCACTTGCCTGCGGAATGCATCCATACAGCATGTACATAAAGCAGCCAGAATGGCCGCCATCAAGAAAACGACAGCGTCCAACAACAACGAAGGAGCATATCATGAACATTCTTATTGCAGACAAAGTTGCCCCGCAGATGATCCGGGATCTCGAAGCGTTCGGCGCTACCGTCGCATCCCTACCTGATGTTACACCCGATACCCTACCCGAAAAAATCGGGGATGCCCAGGTGCTGATCGTACGTTCAAAAAAGGTTACCGCCCAAACCATTGCTGCCGGACGAAACCTGAGCTTGATCGTCCGCGCGGGTGCAGGCGTGAATACCATCGACCTGGATGCCGCTTCACGGGCCGGAACCTACGTCGCCAACTGCCCCGGAAAAAATACCGCGGCCGTTGCGGAATTGGCGATTGGCCTACTGATTGCCTGTGACCGCAACATCGCCGATGCCACCGAAGCCCTCCGACAGGGATCATGGCAGAAAAAACGTTTTGGCAAGGCAAACGGACTGAAAGACCGCACGCTGGGCATTATCGGAACGGGGGCAATCGGCTTGGCGGTCGCGCGCCGTGCCCAAGCGCTTTCCATGCGGGTGGTTGCGTGGTCGCGCAGTCTGGATGCAGCCAAGGCAAAAGAGCTGGGGATCGAGCATACCGCGTCTCTACCGGAACTGGCCCGCATCGCCGATGCCGTCAGTGTCCACGTTGCATCTACCCCGGAAACTAAAGGCATGCTGGATGCTGCGTTCTTTGACGGCATGAAAGAACAGGCCATTTTTATCAACACATCACGGGGCGAGGTTGTGGATCATGCCGCACTGCAGGATGCCATGCAAACCAGACAACTCAAGGTCGGACTAGATGTTTTTGCCGATGAACCTTCCGGCGGTGATGCATCGTTTACCCAAACCGAGTTGGCTTCGCATATTGTTGCCACCCCGCATATCGGTGCATCTACGGCGCAGGCCGAGGAAGCAATCGCCGCAGAAGCTGTGCGTATCGTGCAATCGTTTGCAGCAACCGGCACACCACCAAATGCTGTCAACCTCCGAGCAAGCCATGACGCCGGGGCTACCCTGATCATTCGCCACTATAACCGCGTCGGCGTCCTCTCGGGCGTATTGGCACAACTGCGCGATGCGGATATCAATATCGAGGAAATGCAAAACCAGATTTTTGCCCATGCGGAAGCGGCCTGCTGTTCCATGACAATTGATAAACGGCCCGACCCAGCCGTATTGGATCGTATGTCGCAAAACAAGGATATCATCGAACTGCACTGCGCCTAGTCCCAC
>CAZRCN010000026.1:0-23476 GCA_964598575.1 uncultured Victivallales bacterium | reverse complement strand
ACCCGCGTCATGCAGATGCAGGCATTATGACCACCAAACCCGAGGGAGTTGTTCAGCACAACGTCCACGGATGCTTCTCGCGCTGTATTGGGGACATAATCCAAATCACACTCGGGGTCTACTACCAACTGATTGATCGTTGGCGGTACAACACCATGCTTGATCGCCATGGCGCAGGCCACCGCTTCCACGCCTGCGGCAGCTCCCAGCAAATGCCCCGTCATCGATTTGGTTGAACTGATCATCACCTTGCGGGCATGTTCCCCGAGCGCACCCTTGATGGCACGCGTCTCGATCTTGTCATTCAGCGGCGTGCTGGTTCCATGGGCATTGATGTAGTCAACACTCTCAGCGGAACAGCCCGCATCTTTCAGCGCGGCTAGCATGGCACGCGTCGCACCAAGTCCCTCTTCCATTGGCGCCGTCATGTGGTACGCATCGCAGGTCTGTCCAAAACCACCGATCTCACAATAGATCTGTGCGCCCCGTGCCTTCGCATGCTCGTATTCCTCCAGCACGAGCACTCCGGCACCTTCGCCCATCACAAAGCCGTCCCGCTCCTTGTCAAACGGCCGACTCGCCGTGCCGGGATCATCATTGCGCGTACTCAAGGCCTTCATGGCGGCAAATCCGCCGATACCCAGCGGCGTCACCGACGCTTCGGTTCCACCAGCCAGAATCACATCCGCCTCATCGCGCTCGATGATTCGGTACCCATCCCCGATCGAGTGCGCCGCCGTCGCGCAGGCCGACACCACCGAGAAATTCGGACCCTGTAAATTGTGCCGAATCGCAACCAGGCCCGAAGCCATATTCACAATCATCTGGGGAATCATGAACGGCGAGCAGCGGCCAGGCCCCTTTTCCACGAGTGTGGTATGCTGCTTCTCCAGCGTGGAGAGCCCACCTATCCCCGATCCCACAATCGCTCCCATGCGGGTCGGATCTTCGTGGTCGCGGTCAAAACCCGCATCATCCATAGCCATGCAGGAGGCTGCCAGCCCGAATTGACAAAAACGGTCCATCCGGCGCTGTTCTTTTTTGTCGATGTAGGCATCTACATCAAAATCATGCACTTCGGCCGCAACCTGAGCTGAAAAATCCGCAACATCAAACGACTGGATCCGATCGACCCCGCCGCGCCCAGCCTTCAAGCTGTTCCAGAATGCTTCCACATTGCAACCAATGGGGGAAATTACCCCGATACCTGTTACGACAACTCTTCTCTTTTCCACTGGTATCTCCTCACTGTCCGGCTTGCCTGCTGCGGCCAAAAAAACCGGAGAGTGCTACGAGGCACCCTCCGGCTTTGTCCTCTTGCCAACCTATCCTTCAATGCCCTTGGATTTCATGTACTCCACCACGGCACCAACCGTCGTGAGCTTCTCGGCATCCTCATCCGGGATGTCGGCACCAAATTCTTCCTCGAACGCCATAACCAGCTCCACCGTATCCAGCGAGTCTGCGCCGAGATCCTCAATGAACGAAGCCTCCGGCTTCACCTGGTCTGCGTTCACACCCAACTGCTCTACAATGATGTCTTTGACTTTGTCTTCCAGTGCCATTTTCTCTTCTCCTTATTCCTTGCTTCTTCCCGAATCTTCTTTACCTGGAAGATTCACATTGTGTGCCCTACATGAACATCCCACCATTAACGGATAACACTTGCCCCGTAATGTACGTGGATGCATCTGATACCAAAAATTGTACGGCCTTGGCAACATCTGATGGCTCACCAAAACGAGCCAGTGGAATCTGCTCCAGCATCTTACCCTTTACCTCGTCCGCCAGCACCTCGGTCATCTTCGACGTAATAAACCCTGGCGCCACCGCATTCACCCGAATGTTCCGTGCTGCTAATTCCTTGGCAGAGGATTTCGTCAAGGCAATCACCCCTGCTTTCGAAGCTGCATAGTTACATTGCCCGGCATTCCCGATCAAGCCAATAATTGAGGCGATATTCACGATGGATCCTGCCCGCGCTTTCATCATCGGGCGGCTGGCCGCCTTCGTAAACAAAAACGAGCCTTTCAGGTTGACCGACAACACGGCATCCCAATCCGCCTCGCTCATGCGCATCATCAGTCCGTCCTTCGTGATCCCGGCGTTGTTGACCAGGATATCCAATCGTCCCGTCTGCTGCATAACCGTATCCACAGTCTGCTGCACGGCGTCCCCATTGCTGACATCCACCGACAGGCAATGCGCCTTGGCTCCCAGCGTTTCCACGGACTGGGCCGACTCTGCCAACCACTCGGCCTTCAGGTCGCACAGCACCACATCGGATACCCCTGCAACGGCTAGCTGCTCTGCAATGACGCGGCCAATCCCGCGTGCCGCCCCCGTCACGATGGCCGTCTTTCCCGCTAGTTCACTCATGCGTATCTCTCCTTCTGTCTCTGCCTCTCAGCCGCTCTTTATCCTTTGATGGCAGCTGCCGCCGCCAACAAACTGTCCGTATCCTGCACCTGGTGCAGCTCGGTTCCTTTTGCGATCCGCTTGATCAGCCCGCTGAGAACCTTGCCGGGGCCGCACTCCACAAACCGCTCGGCACCAGCCGCCACCATGGCCTCTACCCCTTCATAAAAATGCACGGATTGCGTGACCTGCCGCAGCATGTCGCGGCGGATATCCTCTGGGCCCCCATGCATGGCCCCCGTTACATTGGCCGCAACCGGAATTGCCAGCTGCTGAATCGTCACGTCCGATAAAACCGCCTCCAGCTTCGGTACGGCAGACTGCATGAGGCTCGAATGAAAGGCCCCCGCCACATCCAGGACCACCGCCCGCTTTGCACCACGCGCCTTGGCAAGTTCCTCTGCCTTGGAAATGCCGTCTTTCGGACCCGACAGCACGGTCTGGCTCGGATGGTTCAAGTTGGCAATCTCGACCCCGGCCTCCTCGCAGATGGCTTCCAGCGCCGGACGATCCAATCCCATCACGCTGACCATCCCGCCCGGATGCTCCTCGCATGCTGCCTGCATGGCCGCACCCCGCACTTGCAGCACGCGTACCGTATCGGCAAACCCTAGCGCCCCGGCCGCATGCAACGCCGACCATTCCCCGAGACTCAGACCGGCCATGGCAACCGGTTCAAAGCCGGCAACCTCCTGCTCCAGCGCCCGGTAACAGGCAATACTCGTTACAAAAATCGCCGGTTGGCAGTGATTCGATTGGGTCAGCGTTTCCTGTGGCCCTTCAAAGCATAAAGAGGAAAGCTTGTAGCCCAGTACGTCATCCGCCTCCGCGTACAAATCGCGGCAAACCGGATACGTATCCGCCAATTCGCGGCCCATTCCGACAAACTGTGCGCCCTGCCCGGCAAAGACAACTGCGGTTTTACTCATACGTACACCCTTTCTTCTCAGTACTCCAGCACCGTGGCACCCCACGTGAATCCCCCGCCGAACACAACCATCAGCAAGACATCGCCCCGTTGGATGCGCCCAGCCTTGACGCCCTCATCCAGCGCAACCGGCACGGTCGCTGCCGTCGTATTCCCATAGCGGTCGAGATTGATAATAAAACGTTCGATTGGAATATGAATCCGGTCGGAAATTGCCTGGATGATGCGCATGTTGGCTTGGTGGGGAATAACCCAGGATACATCCTCCGCCGTCAACCCGGCCTTTTCCAGAACCGCAAAGACCGATTCGGTCATGCAGCGCACCGCATGCTTGAATACGTTGTTGCCAGCCATCTTGACGGTATGCTGGTGAGCCGCAACCGATTCGGAGGTTGCGGGCATACGGCTGCCACCGCCGGGGATCATCAGCAGATCGCCAAGCGATCCATCCGCCCCCGCAACCGTGGCAATCACACCCCGATGGGTTGCACTTGGTTTCAGGATGACGGCACCAGCCCCATCCCCGAAGAGAATGCACGTGCCGCGATCCGTCCAATCCGTCACCGCACTCATCTTGTCGGCCCCCACCACCAGGACCGTGCGGTATATCCCACTCTGCATCATCGACCGGGCCGTCTCCAAGCCATACAGAAATCCGGAACAAGCTGCCGATAGATCGAAACAGAGTGCCTTTTTCACGCCAAGGGCGGCCTGCAGCAAACAGGCCGTGCTGGGAAAGGCCATATCCGGGGTGCAGGTCGCCACCAGAACCAGATCAATCTCATCGGCCTCCACACCTGCGGATGCCATCGCCTGGCGGGCAGCCGCAATCGCCATATCTGACGTCGCTTCATCCTCCCGCGCAATCCGCCGTTCCCGCATCCCTGTACGCGCCGTGATCCATTCGTCATTCGTCTCGACCATTGTCTCGAGCTCGGCATTCGTCAGAATACGCTCTGGCAAATAGCTGCCCGTTCCTGCAATCATCACGCGTGGCATCTTATCCCGATCATCTATCATGCTTCCGTACCCAGGTTCCTGATTCCATCTACAATATCATCATTCACATGCAAAGCTACCGCCTCCGACGCTACCCGGAGCGCATGGTAAATGGCATTGCGGGAGGATCCTCCATGCGCGATAATACAAACCCCCCGTACCCCCAGCAGCGGCGCCCCACCGTACATTTCGGGATCCAACTCCTTCTTGAGCGCTTTAAAGGCATTACGTAAAAGCAAACACGCCAGCTTTCGCAAGGGATTCGCCATCAGCTCCCGCTTTAACCAGCCCGTAACCGCTGTGGCCGCACTCTCACTTGTTTTCAGCACCACATTCCCGACAAAACCATCGCACACGACAACATCCGTTTCCCCTTCGAACATGTCGCGCCCCTCGACATTCCCACGAAAATTCAGGGACGATTCCTGCAGCAGACCATAGGCCCGCTTCGTGACGACATTGCCTTTCGACTCTTCCCCGCCAATGCTCAGCAGCCCGACGATGGGCTGTTCGCGCCCCAGAATAACCTTTGAGTATACACTCCCCATAACCGCAAATTGCGCCAGTTGCTCGGGCGTACAGTCAATATTTGCCCCGGCATCCAGCAGTACAACCGGATGTTTCTGGGTCGGCATGACCGTCGCGATTGCCGGACGATCTACGCCCTCCAAGGTACGTAACCGCAGGGCCGATGCAGCAACAGCCGCCCCCGTATTCCCAGCAGACATCACGGCATCGGCCTCACCATCCCGCACCATTTCCACGGCCCGGCCAATCGATGAATCCTTTTTGCGGCGGATCGCCTGGGCTGGAGCTTCGCCCATTTCAACCCTTTCCGACGCATGCCGGATCTCGATCTTGCTATGGTCGCCACCACAAGCATCCAGCTCCCGCCGGATCGCCTGCTCGTCTCCGACCAGGATCAGGGAAGTTACATTGGGTAATGACCCTGCCATCACGGCACCGGCCACCACCTCTTGCGGGGCAAAATCCCCGCCCATGGCATCTACAGCTATGCGCATTGCACGGCTCTCGCTCAATCTGCTTCCACGGTCAGTACCTGCGTACCGCGGTACTGTCCGCATGCCGGGCATACACGGTGCGGCATCTTCGGCGCACCACACTCCGGACAAGCCTGTGAGGCTCGAACCACTGTTGCGTGCGAAGCCTTGCGCGCACGGCACTTGCGCTTCGACGATTTCCTTTTTGGCACAGCCATAACGCTACTCCTTTCCTAAACCCTCTAATGCCCCCCACCGATCATCCTGGGGCGGCTTGCATTCGCATTGCGTCTCATTAAGGTTTGCACCACATTGTGCACATAACCCCTTACAATCTTCCCGACAGACCGGATAAGACGGAAAAACGAGTAAAATAGCTTCTCGTACGCTTTCGGTCAAGTCTACAGATTCGGGCATGGGATCCAGCATCTGATCGTAATGATACGGCACCTGCTCCAGCCGTTGCTCCCATTCGCAGTTGCAGCGGCGGCAACGCATGATCGTTGCTACAGATAGCGTCCCGTCCACCAGGAGTTCATCCCCAACAATCTGGCAGTGCAACGTGGCTTGTACGGGGCCCACGCCGCGCACCGGATCCTCCTCTTGGCACTCCAGCGCCTCCACGGGCAGCACGCCTTCCAGGTCGAACCCCGCCTCCCCGATTTGATCCAGCAGGAGAATCATGCGGCCCCCTCCTGTTGAAATCGAGCCTGGAGCGCAGCCGCTACCTCCGGGGGCACAAACTCTGTAACCGTCCCCCCCAGGCTGGCAACCTCCTTGACCGTACTCGAGCTCACATAACTGTGGTTCTCTTTCGGCATCATGAACAACGTCTCAACCTCCTCCGCCAGCTTGCGATTCGTAAGTGCCATCTGGAACTCAAACTCAAAATCCGAATAGGCCCGCAAGCCCCGGATCAGTACCCGCGATTTACACGCTCTGGCATAATCAACCAGCAAGCCATCAAAGACGGCCACCTCGACATTGTCCAACTGCAACCGTCGAACAACCGCCTCTATCATGGCCTGCCGCTCTGCTGCCGGGAACAAGGGTTGCTTATGGACACTATGCGACACCGCCACAATCAGTCGTTCAAACAACTCGCTGCAGCGCGCTACCAAATCCAGATGCCCGAAGGTCATCGGGTCAAACGACCCTGCATAGATTGCCAATTTTGTCATGCCATTTCCCCTTTCTGGAACATTCGCAAACGCGAGCCCCCATAGCGCTTATCCCGTAGCAGGTGCCACCCCTCCGCGAGGGGCTCCGCTGCATCGGCCCCTTGCTCGAGCACCAGAACCCCGTCATCCTGCAGCAAGCCGCTGCTGCTGATGGCCGCCAACAGCTTGTCGGGCTCTGCCTGGGCATATGGCGGATCGGCGTACACGATATCAAACGGTGTCGGCCCCGACCACCGGCGGCAAAACACGCTTGCATCCAGGCAGACCGGCTCCAGCCGCACTTGGTGATCTGCTTGCGACAACATGCGTATCTGGTTCTGCAATCCACGAAAAATGCGGGGGGATGCCTCAACCCAGCACACCCGCGCCGCACCACGACTCCAGGCTTCCAGACCTACAGCACCCGTTCCGGCGTACAGATCAAGAAAGGCACAGCCCGGAAGCCGCGGCGCCAACGACGAGAACAGGGCTTCCCGGACCCGGTCCTGTGTCGGTCGCACCGCCGGCCCCGCCGGACGCTGCACACGCCGCCCACAGAACATGCCGCCGGTAATCCGCACGCCCGACTCAGTCCTTTACCCAGCGCTGCCGCGACATCAGGAAGTCCAGGTACTGGGCCCGCTCATACATAACCGGATCCCCGCTGAAGTTTGCCTGGCTGAGCTTCCCGCGGAAGTCTTCAAGCTCGGCATGCCCATGCTCGTCCATCCACTTCTCCAGCCCTTGCACGAGTTCCGTTACATGTCCAATGCCGTTACGGAATAAGGTGGACGCCACTTGCACCACCTGCGCACCCGCCAACAGGCACTTCGCAACGTCGCGTGCTTCCATGATCCCCGTATTGGCTGCCATATCGATACCGATGCGGCCATACAGCAACCCGATCCAACGCAACGGCACCCGCATCTCCGACGACGTGCTGTATGTCATCTCATGCAGCACCGCTTCCCGATCCGGATCGATCTCGGGCTGCAGGAACCGATTAAACATCACAACCGCATTCACGCCCGTCTCTTCGAGTTGATGAATCACATGCCCGACCGATGTGTAGAACGGCCCGATCTTGACGGCAACCGGCACATCCACTTCCTGCCGTACCGCCGAGACGATATCCAGCATACGTTTCTCGGCATCCAGCCCCGAACGGTTCAGATCCGCTTCCACGCTGTAATAGTTCAGCTCAAGCCCGTTCACCCCTGTATCCACCAGTTGCCGCGCATACTTGACCCAGCCGCCCGGCGTTACCGCATTCAAACTCGCAATCAGCGGAAACTCCGTGGCCGCTCGACTCCGCTCGACCCAGAACAGATGCTCCTTCGCTTCCCCATGCGCAATCGCCGGAAAGTACGATAGCGCCTCCGCATAGGATTCCGCCCCTTGCGACAAGGCCTCGTCCAGCTGACCGATCTCATGCCGGATCTGCTCCTCGAACAACGAGCGGATCACAAGCGCCCCGGCTCCAGCCTCTTCTGCTCGCTGGATGTTTTCCACCTTGCACGAAAGCGCGCTTGCCGCTACGACAACCGGATTCTTGAGCTCTATCCCCATGTACTTCGTTGACAATGTCGCCATCTTCTCTATCTCCTCTCAGCCGGTATCTGCCGGCATCCATCCTCGATCAGGTTCTGTTGTTGGCTTGCTTGACGCCCGGACCCCCACCGGTTTTTGCCCCTAACGCCCCTTGCGCTGCAAACGAACCGGTGTTGCCTGTGCCTGTACTGCTATCACATTCTCGCCCCACAGGCACGGAAAAAGTGACCCCGAAACCGTATCTCTCACAAATCCTCTTGCATGCACTTGCAATTCCCCGGCACATCGGGCACTATTCCGGCATGAAATCCTGTCTGTCTCCTTATGTACTGGTAACCTATTGCTGTTTGTCACTGGCCTATACGGGCTGGACGCAAGGTACGGCACCCGCCACAAACAACCCGGCCCCGCAGGATGCATCCGTACGTACAAATGCCCCCGCCCCGACCACCCACACGGCGGCACCCGCTGCGGTTCCTCCGGGCAGCAACCTCGTGTATGTAATCCCGGTCCAGGGCATGATTGAACGTGGACTCCTGCATGTCGTGCGGCGCAGCATCCAGCAAGCTGTCGAGCAGGAAGCAACCGCCCTGATCCTTGACATGGATACCCCCGGCGGCCGGGTCGACGTAACCGAGTCCATCATGCGCCTGCTGCTGGAACTACCCGCGGAGCTGCAGACCTACACCTTTATCAATAAAGACGCCCTCAGCGCCGGTGCCCTCATTGCCATTTCCACCGAGACCATCTATATGGCACCCGGCTCACGCATCGGAGCCAGCGCCATCGTAACCTCAAGCGGCGATATCGAAGAAGGGGACATGAAGGAAAAACACGTGTCGGCCCTGGTTGCCCTCGTCCGAACCACAGCCGAAGCCCACGGACACGACCCTGACCTCATCGAAAGCATGATCCGGCGCGATATCTCCTACGAGATCGACGGCGAAACCATCGTCAAGGAAGGCCAGTTACTTACCCTGTCCGAACGCGATGCCACCCGCATGGTATACACGAACACACCCGCCGCTCGCCCCATCCTCGCCCAGGGCATTGTATCCGATCTCAGTAGCCTGCTCGATGCCGCCGGCATCGAGAACCCCGATATCCGCACGATTGAAGTCACCCTCGCGGAACGCATCGCACGCTGGATCGAAACCTTTGCGTTCCTCTTCCTCGCCGGCGGTCTGCTCGGTCTCTACATCGAATTCCGCACGCCGGGCTTCGGATTTCCCGGCCTTGCAGGGGGCGTGCTGCTGGCCTTCTTCTTCTGGGGCCACCGTATCGCCGGCCTCTCGGGCGACCTCGAACTCATTCTCTTTATCCTGGGGGTATGCCTGCTGCTGCTGGAACTCTTTGTCATTCCGGGCTTCGGTCTGCCCGGCATCGCCGGGATCACCCTGATGCTCATCGCCATCTTCTTTTCGATGGCGGCCCCCATCCCAGGGGGGCCCTGGTTTCGGATTCCGACCATCAATCTACAATGGGCGTTGCTCCAGCTTGGGCTTGCATGTGGCATCAGCCTTATACTCGGCGGCATCGCCGCACGCTTCCTGCCGCGCACCAGCGGGTTCCAGCGGCTGGTCCTTTCCGATGTCCTGAGCGGAAATGCCGCCACCCCCCTTGCCCCATCCCCAACCGCACCAGCCACCAGCAAGCCGCCTCCCGCCCCGCCCCTCGTCGGTGCCACCGGAACCGCCATTACCGCCCTGCACCCATCCGGATACGCCCGGATCCAGGGGCAACGCCTGAACGTCGTGGCAGAAGGCAGCTATATGGATGCAGGCGACCCGGTACGCGTCATCGCAGTGCAAGGGTACCGGGTTGTAGTCGGGGCGCTGCCCCATACCGACGAAACAAGGAAACCATCATGAACGAACTCTACTTCACCCTCCTGATTGCCGGCCTTATGCTGATCGGGGCAGAAGTCTTCATCCCCGGCGGCGTGCTCGGCGCGCTCGGCGGCATCATGCTCTTTATCGCCGGTCTGCTTGGATATGCGGTATTTTCGCCCGGAATGGCAACCCTGGCACTCGTAGGGCTCGTTGTGGGAACCGGCGTCGCCATCGCCCTCTGGATCCGCTTCTTTCCCTCGACACCCGTCGGTCGCAGCATGACCGTTGCCAACGATCTCAAGGATGCACATGGCCAGAATGCCACGCTATCCGGACTGGTCGGAAAATGCGGCACGACCCTTTCCGCGCTGCGCCCTTCCGGATTCGCGGAGATCGAGGGCCAGCGCGTCGACGTGGTCAGCCAGTCCGATATGCTTGCGGCAGGCACCCCCGTCGAGGTCGTGCGCGTCGAAGGCAATCGTGTTGTCGTCGATCTGCCCGAAACCGAACCCGAACCGACCGCCTGACCCTGGTTGGCACAGACGTAAGGGGGGCGCTTTGTATACATCCACCTCCTGCTGCCATCTGCTTCCGACTCTTTACAACCACCCCACCTATGGCGTATCTTGTTGTCGTATGAAAGGAATCACATATGCGAACCGCCGAGTCTAAAGTGCAAACCGTAGACGCATTTCTGCCGCTGCGGCAGCAGATGCGGACCGCAGCCCGCACGCTGGTCTTTACCAATGGCTGCTTTGATCTGCTCCATGTCGGGCATATCACGTATCTGCAGTTTGCGCGCCAGCAGGGTGACGCGCTGATCGTCGGGATCAATGCCGATGCATCGGTCCAGCGCGCCAAGGGGCCCACCCGCCCCGTCAATCCTCTGCAGGATCGGGCCCTCGTTCTGGCGGCACTCGAATGCGTCGACTTCGTGATTCCGTTCGAGGAAGACGAACCCGCTACCCTGATCGCAAGAATCCTGCCGGATGTTTTGGTAAAAGGGGCCGATTGGGCCCACTACGTGAGCGGACGCGATATCGTCGAGGCACATGGCGGACGCGTCGTCCTCGCCGATCTCGTGCCGGACGTCTCCACCACGGGCATCCTGGCAAAACGGAAAACGGAGCCTGGAACATGAAACCGAACCTTCGCTTTATCGTGACCGGCGGTGCCGGGCTTATCGGCAGCAATCTGGTGGCCGCCCTCAACCGGCGCAATCACGAGAACATCCTGATCGTGGATAACCTCAACCACCCCGAAAAGCAGAAGAACCTGGATCGCTTGCGCTATGCGGACTATCTCGACAAATACGCCTATCGCGAGCGCATTCGCAGTGGCACTGCGCCCGAGGCCGATACGCTGTTCCATCTGGGAGCCTGCAGTGCCACTACCGAAACCGATGCGGACTATCTGGAAGATAACAACCTGGTCTGCTCCCAGGAATTATGCCGTTGGGCCCTCGACCACGGCACCCGCTTTATCTATGCCTCCAGTGCGGCCACCTATGGCGACGGATCCCAAGGCTATGTCGATGATACGGCGCGCATCGATCAGCTCCAACCCCTGAATCTGTACGGCCTTTCCAAGCAGCGCTTCGACCTCTGGGCGCGCGATAACGGCCTCCTGCCCCACATTGCCGGCATCAAGTATTTCAACGTCTATGGTCCCGGTGAAAACCATAAAGGCAACATGCGCTCGCTGGTTCACAAAGCCTGGAACCAAATTCGCGACACCGGGCGTCTCCAACTATTCCGCTCCCATCACCCCGACTACGAGGACGGATGCCAACAACGCGATTTTCTCTATGTCCGGGATGCCGTCGACATGACGCTCTTTTTTCATGACAACCCCAGCGTATCCGGCTTGTTCAATGCCGGTACCGGTACCCCGCATACCTGGCTCGAACTGGCACATGCCATCTTTGGCGCCATGCAACGCGCCCCCGCGATTGATTTCATTGACATACCCCCCGCCATCCGTGATAAGTACCAATATTATACCTGTGCCGACATGACCAAACTACGTGCAGCAGGCTTTGGTGCCCCCTGCACGCCGCTGGCACAGGCCGTAGAAACCTATATCTCCTACCTCAACCAACAATGGGAGACATCATCATGAAACGACTATTGCTCTACATCCCACTCCTGCTGCTGCCGATCTGCCTGCTGACAGCAACGACGGCACAGGCCGAGAAAAACAAGCGACGCATCTCGCTGCTGCAAAGCCACGGCACGATCCGCATTACCTCAAAAGGCGAAATCTTTGTTGGGGAGCGACAGACCAACCTCAAACGAATGACCAAGGAGCTGCGCAAGCAGGGCATCAAGCGCGATGAAACCATTCGCGTGACGGTGCCACCCAATGTTCCCAAACGTGCGCTCGTCGCCATCAGCCGTGAACTCGTTTCCAAGGGATATACCAAAGTCCTCTTTGCCAAACCCCCCAAAGCCATTGCCGAAACCGAAGATCCATAGCACCTCGTTTGCGGACTGGACATCCCGCCCCGTCTCTCGTATGGTAAAGCGGTATGCATGTTTTTCTTGACAGGAGTTCTTGATGCCGGACACCAACCATCCCGAAGAGGAAGCCCAGCGCACTGGCTCACAACCGAACCAGCAGTCTGACCCTGCCCTGCATGCAGATCCCGTCGATACGTTTTCCTGTCCAGCCTGCTCTGCCACCATCAACGCCGAAGGCTTGCCCTCTTTTTCCCAGGTCACCTGCAACGCATGCGGTAAGGAAACGCGCGTGCCGGCCAAACTCGGAAACTTCCTGCTGCTGCGCCTGCTCGGAACCGGCGGCATGGGTGGCGTGTACTATGCACGCGATGAACAGCTCGGGCGCGACGTCGCAATCAAGGTCATGCTGAAAAGTCTTGGTGACAACCCTCAATTCATAGAAACCTTCCGCCACGAAGCCCAGGCCGTTGCCAAGCTCAACCACAGCAACATCGCGCAGATCTACTCATTCGGGCAGGAAAAAGGGCAGCCTTATATCGTGATGGAACTAGTCGATGGCGAGCGTGTCGATGTTCTGATGGAGCAGCCCGATGGCCTCCCCCCCCTGCTCACGTTCCAAGTCGGCCTCGAAATTGCACAAGGCCTCAGCGCAGCAGATGAGGCCGGACTCGTTCACGGTGACATCAAACCCGAAAACATCCTGCTCGATAAGAAAAGAAACGCCAAGCTGGTTGATTTCGGGTTGGCCAGCGTAGCGCACCAAAATGCGGGTGAGGGCATTTGGGGAACCCCTTATTACATTGCCCCCGAAAAAATCAAGCGGCAGAAGCTTGATGCCCGTTCCGATATCTACAGTCTCGGAGCTACCCTGTATCATATGCTGACCGGCAACCCGCCCTTCGACGGCGAGACCCCGGTCGAAGTGGTCAAAGCCCGTTTGGATCAACCACCGCCCGACCCACGCGAGATCAAACCAGACCTTCCGCCTATCGTAAGCGAAGTCATTATGCGCATGCTCGCAACCGAGCGAACCGAGCGCTATCCCAACTATCGCTCCCTTATCAGCGACTTGCGCAAAGCCACCCATGAACTGGATAAAAGCCCTGCCGCGGGGGGGGATCTTCGCCCCAAAGGCAAAAGCATCCGCATCAAAAAACGCGGCACGGGCCAACGGCCCGTCTCTTCCCAGTCCGGACCGGGCACCACCGGGGGGCAAGCTTCCGGTGGTAGCCGCAAGCTTGTCATACACAAGGATGCCGGCACCCACATCACAGGTGCCTCCAGCACCACGCAGCGAACCAGCCCGCCACCCGAACTAACAGACGAAGAACGCGAAGCCCGCCGCCAGAAACGCAAGCGCAAACAACGCCGCACAACGATG
This sequence comes from uncultured Victivallales bacterium, assembly GCA_964598575.1. Classification (GTDB taxonomy): domain Bacteria; phylum Verrucomicrobiota; class Kiritimatiellia; order UBA8416; family UBA8416; genus T3Sed10-140. The sequence continues at coordinate 9,744 of CAZRCN010000026.1, read as the reverse complement.
ATAATCCTGCTCATCATCTTCCTGCCCGTCGCTGGCATTGGAACCTACGCTTGGCTGGAGCTGAAGCGCGAACAAAACATTGAGCGGAAAAACCGCTACAAACTGGGTGTCATTAAGCAAGAGTCGGGCCAAGTGCTGGCTGACATCGAAACCACTCGCAGCCAGATTGCATCTGTTCTGCAGCAGACCGAGCCTCGCTATCAGGACATCCTGGATGCCGCCAAACGGATGGACATCCCCATCCCAACCCCCCCGCCGGCCCCCGAGCCGGAAACCCCGGACAAAGAAACCCCGGACGAAGCAGACGCGACCGCTGAGCAGGAGAGCAATGAGGCTGTTGAGCAGGATGAGGAAGCTGCGGCGGAGCCAGACGAACAAGCAGAGCCAGAGGGCGAACCCGAACCGGAAGACGCGGAAGACGAGCCCGCAGACATAGAGCCGGTCGAAGCCGCAGAACAGGCTCCTGCCTCCCCGGAAGAGATCCTTGTGCGAGATGCAGTTGCGGCCAATCAGACCATGGAAACCCTCCTGTCCCAAACCACAGCGGCCCTTGCCCAAGCGCAGGAAGCAACCGAAACCCTGCAAGCCACCGCTAGCCTTTCCGCCGCTCGCACGACCTTCAGCCAAATCACGTCTATCCGCGACGACGCGCAAGCCGCCCTGCAAGCCGCGCGGCAAGCCGCAAAATCCATCGGTTCCCTCCATAAGCGTATGACCGACATTCTCCGACGCTTTGAGGCCGAAGAACAGCGCCGGCTGGAGGCCGAGCGTAAAGAACAGGCACGGCAAGCCGAGCGCGAACGGCTAGAACGCGAGCGTCGCGAGCAAGAGCTGAAAACCCAGACCGAGCTCGAGACCATTGTTTCCGACGAAATGCAATTACGCACACTTTTTGAACAGAACGATTTTGAGACGGCATACGAGCAAATCCAAGCCAAGGAAGATCTCTATACCACGCCGAAAGGAAAGGATGCGTACGAGGATCTCGTCGAACGCTATCGCTATCTGGCGCAGATGAAACAGCATCTTATAAAGGGCATGCAGAAAGACCCGCTCGCCTGGGGCTGGGGATTTGGCAGCACCGCCCGGGATATCCTCTCCGCCTCGCCACTCGGCATTCGCGTATCAGGCATAGATAAACCGTTCGGTTGGAACACCGTGCAGCCTCCACAAATGCTCAAGCTCATCGATTACTACATCGGGTCAGAGGCTCTCACGCGGCGGGAAAGAATCCAAACCGCCTTTGGCGCAGCCATTTATGCCGATATGTTTGGCGAATCTGCGCGGGATCGGGCACGCCACTACGCCAACCTCGCCATTGATTTGGGGCTCAATCGCAAGACCTTTGCGCGCCTCCTCGAGAACCGCTGGGCCCAGCAGCTCCAGGACAACGGCGCCGAAACGGAGTAGCCCCGCCGCGCGCGAAATCTGCGTGTATTCACAGGCCCGACCGATCACCGGCTACTGCTTCACTGCCTACTACGCCCGGCCAGCCCCTCTGGATCGAGCTGCAAGCGCACCGAACCAACCTTATTCGGCCCCACATGCTGCTGGACATTGGCTAGCATGCGTTTAACCCCATAGCGGCTCAATTCTTGCAACCAGACCGAGCTATCCACATAGACCACCAGTTCACGGCCACGCATATGCCCGGGCCGTGTATGGGCAGCAATTTGGGGCCCAACCAATTCCGGCCAGGCCTGCGCCAGTTTGCTTTCCCGGCTAGCACCATCCAGATGTAAACCCCGTAGCACGGATTCGATGCCCTCACCCAAATCCAATTGCGCCCCCGTCCGAATCGGGGGAGGCGTGCCCATGGGAATCCGGCACCGCTCCTGCTCAATCATCCAGCGGCCCCACGAACAGGAGCTTCGGCGGCGTCTGCTCATTGAGCATTCCCCTCCCGCGGCAGCACCGGCGGCACCTCCTGCTGCCGCACCCGGATAGCTACCAGCGCGCCCCATCGTTCGCTTTGTGCCTCATCCTCTCCATGCACTAGCACCTGCGCCATAGCATATTCTTCCAGCACTTGGGCAACCCTTTTGACCCACGCTTCCTGGTCCCGATCGCGCTGCGCCCCTTGCGCCATTTGCCACAATCCATACCCGGCAAGTGCCGTCCGCACGACATCTGCCATTGCCGGACCATCCAGCCGGGCATACCAGCCCGCCGATCCCGCCCAAGGCGGGCTATCCGCTTGGCTCGGCTCCCGTTGCTGCCCCATAAAACGATCCAACGACTCTGCGTGACTGTGCAAAATCGCCCAACCATCCCGCACCACAAACCCAGCCCGTTCCTTAGCGGGAAAACGGCTATACAACCATTCGGGCGGCGGTTGCAGAGCATACACGCCATGTTGCCCGTACGGCTCTGCCTGCCATGCAACCTGATGCGCAGCCTCCAGGCGCTGCAACACCGGCGTCAGGACCGCAAGGGTATCCTTCCCCGGCTCCCGGACGTGAAACGCCAGCCCCACCGCCGGAATCCGTATCCGCATCAAACGCCCGCCTTGCGCACCACCCGCCAACCACGCCACAACAGCCCCGTCCGCACGCGCCGCATGTGCTTGCAGCAGCACTGCCGTATCCCGCAACATCCGGTCTACCGGCAACGCCCGCAAGGCCCCCACCAAATGGGCCGTCTGCGTCGCCAGCAGAACCGCCGGCCTTGCACCCGTCGCATCCAGCAGCATCGCCACCTCCGATGGAATCGCCTGCCCCAAAACATCCGTGGACAAAGGTTCGATCCAGGCGGCATCTCCCACCAACCCAACCTCTAATGTCCCGGCCTTGGCCCAATCCAGCGACACCTGCAAAATGCCCGCTTGATCCGGGTGCCGCAGCATCGCGCGATCTGGCACCTCCGGCGATTGCATGCCGGCTGCCTCCGCCTCCAATAGCGCATCCAGCCCGTTGTCCTGCTGACGCCGCATCCGCCGGGCTAGCTGCCGAGCCGCCAGCGGATGATCGCTCGCGCACCCGAACGCCACGCCCTCGTAGATACCAAACGACACATGCTGGAAGCCCGGCGGCAACTCCGGATAGAACTGTGTCCAAATGCGCCCCGAATCGCCGAATTGCTCCATCTGGAAATCACCAAGCGCCTTATCCAGCCACCCGATCCGCACCATCTGCGTATAGAGTCCGCCCATCCAGGTGCTGGCCACCCAGGCCGGACGCCGGTTCACGCCGAACTGTTCCACATAGCCCACCGCTACGTACCGATGCAGCAACCGCTTCCGCATCCAGCGCAACCCTTCGTCTTCCAGCATCTCCGGCACCCAGATGGCCGGGTCTAGACCCACTGCACGCAAGATCGGATCCGCCATACCACTCTCGAGTATTGCGGGGATCCGTTGTCCGAGGCGCTCGTGGACACTCACATAGGTGGCATCTGCCGGTACCGCCCGTAATACAACCGCCTCACGAAAAGGAAATGTCACAATCCAGAGCACAGAGCCCACCACCAGCAGCCCGACCCATAGCCCCGTCAGTAGCTTACGCTTCACCGCCGGCCTCCATCCATATCCACCGCACCCACCAGCTCGCGTACCGCACCAAGCCCATGGCGTTCCAGATATGCTTCCAGCCCCTCTATGACTCGTATGGCCGTGGTCGGATCAATAAATGTCGCCGTGCCTACCGCTACCGCAGTGGCACCCGCCAGTAAAAACCGCACCGCATCCTCCGGCTCAGAAATACCCCCCATCCCGATCACCGGAATGGAAACCGCCTGGGCCGCATCCCATACCTGCTTCACCGCAAAATGATGAATGCCGGAACCCGAAAGCCCCCCCACACCATTGCTTAGGACCGGACGCCGCGTCTCGGGATCTATCACCAGGGCCGGCAACGTATTGATCAACGATACCGCATCCGCCCCCTCTTCCTCCGCCATGCGCGCAAACGCCCCGATCCCCGCCACATTCGGCGAAAGTTTCGGGATTAGCGGCAAGCGCGTCTGCTTCCGGACCGTGGCAATCACCTTGGCCGCCATGCGCAGATCCGTCCCAAATGCAATGCCGCCCTCCTTCACATTCGGACACGAAATGTTGATCTCCAGCCCGGCTACGCCCGGCATGCCATCAAATCCGGCTGCCACCAGACCATACTCCTCCATGGTCCGTCCCCAGATATTGACGAGGACCGGTGTATCCTGCTGTCGCAAAAAAGGCAGGTACTGCGCCTCGAACCCCTTGACCCCCGGACCCTGCAACCCGATCGCATTCACCAGTCCCCCGGGCACCTCCACCAACCGGGGCGGCGGATTCCCGTCACAGGACTTCAGGCAAATACCCTTCACCACAATGGCACCCAATCGATTCAGATCCACGAGATCCGCATATTCATGGCCATATCCAAACGTCCCCGATGCAACCATAACCGGATTCCGCATCCGGATGCCCGCAATCGTAACCCCCATATCCGGCCGCTCATCCATCGGTCGAATCCCCCTTCGATGTATCCCAGACAATCTCCCCAGCCGCAAACACAGGGCCATCACAGCAGACGCGCTTCCAGCCGCGCGTACCATCCGGTAACCGGACCCGCTGCACACAGGCCAGACAAGCCCCCACGCCGCAGCCCATGTTCTTGTCCAGCGAAAGCCACCCCGGAATGTCCCGTGCCACCAACCTTTCGTCAATGGCCCGCAGCATCCCTTCCGGCCCGCAGGCATACACCACAACCGGACGTTCCGTTTTCTCCAAAAACACATCGAGCGCATCCGTGACCAGCCCCTGTCGCCCGTCACTACCATCCTCTGTCGTCATCTCCACCGGCCAGCCCAGTTTCTCAAAATCTTCCGTGCACAAAATATCTGCCCGGGTCCGCCCCCCAACCATGAGAACACCGCTTTCGGACAAATGGGTTGCCAGCAAATACAAGGGTGCCACCCCATAGCCACCCGCCAGCAGCAACGGCTGCCGTCCCTCCGGTGCCGGCCACGGAAACCCGTTTCCCAACGGCCCCAGAAAATCCACCGCTTTACCCTCTGGCAGCAGTGCCAGATCTCGCGTACCCCGCCCTACCTGCTTGTACAGAACCGAGATACACCCGTCCTCCGCCCGGTACAGACTGAACGGCCGCCGTAACGCCGACGCCTCCAGCCCCGGCACGCGCAAATGCACAAACTGCCCCGGCTGCACCTGCGCACAAACCTCCGGCGCATATATCGTCAGACGACGATATCCGCTACCCATATCCACATGTTCCCGTACAACACCTTTTTCTACCTGCATGCGCGCGAGCATACCCCCACCCCGCCCAACACGCAACCGCAATCCCATCCCCAACAACACAATCTACCCCCGCAACCGATGCCCGCAACCCCGCCCCGCAACCGACTCCCTGGAGCCGGGGCGCCCTCGCCCCGCTCTCCATCGCTCTGAACACCGCCCGCGTTGCCGAGCACGCCACACCGCTACCTGCTGATCCACCATCACCGCGGCGCACCGCTCGCCCAGACACCGAACAAATGCTGATGAAACGAAAGAAAAAACAGGCTACTGGCCAGGACCTGTCGCAATCCGAGCGCTTCGGCCTCCCCTAACACCATGCTGACGCGCTGCGTCCGGCCCGACTTCGCATCCTTCCGTGAAAGCCCGATCAGGTAGCCGCCCTGCTCGCCCTTCTGGCAGGTAATAATCGTATTGCCGGTTTCCGTCTGATGAAACAACCCGCCGCGACCACCACCGACCTTGTCAGCCCGTCCCTCCAGCACAACCAGCATCTCGCAGATATCCGAAAATTCGAGTTTCACCGCAAGCTTCTCCTGCCAGTTGAAGGTGGCAGGCACCCGCGTCTCGCCACGGCCGCCACGCGGCGGCGTCTGCTGCGACGCCATTTCCAGAAAAAAGCAGTTATAGCGTGCTTCCTGCGGCGTACTGAACCGCGGTTCGAGTTGCATAGCCGCCCCGCGCCCCGATGCGCTCGGATGATAAAACCGCAATCCCTGCCGATACCCATTACCTGTCCCCTCTGTATACTCTTTCATCTGCCTGCCTCCTATTGTCGCAACATTCTCTTCCAAAACCACATCCTTATATATAGAACCATGCATGCGTCTACGGGGGCTGCTTGGGCAGCCCCCGACAATAGACCGGCTCAGAACGGTATCCCCGCCTGCCCTGCCTCTGTTCCACCCGCGGGGGCTGCCGCCGATGCTTCGGTCGCCTGCCCGGCTGTCTTGCCTAAACGTCCCAGGAACTGGACGCGGTCCGCGCGGACACGAATCCGACTGCGTTTCTCGCCGCCCTCCGCCTCCCAGGTATCCAGTTGCAACCGGCCTTCCACCATCACCGGTGCCCCTTTCGAGAGATACTGCGTGCAGGCTTCCGCCCGCCGTCCCCAAACCACCACATCCGTGAAACAGGTCGTTTCCACCAGTTCCCCATCCTTGTTGCGGTACGTCTCATTCACAGCAAGCCCCAGATCCGTCACCGGCATCCCGCTCGCTGTTTCCCGCAGTTCCGGATCCCGCGTCAGATTCCCCAACAAAAATACCCGATTCACACTGCTCATCTCCTGCCTCCTCGTTTTGTGCCTCTCCTCTACTACAACCCCCTGCCACTCGGCAGCCCTACTTACTAGAAGAAACGAAGCCAACCTATTTCCAAAAATAATTGCATCCGGCGGTTTGGTTGCATACCATATCCTCGGATAAGATGCGTCAGGGCAGGGAGATAGAAAAAACACCCCGTAGCGGAGAAACAACATGGCTGAGATCCAGCATTGGCAGATGTGGCGTACACGCTGTGCCCTCGCGCGCTGTTCGGCTACCGCTCAACAGGATTTGTGTGGCTTTGCGTTCGAGCGCTTTCGGCGCTACCTGCAAAAACTTGGCCCCACGCTGGCCCCGCCGCCTGCCGCCGATGCGTGGCACGCCTTTGAAACGCACCTTGCCCTCGGCAAAACCCGCTCTGCCAAAGCCTGGAAAGAGTGGTTATTTGCACGCGGGGGCAATCCCCCCACCCAGAGCTGTATTCAGGGCGGAGCTTCCTTGATTCTCCGCGACGTCGTACGCGAACAACTCCGGCACGAGCACCCGCCCCGATGGATGTCCTCGCTCGATGCGCCCGTGCGCCAGACTGCAGCCCCCGGCGAACAGACACAGGAGGCATGCTCGCTCGCAGATCTCCTTCCAGATCAGCAGGATCCGCTTGGGCAGCTGGAAGCGAATGAGTGCCGGGAACTGGCCAGCCAGCTATACCCCAGCCTGCAACGCAGCCTTTCGCGCCGGGCCCGTCTGGCCCTGATCGCCCATCACGTCGGCATCCCCTTATATCACAACGCCGTAACCCAGGCCGCCCAATGCGGCAAAAGCTCCCTCTGTAACGCCCTGCAACAGGCCCTGCGCACCTTGGGCACCACAATCCTACAGGCCTACCCGCACGAAGACCCTCGCATCCGACTCACCATCGCCACCGCACTTTTGCAGCGTATGGTCCAAAATCTGCTGCCAGAATTGGAAAAGGAAGCGCCCCAACTCTTCAGGTATATAAAGGAGGAACATGAAAACACCTGAAGCAACACCAGATCTACTCGCCCGGCAACGCAAGCAACTGGCCGATTGGCTCGCTTGCTACGCGCTGGATTGCGCGCTGCGCATCTGCGATGAAGATGCCCCGCCGCAGGCCGTGCCGTCCCTGCCGACTATCGCGCCAGAGCCGGCGCTACCCGGCCAGATTCGCCTGCTGCCACCGGCACCCGTATCGCAACCCGAAAACGAACGCCCGGTCTATGTCCTGGTCCTGCCGGGACCCAATGATGGCGACATAACCATCATGCCTTTTAGCCGGTTCCGTCTGCCAGCAACAGCACAGGAATGGCACACCGACCTGCCAGAACCCGCCCTGCAGGTCCTCTGCATCTGGAATGCACGCACCGTGGCAGCCGATGCCCTTGCGCCTGCCTGGCTGGTCGGGCAGATCCCCGAAAAGCAGCTATCTGCCGCCCGTGCGGCCATGCACCCGGATGCTGCTGCCGCCACCACCAACACGAACCTAGGACCGCCTTTGCGCCATCCGCTGGATCCCCGGCATGTATACCTCCAGGAGGAACGCCTGCTGTTCGACGACCTCCTCACCGCACTGCCACACTACACCCAGTCCGGAAACACCATTCCCTACAAAATCCCACCACCCAGCAGGCAGTTCCTGCGGGCCGCCGATCCTCCGCCGCCCGATGACCCGCACACCTGATATGGCCTACAGATCCGCCTGTCCGGGATCCACATGCTCCTCCTTCTCCGCACTGGTCCGCGTGTACATGATCGGGCGATCCGCCAGCTCTTTGCCCGCCAGAATCGGAAGATAGGCACTGTGTGCTGCAAGCAGCTCACGGGTCATGGCACGAATCTGATCCAGTGTGCAGGACATGGCACAAAGCGGATCCAGCGCCATCGCCTGGAACACCCGCTCCGGATCCTGCTCCTGTACCGCCCGTACGGCCAGTTCCTGCACCCCGATCTGGGCGCGATTGAGCGCTGCAAGATGTGGCGGTAACGGCCCAACCTGCATCGGCTGCATCCCGTTTCGATCCACATGTATCGGAACCTCCACAACGGCTTCAGCCGGTAGATTCGATATCAAGCCCCGGTTCTTCGTATTGCCATGAATCAGCTCCGTCTCACCCGTCTCGATCGCATGCACGATGCGCGAACCATACTCCAATCCCCGTTCCAGCTTGAGAGGCTTCGGATCCTCTATGCGCTTGCGCATACGCTGCTCCCAATCCGGCCGGTCATACAGCTCCTTGATAAAACCGGGGCTGCCATTCCACTGCGCCCCCTCGGCATTACAATACTGCGCAATCGTTTCGTCATCCTTACGGAACCACCAGTTATACTCACTGACATGCCCACTCGATTCCGTCACCGGATATCCCAAATGCTTGACATACTCCATGCGCGTGGAATCCCCCGCCCAGATCTTGGGATCCAGCGCCAGCTCGCGGATGCGCGGAAGCTGGTCCTTTCCATCAACCTTATACTCCAGGAACCAGGCCTGATGGTTGATCCCGGCACAGACATAGTGGATATCCTTCCGCTCCACCCCCAACCGGCGCGCCCACTCCCCACTCGTGCCCTGCACACTATGGCAAAGCCCGACATACTGCAGCCCCGGACAGGCATCCTGGAACCCCCACGACAACATCGACATCGGATTCGTATAATTCAGTACAACCGCATCCGGGCAGATCTCCTCCATATCACGACCCATCGCGATAAGCTCCGGCAGCGTCCGTACGCACCGCATAATCCCACCCGGCGTCAGCGTATCCCCGATACATTGGTTGATGCCGTACTTCATCGGAATATCAATCTCCGAGGCAATCGCCGGATACCCACCAACCAGAATGCTGATAATCACATAATCCGCGCCCTCCAAGGCCTCGCGCCGCTGCAGCGTCCCCTGCACCGAAGCCCCCTTATACCCCCCCTCGTCTATGATCCGCTGGGCATACCGCACCCCCAGCTCCAGACGCACCGGATCAATATCCACATATTGGAATTGCGTGTCCTGCATAGCCGGGTACGAGAGAATATCCCGCGTCAATCCCCCCGCAAATCCAAGACTTCCACCGCCAATGATCACAACCTTTGCCATAACCGTATCTCCTATTTCTATCCGTTCCCGGCAAATCTCCTGCACCAAAACACGCCACCCCAACAATAAACCGCGAAAAAAGCTAAGGCACACCCCGACTCAACACAAGAACCATTTCATACAGAGGGTATGGGGAC
>CAZRCN010000025.1:0-24615 GCA_964598575.1 uncultured Victivallales bacterium | reverse complement strand
TCGACGTCAAATATACGCTGATATTTTTGATTTTTTTTACTGCGGAAACTCCTGGTGGCATTTCCGCTGTTTGCGGCAAGCCAGGAGCCAGGAAGCGAGGGATTAGCCCCGGCCCCGGGCTCTCGCCCGGATGATGCCGGGAGAAACTTGAGAGATCGGTGGACGCGAACGGCGAACCGGGGGCGTACCGGTTACTGCAGGGCTTGGAGCCATATATAGGTAAGGACGAGCGGGGTGGCGATTCCGATGAGGAAAGCAACGGGGTGGACGCGGCGGCCCCTGTTCCGCCACAGGAGGATCACAACGGCCACGGCGATCCAGGGCAGGGCTCCGATCAGGCTCTGGAGGAAGCGCGGGGGCACGGGGGCACCTGCGGCTTCGGCCTGCAGGGTATAGATCCGGAACAGGAGTGTGGCTCCACAAAGGAAGGCTCCGGATAGGAAGTAGAGGGCGCGGCGTAGGATTATCTTCATTGTTTCACCTGTTCGGGGAAGTCCTTGATGATGGTAATGACGAGCTCGGCCACGCGAAACCCGAATTTGCGCATATAGGAATGGTTGAGGATAACGCCATCGGGCTGGAGGTGAAGCCAGTCGCGTACGTTTAGATCGATGGTTCCATCCTTATAGGGCACACGAATGGTGTAGTCCATACGCATGGTGTTGCCGGCAACCACAATCGGGGCTTCGCCCACGATATCGGCTGCGGTTCCGACAAAGGTATTTTCGCCCGTGGGGCGGAAGGTCCAGCTCCGTTCCTGCCGGGATCCATCGCTGTAGGTAAAGACTTCATCGAGCGTTCCGACCCCTTCTTCGTTCCAATGGGCACGGAATTCGGCCCGGAAGGAGCTGGTGATGTCGCCGCTGCGATCCTTGATAATCCCGTAGGCGGTCAGGTTGCCGTCAAAGTACTCCTGCAGGACCAGCTTGGGCTCTGCGTCGCGAAAATCCTCGATGTGCATGGAGGCACAGCCCGTCAGGAGGAGGGCTGCCAGCCCGGCTGTTACAATTGTCCGCATGGTAACTCCTTGCTCTTGGTTGTCCGTAGTTTGGCCATATTGCGTGTTCGGTAGCAGCTTGCAGGAACGAGCCGGGGTTTGCAACGGGAATCCTTAGCAGAGGAATTTCGGCAGTGAAGCTTTTTCACCGCCCGCGCTCTCGCGCTGAAGGCGCAAAGTACGCAAAGGAATTTAACATACTTGGATTGAGGCTCTGGATCGTGCGGTTTTGGACGCGTAGTTCCTCTTGGGCGGGTAATTTGGCCTGAAGTTGACACAGCTCCGCCGTGAGCGAGTCGGTTTTGACGGGTTTTGTATTTTCAAGCCGCTTTGACCAGGCAGCACATTCGCTCTCGTTGCTTTTCCTTTACCCGTCCGAGAGCCATCGCGAGCATTACGATCATGGCCAGGCCCATACGCAGGCGCATGTCGTAACAGTAGACCGTACCCTTGTAATCATAGACCACATGCTTGCTGGGGCGACTGCACCGCGTTGCTCATTGTATGGTCGCCAATTGTGTAGCCCGTTACATATGCGTTTGTGGGTGTGCGGGTGGGTGAGGGAAACGTTGTGCAGCATGCCCCCACATACGCACGCACCGCTCGTTAACCGGGGGCCTGCTGGATGTGGATCCGCTTACGCCAGGCGCTGGGCGTCATATCGCGGTGTGAGCGGAAGCACCGGTTGAAACGGGAAAGGGAGGAGAAGCCGCAATCATGCGCGATGCGGGCAATGGGGTGTTCAGTATGGGCCAGGGCTTCACAGGCGGCCTCAATGCGTGTTTCGGCCAGATATTCACAGAAGCGCATGCCGGTGGAGGCATGAAACAGGCGGCTGATGTGCTCGGGGCATACGCCGAGTTCGGCGGCCAAATCCTGCAAGCGGAGGCGCTCATGAAACTGCTCGCGGATGCGGAGGCAGGTGCTGGCCACAAGGGGCGGCATGGCATGCCCCTCCCCCACACCACCGCGCAGGTTTTCGATGCGCTGCAAGACGTGGAGGATATGGAGGGACATGGTACGCCGCCAGGCGGCAACCTGCTCCGGGCGCAAGGCGGGGAGTTTTCGCCAGGCATCCTGCCACGGCAACCAGTACACGGGGGTCCCGGCCCGTGCCAGGTCGCGCCATAGATCTCGCACCCATTGCAGGTCGCTCCATGCCTGGCGGTGCGCCGATAGCAGCAGGTACCCGGCAATCTCGCCCTCTACCTCGATCTCCTTGACGATCTCCTGCAGGCCGCCGGAAGCGGACGCCCCTTGCCCCGACAAGCGCGCCTGCCGCTCGCGCTCCAAATGGGCCGCGGTCTGGGGCTGCGCGCGAAGCAGGCGCACGAAGGCGGTACTCGTCTGGCGCGGCGCTGCCACCCGTACCACCCCTAATGCATCCAGCAGCAAGACATCCATCCCGCTCACTGCATGCAGCATCTCCATCATCTCGCGTACTTCCCGCGAGCCTGCCAGCTTGTTGAATAGGTATTTTGCTATGACTTTCGGCATGTAGCACCCCCCTGCGCCTGTTATGACATCAAGATAGTACCAGTAATATCGGTTTTCGGGCTACTCTTTTTTTCACAGGCCTGCTAGCTTGCATGGCTGGATAGTTGGAAGACGACCGAGCACATAGAGAAACCACGAGCAAAGGAGCGACAGGATGGACAGGAAGAAGATGTTGGAGAAAATCAAATTACCGGCAGAGGCGGCCGACGTCATTACTCAGGCACCGAGCATCCAGATGGCCAACACCTACGAGGATTTGCGAACGCTGGCGTTGCGGGATGTGGGTCCAGACGGGTATCACCACGTAGGCTACGATATCCCCGGCAAGGGCGTGATCGAGGAGACGCTGGTTTGCAAGGTGAAGAACGGCATCAGTGCCAACTACCTGGAGACCTACATGCGTCGGCGGGATCCGGACTGCATGGTCATCGGCGACAAGATTCCGACGAACAAGCCCAAATTCACAGAGCGTTTCGGGGAGCCATTTGACGGGCTGCGCGAGGAAACCTTTGCCTGGCTGAAGGGGCAGGATCTGGCCTGTTTCGCATTTATTGCGGGCATGGAAGGGAAAGGGACGGATGCGCTGGCCATTTGCCCGGCGAATGCGGGCTTCTTTGCGCTGGGTCTGGCTATGCTGCAGGGCATCCTTTCGATCGATGAGCTACCGGCGGATTTTGCGCCGAAAGCGATCGTGTATATTGCCCCGCCGTTCCGGCATACGCATCTGGATGGTAAGCAGGTGGTGGTGCATAACCGTCTGCCGGATATGCATGAGCTCTTCAGCTACAACCTGTATCCGGGGCCAAGCGCCAAGAAGGGCATCTACGGGGTCTTGCTGCACTTGGGCGAGCAGGAGGACTGGGTTACGATGCACTGCTCGGCGGCCCAGGTCGTTACGCCGTACGACAATCGGGTCGGGATTTCGCATGAAGGTGCCAGCGGTGGCGGTAAGAGCGAAATGCTTGAGCTACCGCACCGCCAGGCGGACGGCAGTTTGCTGATGGGTGAAAATGTGATAACCGGCGAAACGCGTAGCTTGACGATTCCGCAGTGTTGTCACATCCGGCCCGTCACGGATGATATGGCTTTGTGCCATCCGTCGATCGACAAGGGCAAGGGTAAGCTGACATTGATGGATGCCGAAGAGGCCTGGTTCATCCGGGTCAACCATATCGAGGGATACGGCGTGGATCCGCATCTGGAAAAACTGACGATTCATCCGCCCAAGCCGCTGCTGTTCCTGAACATTGATGCAAAGCCGGGCAGCACGGCGCTGATCTGGGATCATATTGAGGATGCACCCGGTACGCCTTGCCCGAATCCGCGGGTGGTGATGCCAGCGGATATCGTGCCGAATGTGCATCGGGGCACGCTGGATATCGACATCCGTTCGTTTGGCGTGCGGTGTCCCCCTGCTACGCGGGAGAATCCCAGCTACGGGATCATGGGCATGTTCCACCTCTTGCCGCCTGCGCTAGCATGGCTATGGCGTCTGGTGGCGCCGCGGGGCCACGCCAATCCGAGTATTGTCGCCACAGGCGGTATGTCCAGTGAAGGGGTTGGCTCGTACTGGCCGTTTGCCACCGGTAAGCGGGTAGATCAGGCGAACCTCCTGCTCAAGCAGATTCTGGATACGCCACTGGTGAAGTACATCCTGGTACCCAATCAGCATATCGGGGCCTGGAAAGTCAGTTTCATGCCGCAGTGGATTACGCGGGAATACCTGGCACGCCGTGGCGGTGCGCGGTTTGATGCAACGCAGGTCACCCCCTGCCGTTGCCCGTTACTGGGATGGAACCCGAATGAGATCACGGTGGAAGGTCGCTCCATCGGCACCTGGTTCTTCAAGGTCAATACGCAGCCCGAAGTCGGTGATGAAGCGTATGACAAGGGAGCCCGGATCCTGAACGATTTCTTCAAGCAAGAGATCGAGCAGTTCCTGACGGATGACCTGATGCCCCTCGGACGGCAAATCATTGAATGCTGCTTGAAGGGTGGCTCGATCGAGGATTATGCGGCTTTGATCCCGCATGAGAGCCTCAGCGAAGAAGGCTGAGCCGCCTAGCGGTTATGGGCGGCGTTTGCACCGTCCGTACCCCATTCACAAAAAACGCAAACACCACGAATGACCCGCTGCATCTCCTGGAGACTGCAGCGGGTCCTTTGTTATGCGTGTTGCCGTAACATATGCTTGCTCAGGCTGGCAGGGGAATTCGCACTCGACAATCATGGCCTGATTTGCAAGATAGTGGGCTGAGCACGAAAGAGTCGTTCTTCCGCTACATGTAGTAAGCTTTTAGGAAAGGGTACAACTATGACAAACAAGCCATCGCGCCGAGATTTGAAACTATCTGCCAATGTTATCCGTGGTCTGGCCATGGATGGGGTACAGGCGGCCAATTCGGGACATCCGGGTATGCCCATGGGCATGGCCGATGTTGCGGCCGTACTATGGTTGCAATACCTGAAGCACGATCCAAAAGATCCCGCCTGGCCGGATCGCGACCGTTTCGTGCTCTCGGCCGGGCACGGTTCGATGCTGCTCTACAGCCTGCTGCATCTTTCGGGCTATGCGCTGCCTATGGAGGAGCTTACGCGCTTCCGGCAGTGGGAAAGCATGACGCCGGGGCACCCGGAAGTGGGCGACACGCCCGGTGTGGAAACAACCACAGGCCCGCTTGGGCAAGGTTGCGGTAATGCGGTAGGCATGGCGATTGCAGAACAGATGCTGGCCGCACGATATAATACCGAAACCCACACGCTTGTGGATCATCACACGTATGTCTTCTGCGGCGATGGCGATCTGATGGAAGGTGTCAGCCACGAAGTGTTTTCGACCGCAGGCCATCTGGGGCTGAACAAGCTGGTTCTCTTTTATGATGACAACAACATCACGATTGAAGGCCGCACAAGCCTTGCCTACAGTGATGATGTCGGTAAGCGTTTCAAGGGGTATAACTGGAATGTGATCCGGATTGATGCACATGATTTTGAGGAAATCGAGAAAGCTATCCGCAAAGCACGGCGCTCGAAGGAGCGTCCCACGATCGTGATTTGCACCTCGACAATTGGCAAGGGCAGCCCGAACAAGGCAGATACCGCAGATGTACACGGTGCACCGCTCGGTGAAGAGGAAGTCACGTTGAGCAAGCGTGCCCTGGGTTTGCCGGAAGACCAGCAGTTCTATGTGCCCGACCATGTACGGGACCTGTTCCAGGCGCGGGCTAAGCGTTTGGCGCGCAAGCACGCGAAGTGGACCAAGATGGAGGCAGCATACCGGGAAGCAGAGCCCGAGCGGGCCCAAGTCTGGGATGCGGGCCTGCGCAGCGAGGTGCCGCAGGATCTGGCGAGCTGCCTACCCACTTTTGAGGTTGGCAAGGCTGTTGCGACACGTTCTGCCGGCGGAACGGTGATCCAAAGCCTGGCGGCGGCAATGCCCGCACTCGTGGGTGGATCGGCCGATTTGGCCCCGAGTACCAAGACCCTGATCAACGACGGCGGCGATATCCAGGCCGGCGATTTTGCGGGGCGCAACTTCCATTTTGGTGTACGCGAGCATGGCATGGGAGCCATCATGAACGGGGTTGCCCTGCACGGTGGGTTCCGGATCTTTGGATCTACCTTCTTCGTGTTTGTGGACTATATGCGGCCTGCGGTCCGGTTGGCAGCCATCATGAAGCTGCCGGTCATCTATGTGTTCACACATGACAGCTTCTATGTGGGCGAAGATGGCCCGACGCATGAACCGGTCGAGCAGTTGGCCTCTTTGCGCTGCATACCGAACCTGACGACCATTCGTCCGTCCGATCCGACGGAGACAGGTGCTGCCTGGGTTGCCGCACTGGAGAATACCTCCGGCCCCACGGCCATCCTGCTCACACGGCAGAACCTGCAGGTTATCGACCGGTCGGTGTATCCGGATGCATTGGCATTACGAAAAGGCGCGTATGTCCTGTGGCAAAGTGAAGCTATGGCACCGGACGTGACATTGATTGCATCCGGCTCGGAGGTCGAGCTGGCACTTGCTTCGGCCAAGCAATTGGCTTCGGAGTGTTGCGTGCGGGTTGTCAGTATGCCGTCGTGGGAGCTGTTCGCAAAACAAGAGGCCGCATACCAGAGCGAAACCATACCGAAGGACTGCCCCGTGCGCGTGGTGCTGGAAGCCGGACGCTCGCAAGGCTGGGAACGGTTCACGGGCAACAATACCCACTTCATCACCATGGAGCATTTTGGTGCTTCGGCCCCCTACAAGGAACTGGAAAAAGCCTTTGGTTTCACGGTCGAACACGTGCTGGAGACCGTACGCGGGCTCCGGTGAGGAACTGCTGCCATTGGCGAAGGGGACGAGGATGTCGGAATTTGTGATTCGAGGTGGGCGACCGGTGCAGGGGGTGCATCGTAGCCCGGGCAACAAGAATGCCGCGTTGCCGATGCTGGCGGCCTGTCTGCTGACGGATCAGCCGGTTACATTGCAGAACCTGCCGAACATCCGTGATGTTGATACGATGCTGCAGATTCTGGCTGAGCTGGGCGCGGCGGTTGACCGTACGGATCATGCCGCAACGATTTGTTGCAAGGCCATCCGGACGCAGGAATTGGATCCGGGGCTATGTCGCATGGTACGATCCTCCTTGCTGTTTGCGGGGCCGCTATGTGCCCGGTATGGGCGGGCCGTAATAGCAAGGCCGGGGGGCGATAGCATTGGCCGCAGGCGTTTTGACACCCATCTGGAGGGTTTACAACGGCTAGGCATTACTACGGGGCAAGGACCGGACGGGCGTACCTTGTTTAGTTGTCAGGCCCTGCAAGCAGCCGATATCCTGCTGGATGAGGCGAGTGTAACCGCCACGGAAAACATTCTGATGGCGGCCGTGCTGGCACCGGGGCGCTCGGTCCTCTACAATGCCGCCTGTGAGCCGCACGTACAGGATCTATGCCGCATGCTCAATGCAATGGGGGCAGATATCCATGGCGTGGGCACCAACCGACTCGTGGTGCATGGAACCGACGCCCTATGCGGCGTCTGTCACCCCCTTGCACCGGATTATGTCGAGTCTGCCAGCTTTGTGGCAGCAGCGGTACTGACCGGCGGTGCCCTCGAAATAGAAAATGTCCGTGCAGAGGATTTTCAGATTATCGGGAAGCACATGGGGCGCCTGGGCGTGCAATGGACCCAGACCGGGAACCATCTTTTTGTGCCGGGCAACCAGCATTTGCGGGTTGAAGATGATTTTGGTGCGGCCATCCCCAAGATCGAGGATGGTCCCTGGCCGAACTTTCCGTCTGATCTACTGGGCATCTCGCTCGTGCTTGCAACGCAGGCACGCGGCACGGTACTGATTTTTGAAAAAATGTTCGAGAGCCGCCTGTATTTTGTGGACCGGATGATTGATATGGGGGCCCGGATTGTGCAATGCGATCCGCATCGGGTCGTGGTGAGCGGTCCGGCCAGCCTGCAAGCCACACGCCTGCATAGTCCGGATATCCGCGCCGGCATGTCGCTCCTGCTGGCAGCATTGTGCGCGGAGGGCGAAAGCCGCATCGGCAATGCCGAAATGATTGATCGCGGCTATGAGGACGTCGATGCCGTGCTGCGGGGACTTGGTGTTGATATCGAGCGCGTAGAGACCGCCTGACGGGATACAGAGATCCTTATCCTTAGCGAAGGAGGACCAGTGGCTCGTCGGACGAGGGTGCCCGACCTACTTCCCGGCGGACAAGCATCCGTGCGGATGTCGGGGAAGATTACGTCGGAATATCATCGCTCTGCATACCGTTACGGCATCATGTTGGTTCCGTAAGGCATACATTATGAATCAGTTAGAACAACCTGTTGATAACCTGTTCATAGCTTTTATTTTTTTTTCTTGTTTCAGGCTTGCGTACAGCAGAGTATGGCATCCGCTTTTACGACAAGAACGAATTCGTTCAGGATGCATAAGGGGCAATTGTGAGCCAAACGAATGTGAACACACTATGGAATCAAGCATGCGGACATCTGAAGTCTGCGTTGCATGAAGATGTATATTCACGCTGGATCGCTGTGATCAGCCCCATAAAGGTCGAATCCGACACCCTGTACTTGTCTGTGGATAACGATTTTTACCAATCCTGGCTGGAAGAGCACTATCTGCCGCTGATCTGCGATGCCCTGCGAGCGGTTTCGGGGAAGGACTGGGAGATTACCTTCACGATTCATCCACATGAGCAAGAGGCGAATGAGCAGCCGGCCGTGCCGGCTCCGCGTCCTGCACGCACCTCGTTGCGCAATCGGTTGTCGGGCCGCAAAATGGAGTCCTGCCTGCCCTTGAATCCGAAATACACGATGAGTTCGTTTGTTGTGGGTCCACCCAACAGTTTTGCCCATGCGGCTGCACAGGCGGTAAGTGAAGCACCTGCCAAAGCCTACAACCCGCTATTCATGTATGGCGGTACCGGCTTGGGAAAGACGCATCTGATGCAAGCGATCGGCCATGCTGTCGTTGAGAAGAAACGGAGTCATAATCTTTGTTATATCACCTGCGAAACGCTGCTCAACGAATACATTGACGCCTTGCAGAAGCGCAGTATTCACGCATTCCGCAAACGGTATCGAACGGTCGATACGCTGCTGATTGATGATATCCATTTTTTGTCCGGCAAGGAACGCATCCAGGAAGAGTTCTTTCACACCTTCAATGCGCTGTTTGATGCGCATCGGCAAATCATCATGACGTCTGATCGACCGGCCAGCGAAATCCATGGCCTGGAGCAACGCCTGGTGTCACGGTTTGAGTGGGGTCTGGTTACCGAATTGGAGCGCCCGGATTTTGAAACCCGTCTGGCCATCCTGCGCTTCAAGCAGCGGGAAATGAAAATGGAGATCGACGAGACGATCCTCAACTTTCTGGCTGAAAATATACGGTCGAATGTACGGCGGCTGGAAGGAGCCCTCGTGCGGGTCGTGTCCTTCCTGTCGCTGACGCACAAACCATTGTCGATTGACGGTCTGAAGCGGTTGTTACGTGACACGATGGAAGAAGAACAACAAACGGAATTGAGTCTTTCGGCGATCCAGAAGTTGGTGGCAGCGCATTATGATATCCGCCTGGCTGACATGAGTAGTGCCGCGCGTCCGCGCTCCATCGCGGTACCGCGTCAGGTTGCCATGTATTTATGTCGCTCACTGACAAACTCCTCCCTGCCTGACATTGCCACGGCCTTTGGGAAAACGCACGCCACGGTGCTGCATGGTTGTCGTACGGTCCAGAATCGCATGGATGTGGATCCTTCGCTTCGCCAGCAAGTGGACAGCCTATCGAGCAAGCTCGGCAAACCTGCCGGTTCGCTGCAGGACTATACCGCATGACCCCCCCGAACGGGTACACGTTTTTCTCGCAGATTCGGTTCCATCTATCTCCATTCGCCCTTTTTGATAACTTGTTCATGACTTGTGGACGGTTGATCATAACCCCGGAGTTATGCACAGGGTCTCGGGTTATCATCAATCGCTCGGCAATCGTCAAACAGGTTCTTCAACAGCTCCAAGCCTGCTTTGGAAACGTATTGGCGGGGGGACAAGCAAGTTATGAACACGGTGAACAGGCTATAATAAGTTGATTAAATATAAAATTTAAGATAGTAACCATAGGCAAGATGCTGTAGAAACAAACGAGCTATCAGATCCATTGTGGGAGGAACGTATGAAGTTGAACATAGAGAAATCAGTTTTAGTTGCAGGCTTACAGGCGGTACAAAATGTTGTGAGCAGTCGCAGCACATTGCCGATTCTGGCGAACGTGCTGATTGAAGCAACAGCAGATGCCATCACCCTATCCACAACGGACTTGGATGTCGGGGTGCGTTGCCGGATCAGCGGGGAGGTGGAAGTGCAAGGCGCGACGACGCTGCCGGTCAAGCGCCTCGCCAGCATTGTGCGGGAGTTGCCGGGCTCTTCGGTTCTGATTGAAAGTGACGACAAGGACCAGACGGTCGTGACCAGCGGGCAGTCGCGCTTCAAATTGCTGGGGCTTTCGGCGGAAGACTATCCTGCCTTGCCGGAAGCCGAGGGGGATGTGGCGTATGAGCTCGAACAGAACACATTCCGCGAAATGCTCAAGAAGACCGCGTATGCCGCTTCGACGGATGAAACCCGTTACGTCCTGAACGGCGTACTGCTCAGCTTTGCCGATGGAAAATTGACTTCCGTGGCGACGGATGGACGGCGTTTGGCCCTCGTCGAAGCGGAAGTGGAATTTTCCGAGAATCATGATTTGATTCTGCCTAGCAAAGCCGTTACGGAATTGCTGCATATCCTCGGGGAAGAGGGTACCTTGCGGATTTATCCCCGCGCCAACCAGATCGTTTTTTCCTTCGGGGAAACAATGCTTTCGTCGAAGTTGATTGAGGGAACCTATCCGAATTTCCGGCAAGTCATTCCGGGGCAGTGCGAGGAGCGCGTCGTGATCGAGCGGGAAGCCTTGCTAACGGCCTTGCGGCGTGCCTCACTGGTAGTGGCCGATAAGGCCAGCGCAACCAAACTGACCTTTGCTGATAATCAACTGGTGATTGCAACGAACACGCCGGATATCGGCGAATCACGAGAAACCTTGCCGGTGAAGTATTCCGGTACGGAAATCAGCGTGGCTTTTAATCCGGAATACATGATGGATCCGCTCAAAAACCTGTCGAATGATGAAATTGCCGTTGAGCTGACGGACAATCTCAGCCCGGCCGTCATCAAGTGCGACATACCTTTCCTGTATGTTCTGATGCCAATGAGGGTTGACTAATCCGTACGGCAGGAGTACACAATAACGATTCGTGATTCTGCCCGATGGTGTAATGGTAGCACTACTGACTCTGAATCAGTCAGTCTAGGTTCGAGTCCTAGTCGGGCAACCATGTAGCAGCGTTTGATAACACTTCCTGTGCTACAGACGTCTGCCAAAGCATTTGAGAGGGACAAGCCATGGGTAAGGAATATCGTGTAGGGATTGTCGGTACGGGGGCTGTCGGTACCGAAATGATTAAGGTTTTGCGGCAACGGGCGTTTCCCTGCTCCGAGATCCGGATTATGGCACGCTCGGCGCGCGAACAGGTCATTGCTGGCGAAACCTTTGCGGTTTGCAAAACCGAACCGGCTGCCTTCGAAGGACTCGATTTTGCGTTTTTTGCGGGAACCGAAGGGGAAAAGGGCGCCTCGCGTCTGTTTGGCTGGGAAGCCGTACAACGTGGTGTGACCGTGATTGACAACGGGGATGACTTCCGGATGGATCCACGGGTTCCGCTGGTAATTCCCGAGGTGAATCCAGAAGCACTGGCGGGGCATGAAGGCTTGATTGCGAATCCGAACTGCAGCACGATCATTGCGCTAATGGCTGTGGGACCTTTGCATCGGGCAGCCGGCCTGCGGCGGATGGTGGCTGCAACGTATCAGGCTGTGTCCGGCTCAGGGCGTGCTGCGATCCAGGAGATGGAAGCACAACTGCAGGGCTATGCAAAGGGTGAAACGCCTGCTCCTGAAGCTTACCCGTATCCGATTCTGCTGAACCTGCTACCACAGATTGGCAGCGAGAAGCCGGAACTACCGGGCTATACGACAGAAGAGGCCAAGATGCTGTTTGAGACCCGCAAGATTCTGGGGGATGAGAACCTCCGTATTAGCGCCACATGTGTACGCGTACCGGTATTTACGGGGCATGCTGAAGTGCTTACCTTGGAATTTGAACGGGATCTGTCGGTCGAGCAAGCCCGTGAGGTACTGGCGCAGACCGAAGGGGTAGACGTGGTAGATGATCTGGCGGCAAATGCGTATCCGATGCCGATGTCGATCCGGGGCGGTGATATCTGCCAGGTGGGACGTATTCGTAAGGATTGCAGTGTTGAACATGGGTTGAGTTTGTTTGTATGCGGCGATAACATCCGGAAAGGTGCCGCGCTGAATGCGATTCAGATTGCAGAGACCTTGATCCGGTCGTAAACGCGCGTATACCCTTTTTAGGCGGGTTGGCATGAGCAAGAGCGCATGGTGGCAACGGTGGCGAACAATCGGACCCCGACAGCTTTTTCTAGCGTCTGTGTTCCTGGCTCCGTTTTCTCTGCCGGCCGCCCGGTTGTTTCTGGCACTTACGCTACTGGCACTGCTCATACATCGTGGTAGCCGCCCGTATCGGCTGCGGTTGACCGCGAGTTTCTGGTTCTGGATGCTATACACGCTCACGGCTCTCTATGCTTCGTGGCAGGGATTAGACCCGGTATACAGTCTTGAAAATTGCACGAAATTTCTGTGGTTCATGGGGATTCCGATAGCAGCGACGCTGGTCAGGAACCGCCAGGACACGATCCAGGTCTTGCAGGCCTATGTGCTGGGGGCGCTGGTGCGCTCGCTGGACATTTTGCTGGTGCGGGTATGGGAAGCGTATCAGGCGGCAGAGGGCGACTTCTTGTGGCAGGTAATAGATCGTGGCTCCATGACGCATGGGCAAGTCTTGCTTCTGGCCATTCTTGCAGCGGTGGGACTCTGGTCGACCGGGCACATGCCGTATCGTTGGTGGGCACAGAAGGCCGTGCAAGCAGCTCTGCTTCTGATCTTGGCAGTGGCGCAAGTGATAAATTTCAAACGGGGCTCCTGGGTAGTTACGGGGGTCATGTTGGGGCTGTTCAGTGTGCTGAACTACCGCTGGAAGTGGTTGTGCGGTCTATTGGCCCTGCTGATACTAACGGCCTTGTTACCGCCCGTGCAACAGCGTGTGTTGCAGTTACGGGATGAGCTGGATCTACAGCATGGTGGTCGGTTGGTGATGTGGACGAAGATTGCGCCAGAACTGTTGCGGCAACATCCGATGGGTGTTGGATTCCGCGGCGTGCAGGAAGACCTCATGCAGGAGACGGCACGTTCCCTTGGCGTGCGGGTGGAGGAAAACCGCAATCACTTGCATTCGAATCTGGTCGAGATACCGGTCACGTTAGGCTGGGGTGGTTTGTGGGTGTTTGTGCTATGGATGGGCTGTGCGGTATTTTCGGGGTTGCGTGCAAGTGTTTGCCTGCGTTCATCCGACCCGGAAGCATCGCTGCTGGCCCTGACGTGTAGCTTGATGCTGATGGGTCTGCTGCTTAATGGCCTGGTGGAATATAATATGGGGGATTCGTACCTGATCCTGATGTACGGCATTTTGCTTGGCATTCTCGGACGTGGAACGTCCCCGTTTCTGCCGCCCGAGTCTTCACTTCCGGCTGGAAGTACAGCCTGAGCGATACTCTTGTAGCGTACCGGGTCGGTCTACCGGGCTTAAAAGGCAATACGGAAGGAACGGATGGCCTCGATGGCCTGGTGGATGCGGTCGAGAGCATCCTGCGAAACGAGCTGATCAACTTTCAGGATCGCCAGTGAGCGATTGGATTTCAGGTCGTGCGGATCGCGCATGTCCTCGATATTGATGCCTTCCTCTGCAAGGATCTGCCCGATGGTCCCGACCACGCCGATCCGGTCTTCATACAGGAATAGGATGACCGGCCCGGCCGCTTCAAAATACAACTTGTCGAATTGATTGATACGCGAGATCAGCAGAACACCCTCTTCCACGGTTCCCCGAATACTGACGTGCCGGTCGATTTCGCGGTCGACCTCGGCGGTGAGGTCTACGGTAATCGAGTTTTCGAACCGCTTGCTGGGATCGACCTCGCGGTTCTGGAAGGAAACGCCTCTTTCCGAGAGGAATGCGAGGGTTTCACTGGGCTCGCTGGCTCGTTGGAAATCCTCATATACGCCCGAAATAATGGAGGAGCATAACCACTCCGCATAGGGGGAAAGAGAGCCATAGATGCTGGTTTCGATCCGTTTTACCTTCCCTGGATCCCCGACCATGTTGCGGCAGAGATGTGCGACGGTGTAGGCTAAATCGCAGAACTGTTCATCCAGGCCGATGGGAATCTCGCGATTCACAACGAAACTCATGGTGCCCTTTTGGTCATAGTCAATCAGTTGCTCGGCCGCGCGCTGTGCCGCCAGGGTGTTGGCTTCGCGTGTGCTGGCACCCAGGTGCGGGAGCATCAGATCGGCAATATCCGCAACGGATTTTGGCCCCTCTGCATCCTTCGGGTAGACATCATTCAGGAAACGGATATTTTTGGTTTGCTTGATGGTGCGCAGTGCCTCCTCATCGAGAATGCCCGCCCGGGCGCAGTTGATCAATGTGGCACCCGGCTTCATCCGCGTAAGCAACGCCGTGCTGATGATGCCTTTGGTTTCCTTGTTTTCCGGCATATGCAGCGTTACGTAGTCCGATTGGGCAAAGAGCTCCTCCAAAGAGGTCATTTGTACGCCGAGGGGGTCGACCTTATCGGGACTTACGATGGGATCATATCCCAGCAAGTTGCAGGAAAAACCTGCCAGACGCGTGGCGACGAGTTGTCCGATGTACCCGAGCCCCACAATACCGACGGTTTTATGGCTGATTTCGGTTCCCATGAAGTGTTTTTTCTCCCAGCGTCCTGCTCGCACGGAGGGATCAGCAGCCACAATGTGGCGCGCATCGGCCAGCATCATGGCGATCACTTCTTCGGCTACGGCATTGGAATTGGCGCCTGGCGTATTCATGACATCGATCTTGCGTGCACGGGCAGCACGGGTATCGATGGTATTATACCCCGCTCCGGCCCGTATGATGACTTGCAACTCGGGCAGCTGTTCCATGACGTCAGCCGTGATTGGTTCGCTGCGCACAATCAAGCCGTATGTGTCCTGATGCTGCGTAAGCAACTCCTGCAAGGAGGTCGCATCATCTTGTACAACCTCATACCCTCCCTGGGCCTGCAGGTGTTCGGCAGCGATGTTGTCGAGCTTCGTGGGTATCAATATCTTCTTCATGATCCTGGCCTCCGGTACGGTTTGTAATGGTCCAGCTTCTACGCCGGAAACATGCGTCTGTGCGCGTAAGGTTTTGCGAGAAGCTATCCTACCCTTTTGCATGTGGCAAGTGCCTTTCCGCTTGCCCTTTTGATAGGGCGCGGATACGGTACCCCCATGAACAAAACCAACGTACGATTTTTATTAGGAATGAGTCTGATCCTGAGTATGTGCCAACTGCCTGGCGTCTCGTGGGGGCAACCAGGTAGTTTTGATGAACCGGATTGGAATGCGACGACTGCGCGCGAAGGCGAAAACCGGATAGAGCGCAAGACGGGCAGTTTGTTTTTACGTGCGCAGGGTGACGATCCCGCGGCACAGCTTGCGCATGCACGCCAACTGGAAGCAGAAGGCGCGAGCCGCAAGGCTGCGCGCCAGTATAACGCGCTTGTGCATGCCTGGCCCGATGCGCAAGAGGCCGCCGCCGCACAACTCGCCTACGCACGGCTTCTGCTAGAACGCGAAAAACACGAAAAAGCCTTTGAGGAATTCCAGTACCTAATCACGTATTACCAAGGCCAGTTTCCGTACCATGCGGTTTTACGGTATCAGCGAGAAGCAGCCGATGCGGTGCGCGAGAAGCGTCGTGGGACATGGCTGATATTCCCTGGCTTTCAAAGTCCGGAGCGGGCACTGTCCCTATACCGGCAGATTCTTGCGAACGGTCCGAACTGGGAAGGTGTACCAGCCCTGCGTTTGGAGATGGGGCGGATTCATGAGGACATAAAGCAGTATGAAGAAGCCGTGGACGTCTATGAAGCGATTCTGGTGCATCATGGTAGAGATCCGATTGCGAAGAATGCCATTTTCAGAAAGGCCTTGTGCCTGAAACATATAGCCGATCAGCATCCACGCGATGAGCGAAGGCTACGCGAAGCGTTGTCGGCCTTATTTGCCGCCTTGCGTGCTGGCCCCGGTCCGGAGCAGGTCGCGGAAGCCCAGGAGATGATTGATGCGCTGCGTACGCGTCTGGAACACCTAGCCTGGGAGCGCGCACAGTTTTATGATCGCATCAAGGGGAACCACGAGGCTGCCGTAGTGAGTTATCGTTCTTTTCTGGAACAATTTCCGCGTTCTGAGCGGGCAGATTGGGTACAAGAGCGTATCAACGAGCTGGAGGCCGGAGAGGTCAGCAGAGAGGAGCCGTAATGTTGAAATCGGGATGGAGAATCGGGATGGGGTCTGCGTTGCTGGGAGGCATCCTGCTGGCGTCTGGCTGTGTCGGGTATCGATTGGGGACAACCCTGCCGCCTGGCATTGACGTCGTGTTGATTCCCGTGTTTGAGAACCAAACCACGGAACCATTGCTGGAGATTGAAGCCACCCAGGCGACGATTCGCGAATTCCAGCGTGATGGTACGCTCAGTGTTGGCGCAGAAGACCGTGCCGATGTTATCTTGGATGTGCAGCTCTCGTCCTTTGACATGGAGCCCCTGCGTTTTGAGCGGGATGCCACGACCACCACGGAAGAATATCGCATGACGGTTATTGCGCAGGTTCGCCTGTTGGAACGCACCACGGGCAATGTACTGATGCAGACCCAGGTTAATGGTGAAACCGATTTTATCCCGAGTGGCGATCTTACCTCTGCCAAACGTGCGAATCTCCCCGACCTGATGGATGACTTAGCCGCCCGCATCGTACGGGCAGCCATCGAATTCTGGTAAGCGGGATCTGATGGATGCAAAAAAAAACCGTCTGGGAACAGACGGTTTTTTTGTAGCTAGAAGCGGAAACGCTAGGCGTTTTCGGCTTTGGTTAAGGCCTTCAAAGCCCTCGCCTTACTGCGGTCAGCCTTATTGGCCTTGATCACGCCCGCCTTGGCGGCTTTATCCAAGGCCGAACAGAACTGCCGGTAATCGGCTTCCGACTGGCTCGTTTCCCCTTGGTGCAGGGATGTCAACATTTTGCGACGGGCTGTCGTCACCCGGCTCTTACGCGTTTTGTTCAACGCGGTACGTTCTACTGATTGCTTCTGCCGCTTTGCAGCACTTTTTGTATTGGGCATTGATTCGTACTCCTTCAAATCTTGCTATCAGGTATCCATGAGAACCATACAACATACTGGATTTTACGCATTCGTCAACAGCAAAAACAAAAAACATCTTCATACCAGGGCCTATGTGCAGGGCTAGGGTGCGTATGTACGCACGGCATTGAGTAGATCATAGGCGAGGGCGGAATAGATGTAGGCATCAGCCTGATGTCCACCCGCAACGGTATTTTTGCGGGTATCATCGTAGATAATAAGTGGGATTTTGTTCGTTTGGGGAATGGATTTAATCAAGCGGGACACCGCAGATCCATTCATATGCGGCATGATTTCCTTTAGCAAGATAACATCCGGTTTAAGGGTCATGGCTTGCTCCACGATGTCGGTGCCGCTGTTCACGGAGATTACGTCGTACCCGGCGGCAGAAAAGCATTGCTCGTATGTCGGCAGCAAGCGGGGATCGTCTTCTCCCAGCAATAGGGTATGGCCACGATGTTCAAGCGCCTGGTGCGCATCGAGAATGGATCGAATTTTCCGTATGAGTTCCAATTCAGAGCAGGGCTTGGGGAGGAAGCCATCCACGGAGACCGTTTCAAAGAATTCCTGCATGGCTGCCCGTGCCGTCAACACCAGTACGGGATAACGTGCATTCCCTTCCTCATCGCAAATCTTTTTCAAGAAGCCGATTCCTCCCATGCCCGGCATGCTGATATCCAGTACGATGAGATCCGGGATAAAGGATGCCAGTGTTTTTAAGCCCTCTTCAGCCGATAAAGCCGTAGCAACCGAGAATCCTTCATGTTGCAGAAAATCACGCATGGTCCGCGTCAGATGCTTATCATCATCAATAAACAGGATTTGTTCCCTTTGCTTCATCTTGCCCTCCTCTAGCTGCTGTCCGTTCCGTCAGAAATATTGCTCTGGTTATGGTTCCTATCACTCCTTCCTCCGTGTATTGTATCGTTTTGATTTGAAAGGAAGCTGTTTTCAAGGGTTTCAATCGTTTCCGAAGGAGGCAGCGTCGCTGGCAGAATGTGTATATGAAAGCCATCCAGCAGGTTTTGGGTTGCCTGGGTGAGAGCTTCCTGTTGCAAGAACAGGAGCGAAAGATTGCGCAGGGTTGGATCGGCCTTGATGTGTAGAATGGTTTCTGATGCTGACATATTTTCAAGATTTCCATCTAGGATAACGGCAAGATAGGGCTTGTCGCGCAGGACTTGCAAGGCTTCGGAACCTTTATATGCGCAGTCGGGTGAATAGCCACTTTCCCGCAGGGTTTCAAGATATTGCTTCTGCGCCGGGCTTGCTGGCATCGCCAGTAGCACGGGGGGCGGTGCGGTGCGCGGTATCCATATGCGCACTTGGGTACCCGTGTCTGTGCCGGGAACCGGACTCCGGATTTCCAAGCCACCTGCATGACGCTCGGCAATTTCCTTGGCAATGGCAAGACCCAAACCAGTGCCCCCCACTTGCTCTCCGATCCGGAAAAAGCGTTCTGTGACGCGATCCAGGAAATCAGCCGGAATCCCGATGCCGGTATCCGTGATGATGCAGGCGATGGCGTTGGTGTCCCCTTTCTGTATCAGTTCGAAGGTGACCTGAACCCGTCCACCGGGAGGTGTGAATTTGAGTGCATTGCTGAGAATATTGAGCAAGACCCGTTCGATTTTGGACGCATCACAGTCGGCATAGCCCACCGGAAGATGCTCGTCGACCTCGAGAGTGAGTGGGATGTCTTCGGCGCTGATGCGAACGGATTCTGCTGTACGTGCCGCCAAGCGGGCAAAGGGGGTTAGATGACGACGTAAGTGCAGGGTTCCGGTTTCAATCCGGGACAGATCCAGGATATCTGCAATGGTACGGTCCAGCCGCCAGCAATCCTCCAGCATCATGGTAAGGTAGCTGAAAACGGCACTGGGAATCGGACCGGTAACCCCCCGCATCAGATTCTCAATGGAATGGATCAACGAGGTCAAGGGCGTCCGCAGCTCGTGGGATACGTTGGAGACAAAGGCACTTTTGGCATGATCATGCGCCTCTAGTTGACGGATGGCCTCACGCAGTTGCTCTTCCACCTGCTTGCGTTCTTCCACTTCCTTCTGCAGTGTCTGGTTGGTGGCTTCGAGTTCGGCCGTGCGCTCGCGAATCAGATCCTCAAGTTGATCCTGGTAGCGGATCAATGCCATTTCGTCCTGTCGGCGTTGTGTGATGTCAGTGAACGAGTAGATGGTGTGGGTGAGGGTGTTTTCCTCGTCGAATGAGGCTGTGATCGAGGTTTGCAGAAATCGCGTTTGACCTTCGGTTGATACACGCGTCAGCTCCCCTGACCACGTATGGCGTGAGGCGGCCATCGCCATCGCTTGCTCTATACCGCTATCCTCGCTGAACAGGCTGTTTATGCTGCTGCCCGTCAAGCCACCTTCTTCCTCGCATTCCCACAATATGCACATGGCCGGATTCGCATAGCTGATGTAGCCATCGGGGGTACAGATAGCGATACCGTTGCCTGCATTCCGGATCGCCTCCCCTTCGATACGGAGGTTTTCCTCTGCCCGCATACGCATGGTAATATCCCTGACAAAAAAGCACAGGCAGAGATCGCCCTGATACGACAGACGCGTAACGGAGATTTCGGCGGGAAAGCTCGTTTGATCTGAGCGCGTACAATACGCTTGCAGCAACGTGAAACGGTTCGTTTGCACGTTTTCACTTATGGTCGCGAGCACGTGGGCATCTGCGCCGGAGATCAGTTCTGCGATTGTCAGCCCCGGCAAATTCTCTTCTTCCATCGCAAAGAAGGAAAGGGCGCGCCCGTTGGCGGTCAAGATCGAGCCGGCATAATCAGTCAGGATGGCCGCATCGTACAGGGAATCGAGCAGGACGGAAAAATCGCTAGTGCCGGCCGTGTTATCAATGGGGGTATTATCGGCCGCGCTGGGTGCCTCCGATGGCGGGGTAGATTCCGGCGACTGCAGCAATAGATCCAGCCGCATGGTCTGACCATATGTACCACCCCGCTTCATGTATGCGATCTTATCGGATCACCCCCACCTTTGAAAAGAAAAAATGTGTAAGATTCCGTTTTTTTGCGGACTTGGCAAGCCGGTGCCCCTGCGCTACACTTAAAGCATAAGGAGATGGGTAATGAAGAAACAGCAAGCATTGATAATCCTCACAGGTGCCATCACGGTAGCCGTTTTAGCTTTTGCGATCGGTGTCTTTCATGGGCAAAAATCTGCGGAGCCCTTCACGATGGATCGGCTGCAAGACATAACCTACATGCGTGAACGCCTGAACCTTGACCCACCGCAATTGCAGGAGCTGATGCTCCTGACTGCCGGATTGCAAGAGGAGGTGGAGAGCCTTAGCCAGACGAATCGTGCCGCGCGCCAGAAGCTTGTGCAGTCGATACGCGCTATCCTCAGCCAGGAACAACGTAGCGTTTTTGATGAAATGACGGCCCCTAGCCACCATCAGAGCAGGTAACGCAAGCCAACTCTCAGGAGAGCGTGCCGATCATAGCCATGCGCATCTACCGGAAGACGGATAGCCACTTCGGCAGCCCACCGTTGGGCCTCGTACAGAATACCGATACCGGTATCGATCTGATAATCACCACAATCATCAAACCGGTTCAAGCTTTCCAGCATGGTATACCAAGCACCTTTTGTGTGTTGCGTATAACGCGCTGGCGCAATCCGGTATAGGTGCGATATATTGCATGCGGTCCGTGAAGCCTGATTGGGTCGCTCTTCCCGATCCAATTGTCCGTTGAGACCATGTCGACCAAGGATCGCGGTTACAGCCGTACCGAAGCGTGGGTAGGCTTGGTCTTCGTCATGGAGTTCCTCGCGCCCCGGAATAACGATGCCTGCCGTAAGTGAGGCTCGCACCGTGTTAACCGGACCCAAATCGTATTGCAGGTAGCGGTACTTCAGCCGTAAGCTTGCTTGTGCGATACCGCTTGTGCGTGGTTCGTTCCCCGCTACAGTTAGCCCCTCTACGTCAAGCAAAAGGGCAAGACGTGCATGCAGGCCATAGGACGCTTTGAAGAGAAGATCCCGATAGGTTTGCCGTTGTTCTCCTGCAATACTTTCCTGCCATTGGCCCAACAGGATCCGAGCATAGAACTGGTTTTTGCCAGGATGGGTTGCTGCCTCCATGAACGTGGGTTCTTGCGCGCGCACCGGTAGGCTGACGACCACGCCGGCACATGCTATGGCAAAGCAAAGACAACGGTTGTATCGCATGGTTACGGTTCCTGTACGGCAATATTCTGAAGCGTAAAGCCCGCATCTTGCACGGCTTTTTGCAGATCGTTTTGCTGGACCGTATGCCCTTCCTCAAACGATACGCGTACCGCACCGGTCTCCAAATCAATCTCAGCACCAGTAACCCCGTCAACGCGTCGAAGCTGGCCGTCCAAATTGTTCGAACAAAGCGGACAACTCAAACCATACACAGTCAAAACGACTTCTGAATGGGCGTACAACGCATCCTCTCGCGTCGGTACTTCCAGACCACCAGTGTGAGCACAGCCCAACAGAAAAAGCATCATTATGCCACCAAGTGCCGATAAACGTATCATGTTCCCTCCTTTTTACAATTTGTATAATAGGGCGCGGGAGGTGTACCGTCAAGAGCAAAAGTGCTGATTGTACAAACCGGGCACGGCTGGATCGTGCCGTGCCGTGTGCGCAGTGTATGTGCGTTGCGCATCCAGAAACACACTTGCTCTGGCCCCTGCTCTAGCGTAACCTGCACTGCTACAGGGAGTGTACGATATGAGACTCTGGCATCGATTGCGACAACATCCTGGGCGAAACGGCTACCTGCTTCTGGCGGGTGGAGCTGTCAGTGCTCTTGTGGGGGTGGTTGGGACGCTTACCTTTCTGCACGAAATCCAAATCGGGGGTCGTATACCGGCCGGGCAGATTGCGGCTCGTCTCATCTTGCCGCATGTGATCTTGCTGCTGGGGCTTGGGATGCTGCTTACGGGGTTTATCCTTTTGCGGCGTGATGCCGTCATTCGTAATCGCACGGAACCGGAGGACTAAACCGCATGCCATTCGAACCAGCACCATCGGGCAAAGGGCAGATCTGGGTACCGGAACCGGATGGTGCGGAGAAGCGCCAACCCTGCCGGGATTGCCAAGTGTGTGCCCAGTGCGGTCAAAGCCGTTGCCGGGTGTGCCGCCGGATCCAGAAACAGGCCGCTACCCAATGCGCATCGCATGTTGACAATTCTTCTTGCGCCGCAGGCCCAACCAGCCTATAACGCCGCACGATGAAAGCTTTCTGTAGCGGCACCTGTTTGCGGGTATGAACGCCCACAGACAAAAAGCGTACGCAGCAGGAACAATCTCAAAACCACATTGTAAGTCAGTCCCCGGCCCCACGCTTTTTCCAGAGGAGAATTTGCCATGTTAGATCGTTTTTTCCGTATTTCGGCATCTGGCAGTTCCATGAAAACGGAGATTCTGGCCGGGGGTACCACGTTTGTGACGATGGCCTACATCCTGACAGGAAACGTCAAAAAGCTTTCGCCTCTCATGGTTATTTTGAGTATTCTTTTTGCCCTCAAGCTCGCCTTGTAA
Organism: uncultured Victivallales bacterium; assembly: GCA_964598575.1. Classification (GTDB taxonomy): domain Bacteria; phylum Verrucomicrobiota; class Kiritimatiellia; order UBA8416; family UBA8416; genus T3Sed10-140. The sequence continues at coordinate 1,645 of CAZRCN010000025.1, read as the reverse complement.
ACACGACAAATAGGGCCTGGTTCCGATATGTTGAATATGCTGCTACTGACATTTGGCGTTTTTTGCTGCTCGACGGCAGTGATTTTCATCAAGGCGGGCAATGTGGATACCGTGCTGCTGGCCGTGTTGCGCCTGCTGGTAGCGGCTGTGTTTCTCTTGCCCCTGTTTATCCGGGATCTCCGGCAGCGGCCAGCGGTTACACTTGGAAACTGCCTCCGCCGCGCCTTGATTCCTGGCATCTTGCTTTCGGTTCATTTTATCAGTTGGATTGCAGCATCCCGTATGACGTCAGCAGCGAATGCGACCCTGATCGTGAATCTTGTGCCGCTGGCACTGCCGGTGATGTTGTTTGTACTTCTGCGCGAAAGACTTACATCACGAGAAGTAGCAGGGACGATATTCGGTTTAGTAGGCATGTTGCTTCTGTCGGCGTCGGACTTTCAACTGAACCGGGAGCATTTTCTGGGGGATATGCTGTGCCTGGCTTCGATGCTGTTTTTGTCGTTGTATCTTGCGTGGGCCCGTCGCCATCAGGGGCCGCATGGGCTATGGTTGTACGTAGTGCCTTTATACGCCGTGGCCAGCCTGGTTTCGCTCATCTTGTTGCTCCTAACTGTGGCGTTTGGTCTGTCAGATCCGTTTCGTGCCTATACGCTGCACGATTGGCTCATGGTCCTGGGGCTCGGCCTCGTACCCACGGTGCTGGGACACTCGATCCTGAATATCTCCATGAAACGGATCCGCGGACAAGTCGTAAGTATCGTCAATATGGGACAGTTCGTGTTTGCCACGACAATGGCATTCTTTCTATTGGGGGAAACACCGCAATGGACGTTCTGGCCGGCTAGCATGCTGATCGTGTTGGGCGCCCTAACAGCCGTAGCACCCCGCCCCATCCGTTTTTTGGGCGACAGGTTGCGGCGCAAATCCGACCTTATCCGTCCCTGACGTATCAGCTCGGATTCTGATGCATATAGCGGCCGATCTTCAGCACCAATTCTGTGAGCTCCTCGGTTTGTGTGCGGAAATAGCGGTTCACGAGTCCCATGCGGGCAACCAACCGGGATAGCCCATTGTCCGGCCAGGCATATACGTCGATATGCCATTGTATCGATTGTTTGTTTACAGCTTGCGCCTGAATAACCGTTAACGCTTCAAACGACCCGAAGAAGCGCTTTCCCTCCATAAAGAGATAAAGGCTTGCTGATGTGTCATCGCTCGTTCGAAAAACTTCCTCTATGATGGTTGATGCTTCATCTGCATCTACATATAGATACTGCTTTGGGGCTTTGAGAGTAATGGAAAATTCTGGCGCTTTTCCCTCTGGCAACATGCTATCATAGGCCTGTTGCAGGGCGGAAAGCACATGCTCGGAATCGATAATGGTACGGACGACCGCAAAACGCACCGTGTTTGTCCCCTCCCCGGATAAGGTCACGGCTTTTCGCTCTAATAGTCTGGCAGCCCGCTCATGTTGACGCACAGGTGCCGGGTGTGTGTGCACCGATTCGCTCGCACGTACTCCGGGGAGTAAGAGCAGATAAAGCGCGATCCACGGCCATATACGGGTTTTCATTATGGTAGACATATATTGAAGAGGTTACGCAAGTGTTGTCTTTACATAAGAGTTATGTAAAAACGTTTC